>JAGQLW010000019.1 GCA_020428995.1 Candidatus Moraniibacteriota bacterium | reverse complement strand
TTTCATTTTTTTGTAATCAGATTTTTTTCAAGACTAACTGTTCACAAGGCAATCTTTTTTGAATGTTGCATCAATTTGAAACGGTACGTTTTCTTTTACAACCAAGTTTGACAACGGCACGTCCACTGCATCAATGCACTCATCGTTTTTTATTTGTTCTTCAAATTCTAATAATTCTTGTCGTGTGTTTGCTGTTCCTGAGAGCATCACTGTTGCATCTTTTGTTATGAGCTGATCTATTGTGAGGTTTTTTTGAACAATGTTCTGACTTATTCTTTGAATCAAAGGAGACCATTCCACATGCCGTGCACGAATCTTTTCGATTTCAACAATGTCTTTGTTCATCTCTCTGAAAATATCTTCATATTTTACAACTTCTTTGTATCCCTGCCGTGTCAGCTGATCATTTCCTGTGCGCTGTGTAACTCCTTGTTCTTGGTGTTGCACCATGCGCATACCAGCCATTGATGCCAACACAAAGATAAGTACAAGAAAAAACATGCTTGCCTGACTGATTCCGCGAGACATGCGTTTTTTTCTCTTGATTTCTTGTTTTTTTTCCTCTGGAAGGAGGTTAAGTCTTATGATCATAGTATAATTCTTTGAGAGCAAGTCCAATTGCCGTCGTGTATTGTGCGGCGTCTTGACGCGCAATTGGCGGAAGATTACTCCCCAATAGTATTTTCGACCAAGGGTTGCCAATCTCTACTGTTTTTTGCATCCTCTGTGCCAGATATGGAATGAACCCTTTTGTGTTTGCACCACCGCCACTAATGATTACTCTGTCCACAGTGTTGTCATATTCCAATCCTGAAACAAGAAATTCGATTGAACGTTGCATCTCCACAACAAAGCTTTCCAACACAGGCTTCACTGACTGAAACAACGGGTCGCCTTTTGTTGATGATCCGATTCCGTGTTCAATCTTTGTTTTTTCAGCTTCCTCGTTTGACATGTTGAATGACTTTGCAATTGCGTCAGTCAATGATTGTCCTGATTGAGCAATACTGGACGTAAACACCGGGACGCCATTTGCGACAATCAGTATCCCTGTTCGCCTGTCACCAATATCAACCACCATTACTGTCTCCTCTTTGTTTTGACTGTTTATCAAGCTCCGTGACTGTGCCATCGATTCAATCTCCAATCCAACAACTTCTAAATCGGCTTTTTCCAAGACGTCAACTATCTGTTCCACGGTTTTTCGCGCCACCGCAACCAACAAGACATTCATCTTTCCCTTGTCTTCTTTAATGCTGTTACTAACAATCTGCCAGTCGTAGTAGACTTCATCAGCCGTCAATGGTATGTTTGCTTCCATTTCCCACCGTACAGCCTCTTTTGCTTCTTCCAAATCCATCTTTGGTATTTGGATGATTCGCAAAAATGCTTTTGTCTCTGGTAAGGAACAAATAACTTGTTTTGATCGAATTGCTTTTGGTTGCGCATCATCAAGCATTTCGCGAATCACCTGCGCCACTTCATTACTTTTGAGAATTTCTCCATCTTGAATGTAGCCAAATGGTAATGATGCTGATGCGTATCCTTTTATCTCATCTCGTTTCTTTCCGTGCACAATTTGAACGGCCTTGATTGACAGGTCGCCAAGATCTAATCCAAACGGTATTGATGTTGCAATGTTTTGTGTAAAAATGCTCATTAATTTTATCCACGTTTTCTAACAATTCTTTTTTATATTGTACTATAATTCTTCCCATAAATCGATTGCGTATTTTGTTCCTGTTGGAAAATACGGTGGTGGGTAGTACAGAAGATTATTATCGTATAGTAAATTACGGTCTGTGTATCCAGTTCCGTCTGTCCATGCAAATCCATACCGTTGCAAAGTTGCAATTGAACCAAAGACTGTGATTGTGTCTTTGTTGTCTGTTTCCCAATTGGTGCAGAAAATCCACCACCATGCTGTGCAGTATGATCCATAATGTTCTCTTCCGACACGTCCGTTTTGCGCAAGCATTGCCCCATCAATACGCAAATCGTCTTCACTGTCTCGAATAATTTCTACATCTCCCTCACCAATGATTCCGATCACGTCTGTTCCGTCATAATTGGAATATGTTATGTCGTTTTCAATAAAAATGTTTGGTGATGCGCCACCAACAAGGTCAGCTGCCACAATTGTCACACGTCGTCCATCCACTTGTCCTTCCAACCATATATTGTCCTCTACATAGATCACTCCCCCGTCAGGAAAGGCATGGTTTGTTACCCCTGATTCACTGGTGATACTATTTGATGTTGTGTTGTAGCTATTCACAGTTCTAACATCTGCCGTACCATCTGTTCTGAGAACAATGTGTCTCCCTTGCCCCGTGTTGTTAAAATATATCCCGTTTCCGTTGATTGCTTCGTCTTTCATCAGTGCCAAATCCGCAGTCACTCCGTTGAAGTCTTGTTCTCCTGACGGAAACTCTTTTCCTGCGAGAAAAACGCTGCTTCCCATGTTTGAATTATATTCTCCTGACCAGCTTGTCCATACGCCAGGACGTGTGATTCCCGTGTCTGGATCAACATAATCTTCTACTAGTGATGACACTATATTGTGTGCCACCCCATCGAAACGAACACCTCCATTGGAATGCAATGGTCCAAAAATTTCTGTTCCGTCACCAAATCGTATGTCGGCGTCAGCGAGCACGGCGAACTCACTCCATGATGGTCGTCGAAATCTTACTTGCACCGTGCGTTGCATCTCTGGGTGTATATACGTTGATCCTGTTACTTGAACAATTACGATTGTCGAGTTTGGTGGTGGTGGTGTCACTGTGATGCTATATGATCCAATCCCTTCGTAATCGGCAACAAGCGGTGTGTTTACGCCGTATGGATTTTCATTTTGCCAAAAGTTTTGAATCTGTTGCGACGTCTTTCCTTCCACTTGATGTGCTAAATACCACCTATAAAAATAGACTCCTGCCTCAGCAATATGTAATGACTGCTCTCTTGCCGCTGTCTTGAGCCCAAAGTTTACATGCGAGATTACAAACTGCACGATTCCCAACAGAATTACTGACACAATCGATGTAAGTATGAGTGCATATGTTAATGCAGATCCTTTTTTTATTTTTATGAACGAGTTTTTCATTTTTTTAATTAATTGTGTCATGTTCACTGAGATTGCGAATTGACGCAAATGACTCCACCACAAGATCGTCTGGTGCTATCGTTGGATCAATCTCAATGATTAATGACATTTTTACCATCTTCACGTCTGCCACCGATGCTGGAGATGCCACCTGCGCATTTGTTTCGTCAAAATATTGGAATACTGGATCTGCGTTCGTATTGTTCACATTTGGTGCTACGATCGCCGTACTTCCGTCGCCTGAAGCATATGTTGCTGGAACACCGGACGGTTCACGCACACCCAAAAACAACGTGCAGTTTTGCAAATAATAATGCAGTCGTTCTGTTACACCATCTTTGTCATAGTCGCTAAAAAAAGTCATCTCAAACTCGTTTGCCAACACAATTGGAAAGGATCCGTTGTCGGCTTGGCGTGCGTTTCTTATCTGACTCATCACTCCTCCAACACCACGGGAGGCAATCAGTCCTTGTGTACCCGCTTCAATCACATTTGCTTGTGATCGCCATGTCGAAATAAATAGCATTGAAAATCCTGTCATGACAATTGTGATGATGCCAATTGCCACCACCATTTCCATAAGTGTCATTCCTTTTTTCTGTGCTTTTTGTTTTCTGTTACGTCTCATCTTTGTATATTTTTTCTATAATTTTTCTAATCGTAATTTTCATTTTTAGTCTGATGTAAGACTCACTCCTCCTTCTGTCAATCCGCTGATTACAACTGTTTCCGTCTCGTCGTCATATCCTGATTTGCTCACTGTAATTTCATAGTTTGCACTCTCCACCAATGGTGTTGTATCTTGTGGAAAAAATGCATATCCGTATTTATCTGTCGATTGTGTCACGTCATAGCCCAGTGTTGTGTTTTCTACTCTTACTGATACTCCTTGGACCGGTGTTCCTGTCGTGTCTGTTACGTTATAAAACAATGACGGAAATGACTTTTCCATGATCACTATTTCAATCGTACTGTTTGATCCTGGTTCTATATCAAACAAATCTCTTTGCACATCATCTCCTGGGTTCACTTTCCACAAAAGATATGACGTGTCACTTGGTGCGTTAAGTGTAAGAACATACTCTCCGGAACTGAAATCTGTCAGCTCCACTTCACCACTGGAATTTGTTGTGTGATCATCGTTGTGATTATATACTGGTTCTGACGTAATCGGATCGCTTCCCAATACTTTCCCTCCTGTGAGATGGAACTCTATGGCATCAATCGTTGCCCCAAAAGGATCAATTGCTTGCATTGTTGTTGTCGTTGTTTGGTTGATTTCGAATGTGCGTACACTCAAACCATTTTGTGAAACAAAAAGATGTGTGTGTGTCGGGTTGTATGGCGTAAGATTGTATGGGGGCAATGTTCCCATTGTTTCATATCCACTTTTTGACAAGGTGACAACATATCCATTTGTGGTGTCTTCCGGTGCTCCAGGAATGAGTAGTGAACCACTTGCATCTGTCTGCGTTGTGAGATTCACTGATGGACTAACATTTGTGTTTACCACGTTTACATTTACATTTGGTACAGGAGTTCCCGAGCTGTCCTGTGTGTTGATGCGTATTGTTCCTCCACCTGTTGTTGTTTCTACACCTGATGGTACAAACCGCGCAAATAAATCGATGTCCTGCCCATTCTTTTCTCCCCATGCTACCGTGATGTGTGCCACTTTATAATCGTTTGGAACTGTGTCTGTGTCACTAACAGTTCCATCGTCTGGATCGTCTACATACAACACATCAGTTGTTATGTTGAACTGTCGACCATTAAGTATGATCTGTTCTGTTGGCGCAATGTTCCCGCTTGGAACACCACCCACAACAGCCACTTGATCGTATGGCAGATTTCTCAATATTTCCATTTTTTCGTTTGCAAGATTGATTCCAGAAATTCGCATGCGCGCTTCCAGAATGTGCCAGATTCCAACACTTGTCGCTTGGTAGACCGACAATGACACAACAGAAAACACAAACAACAACATCAACCCTTCAATAATTGTGAATCCTTTTTTTGTTGCCTTCTCTTTTTGATACAATTTTCTCCCCATCTTTTTTTTATTGAATATTTTCCAAGACGCTGTACATCGGTTGCAACATTGACACTGCAAAAAACCCAACTGCTGTACCGATTAATAGCATTAGAACTGGCTCAATGATTGACGACAGGTTTTTGGTAATCTGTGCCACTTCTTCTTCATAAAATTCTGCCAGCTTTTGCAATACGGCTTCTGTTTTTCCCGTTTGTTCTCCCACCTCCATCATTTGTGGCACTAACACTGGAAAGATGTCTGGATACTGATATACCATCTTGCTCATCTCCACGCCCTTTTGGATTTCTTGTGCTGTTTTTTCAATTGCTTGTTTATAGTAATGGTTGGTTAATGTGCGTGAGATAATCTTGAGCGTGTCCACAACTGGAACACCGGAACGAATCAGTGAGCTATAGATACGGGCAAATCGCGCACAATTCACTTTCCTTACAATCGGTCCAACGATTGGTAGCTTCAAAGCCAAAAAACTACGCACCTGTTTCATTGAAGCAAATTTCCATGTCATTTTTATGACAAATCCGAAAATAACCGCCCCAGCCACAATGAGCATGCTATGTCTTTTTGTGAAGTCTGAAAGTGCGATGACAAACTGCGTGCTTTTTGGCAGTGTCACTTCCATGTCTTCAAACACCCCCGTGATTTGTGGCAGTACATACGTCAACATCACGATTCCAACACCGACCATCGCCACCACAATCACTGCGGGATAAATGAGTGCCCCGCGCACTTTTGACAACAACTCGTGTTCTTTTTCCAACTGTACAGCAATAATCTGCAAAGCCTCTTCCAGGCTCCCTCCCTCTTCTCCTACTCGCACCATGTTTACAAACAAGTCATTGAACACGCTCGGATATTTTGCCAAACTTGTGCTGAGCGATGCTCCTTTCTGCACATCTTGATGCATTTCTTTGAGAATTTTTTTTAACGTCTTGTTGCCCACCTGAATTGCGAGATTGTTGAGTGACTGCGACACGGGGAGGCCCGATGAAATCATCACACTTAAGTTTCTTGCAAAAATGAGCTTCTCTTTTAAAGGAACGGAACGGAATCGATCCATGAATGCAACATCCACTTTTTGACCTTCTTCTTCTATTGATTTGATCGATGTAACAAGGACTCCTTCGGAGCGTAGCTGTTGTGCGGCGAGGCGTTCATCTTTTGCAACCATTTGCCCGCTAGTCGTTTCTCCGGTTTGAATTCTTTTTGCTGTATAAAAATAATTTGGCATGATTTTTGTTTTTTCTAGGAACGCTCTTTAAGCACCTTCTTTACTCCTTCGTTACACGCAACACTTCTTCGATTGAAGTGATCCCTTGAATTGCTTTATAAAAACCATCTTCCACCATTGTCGCCATTCCTTTTTCTTTTGCTTTTCTCTCAATTGTTTCTGTTGATGCTGACTGGACGATCATCTTTTCAATGTCTTCATCAATCTCCAAAACTTCATAGATACCGTTTCTTCCTTTGTAACCTTCGTTATTGCATTGTTTGCACCCTTTTGGACGATGGAACACAATGTCTTTCCATTGCTGATTTTCTTTGACGTATTTTTTTGTTTTGAGATATGACAAAATTGTCTCCATGTCAACATCTTTCCCGAGTGTTTGTATTTCTTTTTGTTCAAGTGTATATTCTTCAGCACAGTCACCACACAGCTTTCGTATCAAACGTTGCGCAACGATTATGTTTGTTGTTGAGGCAACTAAAAATGCTTCAGCGCCCATGTCCAGCATGCGTGGCACGGCGCCGGCGGCACTGTTTGTGTGCAATGTTGAGAGAACCAAATGTCCTGTCATTGCCGCATGAATTGCAATTTCTAATGTCTCACCGTCACGAATCTCTCCCACCATGATAATGTCTGGATCTTGGCGCAACAATGAACGCAATCCGGCCGCAAATGTCATGCCAATTTTTGAGTTGACTTGTGTCTGATTGATTCTCTCCATGCGATATTCCACAGGATCTTCTACGGTTGAAATGTTCACCTCTTGTGTGTTGAGAATATCCACAATGGTATAGAGTGTCGTGGTTTTTCCTGATCCCGTTGGTCCTGTCACCAAGATCATTCCGTTTGGTTTTTTGATTTGGCGATGAATGGTCTCTAGCGCTTCGTCATGAAGACCCATTTTTTCCAACGTCAACCCCTTCGATGATTCATCCAAAAGACGCATCACAATCTTTTCACCATCAAAAATTGGCAGGATGCTCACACGGAATGATATTTTATGTTCTTCATTCTCAATCTTAAATCGTCCATCTTGTGGCAGACGATGTTCGTCCAATTTCAAATTGGACAATACTTTAATACGTGCCACTAATCCGGAAAGAACTTGTTTCGGCAATGTCATTGCGTCATGCAAAATTCCATCAATGCGGTATCTCACATGTACATCTTTTGTCCCCGGCTCAAT
The DNA here is from genome assembly GCA_020428995.1 of Candidatus Moraniibacteriota bacterium. Classification (GTDB taxonomy): domain Bacteria; phylum Patescibacteriota; class Minisyncoccia; order Moranbacterales; genus JAGQLW01. Next base: position 2,614 of record JAGQLW010000019.1, on the reverse strand, counting down.
ATGAATATCACTGGCTGATTGAATAATTGCATGCTTGATGAGCGTGTCCACAATGCGCACAATCGGCAAATCCTGTGCAATCTTTTCCAACTCATTACCTTCTCCTTCTTCCACATCCTCAGCTTCTTTTGTGATAATGTCACCGAACTCTGACTTCAGACTTTGGGTGTACTGTCGCAATAGTTCTTTCATGCTTTCCTTCGTTGTCAGACATGGGACAACTCTCAGACCAGTCTTTTTCTTCACAAAATCAATCGTTTGCAGATCGTCTGGGTTGATCATGGCAATTTTGAGTTGACTTCCATCTTTTTCAAATGCCACAACATTATATTTTCGCGCAATTGGCTCAGGCACCAACTGCAATACCAATGGAGAGATTGCTTGCTTTTGTAAATCCACAAACGGAATCCCCAGAATATGTGCGTATAGTTTTTGTAATTCTGTCTCTTCAATCATTTTTTGTTCAAGCAAAATATCGCCAAGGTTTCTTCCTGACTTCTGGGCAATTTTTAGCGTTGCTTCGAGGTCTTGTCTTCCAACAATTCCCACATCCTGAATAAACGCTTGAAGTTGTTCGTTACTAATTCTCATTTTTATTTTTGTTTTTAAAGCAATGTGCTTTTATTTTTTGTTTCACCGCATGTTCGTGTCCTATGAACACACGGCTTTTTATTTCTATGATTATATTATACGACAATTTTCTTTATAATTAAAGAAGGATGACATACGTCATCCTTCTTTTTTGATTCACATTTCTTTAATGCGTTTTTCTTTACATCATACCAGGCATTCCACCACCCATACCGCCCATTGCTCCTGGGTTTGGCATCATGTCATCTTTCTTTTCTGGAATGTCTGTCACTGCTGCCTCTGTTGTCAAAAGCATTGATGCAACTGAAACGGCATTTTCCAATGCTGTTCTTGTTACTTTGAGTGGATCAATGATTCCCGCCTTAACCATATCAACTTCATATTTATCTTCTCCGGCGTTATATCCATAATTCACACCCTTGTTTGCCAATACTTCGTTGAGCACGACAGCAGCATCTCTTTCACCTGCATTGCGAACAATTTGTCGCAGTGGTTCACTGAGCGCGCTTAACAATGCTTGGAAACCTGCTTTGTACTCATGCTCTTTGCTGTTGTGATTCTTTGATTCAAGCGTTTGTGCCGCTTTTACCAACGCAACACCTCCTCCAGCAACAACACCTTCTTCTTGTGCTGCTTTTGTTGCAGCAAGAGCATCTTCCATTTTGTGCTTGATGTATGTCATTTCTGTTTCTGTTGCTGCTCCAACACGAATCACAGCAACACCGCCGGACAATTTTGCCGCACGTTTTTGCAATTTCTCACGATCATAATTTGAGTCACTGTTTTGGGCTTGATTTTTGATTTGCACAATGCGAGCGTCAATGTCTTTTTTCTTTCCTTCCCCACCAACAATTGTGGAGTCGTCCTTTGTTGCAATCACTTTTTGTGCGCGACCAAGCATGTTGATCTCCACACCTTCAAGCTTCATACCCTTGTCTTCGGAAATCACTTGCCCACCCGTGAGAATGGCAATGTCTTCGAGCACTGCTTTTCGTGTGTCACCAAATTCTGGCGCTTTGATTGCCAATACATTCAGAACACCACGCAAACGGTTGACGATCAATGTTGCCAATGCTTCACCATCAAGATCTTCTGCAATGATTACAAAATCTTTTTTTCCAGACTGTGTCACCTTTTCAAGAATTGGCAAAATGTCAGCGATTGCTGAGATTTTTTTGTCAGTAATAAGAATGAACGGGTCTTTAATTTCTGCAGTTTGTGCCTGTGCATTTGTCATCATGTACGGTGAGATGTATCCTTTGTCGAAATTCATTCCTTCCACAATATCTGTTGAAAATCCTGTTGTCTGACCTTCTTCAATTGTCACAACACCGTCTTTCCCAACTTTTTCCATCACGCCTGCAATCAACTCCCCCATTTCGCGTGACTCAGCGGAAATTGTTGCTACCTGTGTCACTTCTTCTTTTGAAGAGATTGATTTTGCACTTTTCTTCAACTGATCGATGACTTGATTTTTTGCGTCTTCAATTCCTTTGCGCACACCCACTGGATTGATTCCTGTTTCCACGAACTTCAGCCCTTCGCGCACGAGCGCCTGAGTTATGACTGTTGCTGTTGTTGTTCCGTCACCAGCTGAATCATTTGTTCTTTCGGCAGCTTGCTTGATGAGTTCTGCTCCAATATTTTCAAATTTATCTTCAAATTCCATTTCTTTTGCAATGGAAACACCGTCGTTTGTGACAGTTGGTGCACCAAAACTTTTGTCCAATAAGACATTTCGTCCTTTTGGACCAATGGTTACTTTCACAGCATCAGCCACTTTGTCGATTCCTCTTTTGACAGCTTTCCTCGCATCTTCGCTATAAAGCACTTGTTTTGCCATACAGTTTTTTGTTAACGATTACTTTTTTAATATATCTATCCCTTTGACTATTTCAACACTTTCTGCGTTGTTTTTCTTTTCCATTAGCACTCGTCTTTTGAGATTGCTAATCTGTTCTTATTTTATCTATTGTTTCAGCTGTGTCAAGACTTGTCGGTAATGTCTAAACACTTCTGTCCC
>JAGQLW010000018.1 GCA_020428995.1 Candidatus Moraniibacteriota bacterium | reverse complement strand
AGGCGCTCTAGCCAACTGAGCTACGGGCCCAAATAAATAGGCAAAACAATAAACTATAGCACACAATACACAGTCACAATCACCCAAGTCAACTGCCTGTCCCGCCAAAAGCGCAGTATAAGCGGAAGCTATGGGACCAAAAATAGGCAAAAACAACACTACTCCAGTATACACAACAAAAAAAAATTGTCCAGATTCAAAAAAAAGGACGACCGGAACATGAAAGAACCGACCGTCACAAAGCCATTCTGAAAGGGTTAAGAAAAACCTCGATCATGAAATCTAAAAAAGACGGGTCCACCGTCCCGGAAAACCAGTGCTAAATATGGAGAACCGATAGTAAAAACAACTATGAAAGCAAACCACAAAATAGCCGAGGTGCCGTCATCCAAGAAAAGATGGCAAAAAAAGAGACCTACGAAAAACCCTAATGCACCATGCCAACGAGTGGACGATATCCACGATGAATGGTAAATAGTGAACACTAGGAAAAAAAGAGCTACAAAAAAAAGAAAATGCATCAGACTCCTCCTCTTGCCGTAGTAAGACGCTATTAATATTCAAACACGAATAGAAAAAAAATCAAGACCCCAATCACAACGCTTCAACCACGGCTCGAAACTGCTCCCCCCGATCAAACTCATTAGCAAAAAGCCCAAAACTTGCGGCTCCAGGAGACAACAACACAACATCACCTTCATGAGCCTGGCGCGACAAAATTTCCACGGCCTTTCCCATTGACTCAACAACAACAAACGAGCGAGATTCCTCCTCCGGAAAAAATACCTTCAAAGCAAGAAGCAATTTGTCCGTCCCCGCCCCCTTAAGAAAAACGACACCCTTAGCGTAATCTGCAATAGCGCGCCCCAAAGAAGAAAAATCAAGATTTTTATCACTCCCTCCTGCAATCAAATACACACTGTAAGACGAAAAAGATTTCAACGCAGCAATAGAAGCTTCCGGAACAGTAGCTGTCGTATCGTTGACATAGCGCACACCATTAATTGTACGCACCACTTCCATGCGATGTGGAACCCCCGCAAATGTCTTGAGCCCAGAAACAACTTTTGGAAGATGCACACCATAACACAAGACTGCCGAAGCAGCAGCAAGCAAATCCCTGACAAAATGTTCCCCCGAGACAAGCAAACTAGAAACGTCACACAACACATCAAAAGAATCAGCATTTTTATAATAAACAATTGTATCATCAGACAATGACAGCGATGGAAACTCAGAAGAAGAACCCACACCAAAAGAAAAAGCGCGAGAAGGAACCATGGAAACAGCAGAAGAAATACGCTCATTGGAAGAAGGATAAACACAAAAATCACTACTTTTTTGATGTAAAAAAATCTGTGACTTATCAAAAAAATATGCGTCAACCGTTTTGTAATAATTCATGTGATCAGGAAAAAAGCTGGTAAAAACAGCAATGTGGGGACTCTTGGCAATTTTATCAAATGCCGACAAACGCCAGCTGGACAACTCAAACACAACAACACTATCATCTTTCAAAAGCGCCAAACGATCCAAAACAGAAGTTGTGTCTGCGCCAACTAAAAGCGAACGCACACCAGCATGACGAAGCAAATGATCAATAGCATACGTCGTTGTCGTTTTTCCTTTCGTTCCCGTAACACCAATGATAGGATTTTTGCACAACTGAAAAAACAAACTGGCATCGGTGTGCACCGGGACATTATGAGAAAGCGCCAACTGAACATAACGATGTGTCCATAAAATTCCTGGCGACTTCACAACCAAATCAGCACGCGTAAAATCCTCATCTCGATGTTGCCCCAAGACATATTCCACACCACGAATTTTTGAAAGAAGTGCCAACGACGGAGCAAGCTGATCCTTCGTCTTAATGTCCGTAACAACGACATGCGCACCAACAGAAGCCAGTGCTTTAACAACACCAACACCACCACCCAACAAACCAAGACCAAGCACTGTCACCCGCTTATTTTTCAATTCAATCAACCGCATGAAAAATCACAAAAAAGTAAAAACAATCATCACTAAATAACATACCCTGCCCGCACACCCGTATAAACACTATTTTCAATAACTGTGCGCCCATTAACAAAAAGCCATCGCACTCCTTCAGAATATTGATATGGCTGGTCAAATGTCGCTTTGTCCGAAATTGTCTCTGGATCAAAAACACACACATCGGCAAACGCACCCTTTGCCAAAACACCGCGATAAGACAAACCAAAAACACGTGCTGGATACGATGTCATCTTAGCAATTGCTTCTTCCCACGACAAGAGACCTCGCTCACGCACAAAATGAGACAAAACACGTGGAAAAGCACCAAAATTGCGTGGATGCACCTGTTCACCTGTCTGCTTATGGTCAACACCATACCCAACACCATTAGACGCAATCAAAGAATACGGGTGAACAATAGCCGAATCAAGCGAAGAAGCATCAAGAATATCAAACATTACCGTCGCGCGACCATCACTGGCAAGCAACAAATCAACCATGACCGCTTCAACACTTGCACCTCGTGATGTTGCAATATCAGACAAACGCATCTGCCCAAAAGAAACACCGGATGAGGAAGAAACAACAACAGCACTAGAATAATCCACCCCATCATTCTCAAGTTCAACAATAACCTGAGAACGTGTCTGTGGATCTCTCAGACGAGAAAGCATCATGCGACGACCACCTTCGCACACCCACTGTGGTAAGAAAGTATACAAAACAGAAGATGTCACCGTATATGGATACACATCGAAACTCACAAACATTCCGCGCTCACGTGCTTGCGAAATTAAATCAAGGGCCTTATTCATATTGTCCAGACCGTTCTGACCAACACCTTTGAGATGTATAATGTGAACACGTGCCGATGTTGTATCCGCAATACGAAGTGCTTCGGAAACAGAAGCCACCACATCATGATATTCATCGCGCAACTGTGTCGAATAAACACCACCAGATTCTGCGACAAGACCAACAAGTGACGCGATTTCATCTTCTGAAGCATGCGCACCATGAGAATATCCCAAACCAGTCGAAAAACCAATCGCCCCCTGACCAAGTCCAACAGAAAGCATATCCCGCATCACATCAATCTCAGCAGAATTAACAACACGTGACTGATCGCCAACAAGAGAACGGCGCAAAGTACTATGCCCCACAAGAGTAGAAAAATTCACTGACGGACCACGACGCTCAATCGTAGAAAGAAAATCTCCAACAGAACGCCAATCGATATTCAATCCCGACACATCAGTCCATTTGCGAATAGAGTAGAAAGCATCCGTATTAGGAAGTGGCGCAAGTGATGAACCAGACGATCCTCCAACAACAGATGTGATTCCCTGATACAGCAGACTCTCAAGCGCTGGATGCGACAACAGTCGCCAATGAGTATCCGAATGATTCGTAACATCAACAAAACCCGGACAAACATAAAGCCCAGACACATCAACATCCATTCTTGCACTCTTCTTCTCCAAAGCACCAACAGCAACAACACGACTTCCGGAAATGGCAACATCTGCCACAAACATAGGACTGCCAGACCCGTCAATTACAGTACCATTGCGAAGAAGAACATCGTACATGACAAAAGAAATCAATAATTACTAAAACCTGTCTCAAAAAAATAATTGCAAATTACAATTTTTTTAGACCCCCCAAAAAAAACACAAACAATAGAAAGAAAAAAATCACCTACCCCAACACTCAAAAACAAATGCAAAAAACTCTGAATAAATTTTAACAAAATCTTAGAAATCTTAGCCAACAAAATTGCCTATTTATTTGTTTCAATGAAAACTAAAATAAGTTCTTATTCAATCTTAATGCTTAAAAAACCCTAACGAGAAACAATCTCAGCAAGTTCAACAAGGCGATTGGCATAACCCCATTCATTGTCATACCATGAAACAACTTTCACAAGATCACCATCAACAACCTGTGTCAAACCCAAATCAACAATACTAGAACGAGAGTCCCCAATAAAATCACTTGACACCAATGGCTTGTCCGTAACACCTAAAATATGCCTATACCGTTGCTCGGAAGCAGCGGCAACAAGCGCATCATTAACCTCTGAAACCGTCACTGAACGCGACAACAAAAACGTAATATCAGACAACGAGACAACAATCGTTGGAACACGCACAGCCATGCCATCAAAACGTCCAGCAAGCTCGGGAATAACCTGTGTTGTAGCAATAGCCGCACCTGTTGTAGTAGGTACAATATTTGCCGCAGCCGCACGTGCACGACGCATATCTTTGTGTGGTGTGTCCTGCAAACTCTGATCAGCAGTATATGAATGAATGGTTGTCATCATTGCTTTTTTCACACCAAAGACATCATGCATCACACGCACAACGGGAGATATACAATTCGTTGTACACGACGCATTAGAAACAGCATCAGCATTACACTTGTCATCATTAATCGAACGCAAAAACGTTTCCACAGTTCCACCTTTTGCAGGAGCAGACAACACCATACGACGAGCTCCAGCAGTAAGATGTGCACGTGAAGCATCGTCCTTCACAAACCGTCCCGTACATTCCAACACAACATCAATGTTATGCTCTTTCCACGGCAGTTGTGACGGATCAGGCTCTGCCAAAACAGGGACTGAACGACCATCAACAACAATGGAAGATCCTTCAGCAGAAACAGTCTGTACATACCGACCATAGACAGTATCGTACTGAAGAAGATGAGCCAAAGCGTCAACAGGTGCAAGATCATTAATGGCAACAACTTCCATATCATCACGAAAAGAAGCAACACGAAATGCAGCGCGCCCAATACGACCAAAACCATTAATAGCAACACGAATCTTTTGCATAAGAAAAACAGTTAAAGAATACTAACAGAAAACACCCCCCCTATCATACCTAAAAAAAATCAAAAACAAAATTTATAACTCCGACACGGCACGAACAAGATCAAAAAAAGATTGTGGATTCCAACTCGCGCGACCAACCAAAACACCATCCACACCAGATTCTCCACACAACGAAGCAACCCGACCGGCATCAACCGACCCTCCATAGAGAATTGAAACACGATCCAAACAATCATCACCAAACTGTGAACACAAAAACCGTTGGATGCTCCTTCGGGCAATCGAAACAGACTCAGCACTAGGAACATCATCAGTTCCCACTGCCCACACAGGTTCATATGCAACAACAAACTGTACATCACTAGAAAGAACCAAAGAAGAAAAAACATCCAACAACTGTTGCGTCAAAACATCTCCGGAACGACCTTGCTGATGTTCATCACGCGATTCGCCAATGCACAAAATTGGAACCATGCCAAAAGACAATGCTAACAAAAATTGTTTTTGAATGTCCTCTTTCGTCACATGCATAAACGCACGTTGTTCACTGTGCCCAACGATAACATATGAAACACCAAAATCACGAAGAACAGGAGGAGAGACGGCTCCAGTACGCGACACATGATCATCCCAAAAAATTTGCTGTGCACCAAGAGAAACATGCGACGACAAAACATCAATAAAAGATTCCAAATACACAGAAGGAGGACAAACAACAACATCAACACGAGAAACAATATCGTCTCCAAAAAGATCAACAAATTCACGCACATAATCATTACGATCTCCACGAGACACCAAAGAAGATTTCAAATTACCAACAACAAGACGCTTCATAAGAAAAAAGAAAACTACAAATCAATGAACACGACCAAACCCCATCACAGAAAAAACAGTCAAAAGTGTGACAAGTATCCCAGCAATAGCACTACCAAGACACAAAAGAGGAATGGCGCGAAGTGGAGGAACTTTGAAAATAGAAGCGGCCACAGCACCCGTAAAAATTCCCGTCAAAGGAAGAGGAATGGCCACAAATGTCACAAGGGCAACAGCACCCCAAACAGCAAATCGATCTTCATTATTGCGACGAATCCGTCCCACATATTGCTCCCACAAACGCCCCAAGAACGCCCAACGCCCAACAAGCCAAGAAATCAATGGTTCAAAGACATAAACACCCACCACACCAACAAAACAGTTACCCAAAACAGACCAAAAAAAGGCTGAAAATGGTGACATATCAAAAAGTGTCACAGCAACAGGAATAGATGCCCGCAACTCCGTAACTGGAATCATCGCCAAAATAAACGTCGCCATCTCAACCGGTAAACCAGAAAACCATGAAACAATCACTTCTGTCATAAACAAAAAATACGGCTTACAAAACAAACAGGATTTTGCCTATCATCCCATTCAAAACAAAAACTATAAAAAATTTCTAGGAAATGCCAGCCAAGGCATCACGAAGATACTCCGCCGAACGCTCAGGAGAAATTGTAGAAACTTCAATGCCGGTGGAAAACTCAAAACCAGCAGGAACATTTGTATATGGCAAAATATCAATGTGCCATGAATAGTAACGATAATCTTGTCCATCACATGGCGCACTCCGTATATAAAAATTATAATCCGGATTGTCCAACGCCTTGTGCAAAGAAAAAAGAGCACGACCAAAAACGTCAGCCAAAGAAAATTTCTGCGAATTAGTAATACGTTCAAAATACGGTTTCGGTGTTTTAGGCATCACACGAACCTCAAACGCACGCTCTGATGCAAACGGACAATACGCAATAAACTCATCATTTTCATACACCACACGTCGCCCAACAACAGATTCATATTCAACAATAGTAGAAAAAACGGAAACACGATTCTGTCGCCAAAAAGAAGCACAAGAAGTAATCTCACGACGTAAGACCGACGGAATTACTGGAATAGCAAAAATCTGAGAGTGCGGATGAGAAACACTCGCACCAGCACGCGGACCATGATTGTGAATAATATTCACACTGCGCACGCCACGCCGTGTCATGAGTGACAAATACCGTTCTTGATACGCGTCAAACACTTCTGCGAGAGCCTCACGACTCAAGAGAGCAAAATGCTTTTGTCCATCACGTGTCACGACCAACTCATGGCTTCCCTGACCAGTAACCGCAAAATAAGGGCCTTCACCACACTGCTCAAGAGGAATATCTGGGAAAAAAGCCGGATACTTGTTCGGAAAAACACGCGTACTCCAATCATCTTCTGTGCGATAAATCAAAACATCAGGATCATTTCCCGATGCCTCAGGATCATTAAATGGGTCCTTTTCAGGATCGTACGAAACCTTCTCCGATTCTGGAACACGAAAAGATTCTGGACGTCGAGCACGACCAGAAGCAATCACCACCCAATCCCCTGTGAGCAGATCTTGTCGCAATTCAGAAACATCGGATCCAGACCCTACAACCTTCTTTTGAAAAAACTCTTTCATTTTTATTTTTCTGTTTTTCTTATAGATCACACCAAAAAGTGGGAAACCATATCCACATTACTTCTTTACAGTATACACCAAAAAAAAGATTCTGTAAAAAACACACACTATCACTCGTTATAAAAACCAGTGAACAATCGCCATCGTGTCAAAACAAGATCATATAAAACACGCACATATCCATTTGGTCCAGTAAGCGTCACAGTAGTCGCATCATCATTCAGCCAACGCACAGGAACTTGTGAAACACGAAATTTCTTATAGCGTGCAAGCGCAAGCATTTCGAAATCAAATCCAAATCGATCAACAACCATCTTTGAAACAACCTCTTTTACGACAGTAGAGCGCATCATCTTAAAACCACATTGTGTGTCCGGAAAACGCCACAAACCCAAAAGAATTCGAATGGCCCAATTCCCCATATCACCAAAAATTTCTTTATGTCTCGGTTGATGAATCTGCACAAACGAACCAGGAATATCACGCGAACCAATAACCAAATCAAAACCCTTCTCAAACTCAGGAAACAATCGGTCAAGATGAGAAATAGACGTAGACCCATCAGCATCCATAAACAAACGATATTCACCCTTTGCCTCCAAAAGTCCTTGTCGAACAACATAACCCTTACCATGATTTTCTGGATTATCAATCACGCGCAAATTCTGCACTTGCGACATATGATTACGCACAACCTGCGCAGTGTCATCTGGGGAACCATCAACAACAACAATAATTTCATAGGAATAATCCTTTGAACGCAAGTATTCATCAATATCCAATAAAGTGCGCCCAATACGTTTTCCTTCTTTATAAGAAGGAATCACGACTGAAAGATATACAGATTCTGACATAAACCAATAAATGAAATTAAACAAAACTACACTAAAAATATATCACAAAAAACATCAAAAAGCGAGTACAGAAAGAAAATAAAAAAAATTACACATTTCCATGGTCAATCCAGTCCTGTATCATAATCCGTGCCGATTCCTGATGAACATCAGCACCTGATGGAAAAACACCACTATGCAAATTTTTCTGTGCCTCTTTCGACGTCATCATTTCATTCCAATAAAAAACAGGGAGAGAAAGCGCCTTAGCAAGGCGATCACCAAAATCACGAACACGCGCAATCATTCGCTTGTCATGAGACCACTGCGGAAAACCAAGCACCACGACATCAACGTCGTGTTCAGAAACAACTTTTTGCAATCGATCCACACAATCATCAAAAGATACAAATTGAATTGTGCCACAATGTGTCGTAATATGATCATCAAGAAAACCAAGCGCAAGACCAACATGCTTAGTCCCCCAATCAACACCCAAGACAACATGAAAAGAAGTATTCATCATAAAAAGAATTATGTCACACAAAAACCACTCTTATCAAGCAACGTAAAAAGACGTGCAGACACCTCATCAACAGAAGCATCGGCATCAACCTCAACCAAAAGATTGCGACGACGATACTCTTCAAGAACTGGAACAGTCTCACGAGCAAATGTTGCCAAACGACGACGCACACTTTCTGGCTCATCATCTTCCCGACGAGTCACCTTTCCTCCTTTTGTCATACACAATCCTTCAATTTCAGATAATGGTCCACTCAATAAAATCTGGTGATCCTTGTCAACACACACATATCGACGAGAAATACGTTCAATTGCAATATCATCAGACAAAAGAAGAGAGACAACAGCCGAAAGATTTCGTCCACATAAAGAAAAAACTTCTTCAATGACCGGAATCTGCCCAACACGTCGTGGCGCACCATCAAGAATGATCCCCTGCGAAGAATCAACAGAAGAAAATTTACGCTCCAAAACATATGAAACAAGATCATCTGACACAAGCATATTGCGAGAATTGATAGCAACAGAAAGCTCTCGTCCACGAGAAGAATCCTCCAACGACAACTCGCGCAAAAGCGCCCCCACATCAACATGCATCAATCCATAATTCTCACACAAAAGTCGCGCCTGTGTCCCCTTTCCACTACCTTGCGGCCCCAAAATACACAAATTCATAGAAAAGTAATCAGAAAAAATACCTGACCCCAGAATACCAAGAAACGATCAAACAAAAAAGGACTAGCAACGAACAGCAATCTATCCACAAAAAAAACGAACAAGCTAAAAAAAATACGACACTCAGAAAGAATGTCGTATAAAATCACACAAATTTATTTTTTCAAAAACCCTTACTGTCCAACATGAAAACTATGTCCACCATGCAGACCACCTCCAAAACCAATCTCTCTCCACACATCTTCACTAATACCATTTTCTTCTAACCATGACTCGATCTCTTTTTGTCTCTCTTCCATCTCTACTTTTCGCTCTTCCATCTTTACATGTCGTTCCTCTTCTGTCAGACTGTCAAACTCCTCTCTCGAACCCTTATTTGGTCGGTTCGCTTCCATCTGAGAACGCATATCTTCTTTTTTCGCAAAAATTGCTTGTCTCTGTTCTTCCGTAATTTTCCCTTCACTCACAAGATTCGAAAGTCGCTCCTCTTCACGCTGCTGCATCTCCTGTTGATGCGATTCTCTTTCTTCATCAAAAACTGCCTGCACATCATCCTCACTGAGACCAAATTTCTCAGCAATCCTCTGAACAATCGACACACCGTCACCATTCTCATGCGCAAAAGACGTTCCAACACCAACCACGCCCGCAGCAATCACCGTTACAATTGCCAATGAAGGCAAAATGATTCTTATATTACTGTTTTTCATTTTTTTGATCTTATAACTTACACACACCGTTCTCATGAGAGTCTAATTCCGTATACGACATTCTCACCAAAAGTTTTCACAGTAAACCTAAAATAAAAAACCTCCCACCTGAGACAGATGAGAGGAAGGCAAAAACACATTTTTCACTAGACTTGTTCAAAAAGAGAATAGGTCGATCGAACAAAATCACACACTCGATCAAGTATTAATCAAACACAACAAATCAAATGTATACGGAAACCACCTCATCCATTTTTGAACTTAATCGCTGAAAAATGCGACCAGCGTACTTATCAGGCAACTTCGAAAGCAAAAGCTGTGCATGTGGAACACAGTGACGAAGAAGTTCGTCCTTGTTTTGGGTCATTTCATAATAAAAGAAATTATCCAAAATATCTCCCGCTTTCACTATACAAGCACTTTTTCCTGTTACAATACACCGATTAATAAGATCTTCCTTTTTCTTTTGCTTATCATTAATATCCTCATTTTTTGAATTTGCTTTTACAATTTGCAAAACACTATTCCCAAACTCTACATCAATCATATTCTCAGAGACATCAGTACCATCCTCCAAGACATCGTGCAAAAACCCAGCAATTACAATATCTCTTCCATAATTCTGCTCGAAAAGATGTGTTCCTACTCGCACAACATGAAAGAGTGCTGGCTTTTTCCAACCATCATTAATCATATATTTGGTTAAAAAACCAATAGCTTTTTCACATTCAAAACCCAGCTCCTTTTTATCCATAAAGATGATTTAGTTAGTAGAATTCTATTCTATCACAAATAAAAGAGGGAAGCGTCATTTGACACCTCCCCAATTTTTAAAGCACATTCGAAGAAAGAGTGTCAATGATCAGGACAAGAAATCGTCTCCGATTATCCAAAACCCACTACTTCCTTCGTTTGAGTTTCTGGACCACACACTCATCATTAAGCACCATTGGTAACAAACGAAAGACCTCATCATAGCTTGCGCACTAATGAATGAGTCCTGACTCATTATAAATCCATTCATACGCTCGCGGAATGCAAGTATTCACCCCAGCAACGCACCCACATTAATTGTCGCTTCAAAAGAGTTATGATCATCATCAGAAACAAGATCTCCTTCACAAAAAATCCGCCCCATAATCACAACATCGGCAGATGCATGCAGCGCCTCCAGATCACCCATCGTATTAACAAGATTAAGCTCATCTGGGATAAATACATTTCTAAAGTCCTTTTCTGAAAATGGATGACGAGGAACAACAATCACTCGATAAGGCAAAGCAGCTAGACGTGTGAATACTTCCTGTTGAAAATCAGCGACCGGTGATTTAATCTTGATATTACCAAGAACAACAATCCTCTGATCATTCCATATTTTGACAGGCTCATCCCTATAGAGACGAGTCGCAAAAACAAAAATAATCAATGAAATTTCTTCCAAACACCTTCAGAAATCACATCAACCTTACCATCAATAACCTGAATTGCTGTTGCATCATCAATAACATAAAAAGAATCAGACATCTCTTCCGACAACCCCACCATGTTTTCCATTGTCACCTCAGGAAAATACGGGGAATTGAGATGTGGTCTAATCAAAAAATCAAGATACCCAAACCCATCATTTGCATACTGACTACCATCCTCATCGTATAATTTCTTGGAAGTACTCATACACAGATGCAAACACACAATAACACTACCAACACTCACTCCAACATAAACTTTTGTCTTAAGAAATTCCGGAAGAACATCTTTCAAACCAGATTTTTTCACCCAGTGCATCAAATGAAACGTATTTCCTCCCTCAAAAAAAAGAATGTCTGCCTTATTCAACCGTGACAACCACATCTCTTTTGGCAAAGCAGAGATGTCCACAATGTCCAACAATGCAAAACCTAATGCTTTGCACACCACCAAATCATTGACCACCCAACTTTTGTCAAAATTTTCCACGTTAACCGCCGTAGGAACAAACGCCAACGAACACTCAGAAAACGGTTTTTCAACAAGTCCTGCCAGCGCATTGACAATTGATTTGTTCGACAACCCCACCGACGTCAAAAGTAATTTCATGAAATTACTTTTAAAGACTAAACGTGTGGACCAGTTTTGTGCAAACACCATGCTCCCCCAATACAAACAAGCCAATATTTTCCACAGAAATTGCGTGAAGGAATTTCACGAAGCACATCTGACAAGCAATCTTCATTTTGCAGCCGAGACAACGTTAAGTGTGGACGAAAAAATAAATCAGACGCTGGCCATCCATATTTCTGAATCACTTGCTGTTTTTCTGGTGACAGTTCAGAAAAATCGTGAAACTGCTCCAAGACATCACGATCCCACACATCTTGCATCACCTTAATAGTACGAAAATGAAGATCGCACAAAGCTTTGGTTTTTTGATACGACATGTCAATCCAACCACCCTCAACACAATCATATTCATCCTGAATCATCTCAACCGGAAAAGCACTCTCAAACAACCCTTCCAAAACCGAAATGGCTTCAGAAACCTTGTCATGAAACAACGCAACATGATAAAGCGACACATGCGGAAGCACATTTTCTGTATTCAAAATAAAAAATGCATCGTGCTCAGCAAGTTGTTGACTAACCTGTATTGCCTGCTCCAAAACATCTTCCGACGGAATGATTGCAACATTATACTTCTGATACGACATATGGTAAAATCACGACTCAGCTTTCCATCTTACAACAAAAACCTCCCACCCAACAAGATGAGAGGAGAACTGAATGCCGTTTTACCGTTTTTTATCTCCCTATCTCAATCAATATCTTTGAAACCCGCCCAATATTTTTGGAATAAAAAATCTGTAACGTCACATTTGGTTTTTTAAATGTAAGAACCTATTTCTTACGAGAACGTTTTTCTCTCTGAGAAAGCGCACTCCCAACAACAGTCTTTGAATGTCGCCCGGTCCTGCCATCACAGAGAACCTTAGAAGCAGATTTCGCAGCACGTCCACTCGTAACTTTCTTCATCATATCATTTTTATTTAATTCTATTTAACAATTCTGTCGAAAGGCTCGACCTTACTTTTCACTAAAATTTTCATTTGATTCTTATTCATTTAAGTCCCCAGCATTATTTCTCAGCAAACTCTTCTCAAAACCCACGATTTGAATACACGTTCCAGGATAAGCACTAAAACCAAAGTCTTGCCCGGTGTTTTTTGAGTTTGACCAGGGCAGACGAGGCTCAAAGCTAAAGGACTTGTTTTCTCTCTGATGATCGTTGTCAAGAGGAATATAAGAAACTCTATAACTAAAAGATGCTTTATTAGAATTCAGATCAACAACAGAATATGACAAATCAATTTCAGTGCCAGGTTCAACAGACAAAGACGGCTTCAATCTACTTGAAGTAAAGCTTTTTCCTGAGAAAGAATCTTCAAACCTAATCAAACCAAGATCAACATCTGGAACAAAAGTACGAAAATAAGCACTATCATCTCCCTTGCGACCATAAAGAAGAATGATCTTCGGCTCTTGCTGATCATCTTGAAAATCAGAACTCTTTTTTAGTTTGTATGTAAAATTGACCGATTCACCCAAAGACAATTTACCCTTATACCAAATTTCACCCGTCTCAAAACCTTTTCGCTCCTTAATGCAATAAAAATCAGAGTCTTTTTCTTTCTCAAGACTCTTATTAAAGTCCCACACGTCTTCAGAAAATTCAAAAAAAACTGAATCTGAAACACCTGCAATTCTCCCACCATCAAAATCTTCAACACCCTGCCCTAAACTTTCTGTTGAAGCACCATCAGAATCAGCAAGACCACCTCGATGCCTTGAATCACCAACATTATTATTAACAGTAACGTTAGTAGAAGAACCATTCTTAGCAAGACGAAAGGTAAAAAACGAAGGCAAACCAGAGACAACACTCAGAATAATGAGACCGATCACAAAATCAAGAAACATGAAACGCCAAGTTTTCTTTTTAAGATCATCCCGAACTGCTTTATAGACTACAATAGCTATATTATTATCCAACCACATACTCTGTTTGTTTTGTATCGATCAATTTTTATTTTGCAGCCACCTC
>JAGQLW010000017.1 GCA_020428995.1 Candidatus Moraniibacteriota bacterium | reverse complement strand
GATGTTGATCCATTCCATGTACACGCTGTTATGGTAACGGTTGCTTCACATAGCGGTAAATACCCAGGACTAAAACCAGTATATGGAGTAAGTTGGTATGTTGTTGTTATTGTTGGTGTATGCGTAAAATTCCCTGACTGCGTTGAACCTGTTTTTGAAATATACGGCTGACTACCCGCTCCAGAAATTTCCATTAAAGTATACGTCTCGCCCGACCAATCGATTGTATAATCCATGCGATATGATCCTCCGCCTAAATCAACTGGACTGATTGTGCAAGAAGCAGCAAAAACAGAAGAAGAAAAAGACACGCCAAAAACAATACTGACAAACAATACTGTACGCAAAAGAAAAGTTTTTACAAAAAAAGACATGAAAAAACAAAACTTAAAATCATGTATAAAAGATATGTCCAGTATACCACAAAAAAACACATCCTAAACAAAAAAAATAGAGGCATCTATAGATGCCTCTATTTTTAAACAAAAACCCGACAAAAACTCTATCCTTTCGCTTCAATCATTGCTTTGACACGCATCGTTGCCACAACAGCATCACGTGCACGCTCTTCCAACTGCATCCCAATCACACGAATAGTCTGCGCCAAACTCGGAATACGCACATATTCCAAAGCACTCACGCGACGACGTGTTTTTTCAATCTCAATTGCCAATCTTTCAACCGTTTTTTCCAATTCTGCCAATCGAACAACGTCAACAAAGACATCATCAAAAGCCGCCACGGCAACATCAAGATCACCTGTCGTTTCCAAAAAACCATACGAAAAAGCAACGCCTTCCTTGGAAACTGTAAACTGAGGAATTGCAACAGACATAACACTTTTTGTAGAAACTTCAAGAGAAACATTAGCATTTGGCAACAAAAAAGCATTATCCATCACCGGTTTTGGAATCATCGCCGAAGCACGCACATAACTAGAAAAAGCACTACCAAGACGCTTCTCAACATCTTGACGAAGCAGTCGTGCCTCACGAGTAACGGACATAAACTTTTTCATCAAACCATCACGCTTATCTTTCAAAAGCTTATACCCGCGTTCAGCGACACGCAGTTCTTTACGCAAATTCAAAAGATTGATTCGTGTTGGACTAACTTTCAAAGACATATCACAAAAAATAATTAATAAAACAAAATGAGATCAAACAATTTCAAAACTGATGTGTTTGGATAAAATTCGAGAAGAACACGAAGGGCGCAACAAGGTGTATGCAAACATACACCGGTGAGCACTGGAGCGTTCGACAAAGAAGTTTACCAAAAACGTCAGTTCTGACAGCTACTTCTTAGGAAGATACTTCTCAATCATTTCAGCTTTCACGCGCTTAAGAGCAGACTGT
Organism: Candidatus Moraniibacteriota bacterium; assembly: GCA_020428995.1. GTDB lineage: Bacteria > Patescibacteriota > Minisyncoccia > Moranbacterales > JAGQLW01. The sequence continues at coordinate 32,156 of JAGQLW010000017.1, read as the reverse complement.
GGCAACATCGCCAAAAGCTTCCACCCCAAATCCAAAGATTCTTCCAATGATCGATCCACTGACTCATCTTGCGAAATAAATTCTCGCTCAAACGCATCAGAAAACGCAATGTGTGCCAAATCAACTTCATCCAAAGAAGATTCACCCAACACAACAGCCAACTCACGTGCATCACGCCCCAAAGCATATGACGCAAACAACTGATCTTTCACTTGCGCATGGTCTTCTCTAGTACGCTTCCCCTGAACAGAACCCGCAAGACGCGACAACGAACCCTGCACGTCAACCGGTGGCGTCACGCCTTTTTTGAACAACTCACGAGAAATAATAAACTGCCCTTCAGTAATATACCCCGTAAGATCTGGAACTGGATGAGTCTTGTCATCATCGGGCATGGTAAGAATCGGAATTTGCGTAATCGTTCCCTCACACCCTTTCAACCGCCCTGCTCGTTCATAAATTGTCGAAAGGTCAGTATACATATACCCTGGAAAACCACGACGACCAGGAACTTCTTTACGAGCACCAGAGACTTCACGAAGAGCCTCACAATAGTTTGTCATGTCACCAAGGATAACCAAAACGTGTTTTCCCTTTTCAAACGCAAGATACTCCGCGACGGTCAACGCCATACGCGGTGTAGCAATACGCTCAACAACAGGATCAGCAGCTGTGTTCAAAAAAACCACTGCCCGCTCCAAAGCACCAGACTCTTCAAGTGAATGACGCAAATATTCTGCTTCTTCAAACGGCAATCCAAGTGTGGCAAGAACAATAGCGAAACCAGATTCATCACCAGACTGACTAGCTACCTTCGCCTGTCGCGCAATTTGCGCCATCAGTTTTAAGTGAGGCAATCCTGCACCAGAAAAAATTGGCAACTTCTGACCACGCACAAGCGTGTTCATGACATCTAATGATGAAACACCCGTTTGAATAAAATCATTCGGATACTGACGACTCCATGGATTAATTGGTGCGCCACTAATATCAAGATGTTTCTCAGGAATAATAGCAGGACCATTATCAATTGGATCCCCCTTACCATTAAAAATACGCCCCAACAAATCCGTAGAAACACCGATCTTAAGCGCTTGACCTGTAAAACGTGCGCGCGTATCAGCTGTCTGTGTGCCAGATGTTGGTTCAAACATCTGCACAACAGCACGATCAGACGACACATCAAGAACCTTCCCAAGTCGTGGCGCCTTTTCACCAGGAACCAAAACCTCAACAAGTTCATCATAAGCAACACCAGAAACACCCTCCACAACAACAAGGGGGCCGGAAATTGATTGTACTGTTTTATACTCTTTCATAAAATATGATACGCAAGACACCATTTGCACAACCAAGGAAAACACAAGGAAAACACAAATGATCTGCTACAATTTATAATTTCATTAACAATTAAGATCTAGTGAGCAAGTCCAGACAATTCTTTCACAGCTCGTTTTTGATACTCATCATATTGTCCATCAAGATCATCCCCAGAAAAAGTCTTAAGCGTTGAAACATCTTTTACACAAGACAAACTTCGAAGCTGTAAAAAATCAAAATCCTCAGAAGAAACAACATCCTTTCCAGAAAGATAAATCGTCAAGATTGATTTCAAAATACCATACTGCTTCTGTGGAGAAGTGTAAGCATCTCCTGGATCAAAAGCATTCTGAAACAAAAAGTCTTCTCGAAGCATGCGGGACACTTCCAAGACAAGCTTCTCTGAGTTTGACAACGCCTCTTGCCCAACAAGACGCACAATTTCCAACAACTTGGCTTCCTGCTGAAGCAAATCCATGGCCAATGTACGCAATAAAGAAAAATCCTCAGCAATCTTATTTGCCCAATATTCACCAAAGTTATCTGTATACAAAGAATACGAAGTAAGCCAGTTAATCGATGGGAAGTGTTTCTTATACGCAAGCGAAGCATCAAGCCCCCAAAACACTTTTGTCACACGAAGTGTTGCCTGTGAAACTGGCTCGGAAAGATCTCCACCAGCAGGAGACACAGCACCAACAACAGTCAAAGCACCTGAACGCTTGTCAGCACCCAAACATGTCACAACACCAGCACGTTCATAAAACTCAGCCGTACGCGAGGCCAAATACGCAGGGTAACCTTCCTCGCCTGGCATTTCTTCAAGTCGACCAGACATTTCACGCATTGCTTCTGCCCAACGAGATGTCGAGTCAGCCATCAATGCGACACTATATCCCATGTCACGATAATATTCAGCGATTGTAATTCCTGTGTACACAGATGCTTCACGAGCAGCAACAGGCATGTTCGACGTATTTGCAATCAAAATTGTGCGCTTCATAAGAGGTTCCCCAGAGTTTGGATCAATCAACTCAGGAAATTCCGTCACAGCTTCTGTCATTTCATTACCACGTTCACCACAGCCAATATAGACAATAACCTGTGCATCACAGTATTTTGCCAAAGATTGCTGAGTCACTGATTTCCCTGTACCAAAAGCACCAGGAATTGCTGCTGCACCTCCCTTGGCAACAGGAAACAAAGTATCAAGAATACGCATACCCGTAACAAGTGGCGTCTTGGGAAATTGTTTTCCCTGTGAAGGTCGCGGACGTCGGATCGGCCAACGTTGCATCAAAGAAATTTTATGTGTCTGACCATCTTCAGAAACAATCTCAGCGACAATATCCAAAACAGTAAATGATCCAGAAGAAATTTTCCCAACCCGACCAGACACATATGGAGGAACCATGACACGATGTTCAATCAATGTTGTCTCCTGAACAACACCCAAAACATCCCCTCCGGAAACAACATCACCTTCTTTCGCGCGGGAGACAAAATCCCACTTTCGTTCCCGGTCCAAACCAGGCGCTTCAATACCACGTGCAATAAAATAACTATCTGATTTTTCCTGAATGACCTTAAGTGGACGCTGAACACCATCATAAAAAGATTCCAAAAGACCGGGTCCTAACTCAGCACTCATCGTCTCACCTGTTCGTTCAACAATATCTCCTGGACGCACACCAGCAGTATCTTCATAAACCTGAATGGAAGCAATATCTCCATTAAGTTCAACAATTTCACCAAGCAATTTTTCGCTTGAGACTTTAACAAGCTCATACATCTTTGCATTATGCATACCAGATGCCTTAACCAGAGGTCCTGTGACACGTACAATTGTGCCTATTTGTACATTCGTATCCATAAGAGAAATCCAAAAAAATAAGTAATTATAAATAAGTCAAAAAGACATCATCAGCAAAACATATAAAATCTAAATACTTTCAGAAATAACGTGTTTGAGTGCAGTTCGAGGCAAGAGCGAGGAGCGAAGTAAACTGTATGTTATATACGATGTCGAGCACCACAGCTCTTAACAAAGAAATGCGCCAAACACGTTATTCCTGACACTAGGAGAAAATGTCAATACCAACAGCCCTCTGAGCCAATGCTCGAAGTCGTTCCGACGTATATCCAGATGAACCAGACAAACCCGGTAAGGCAACCACAGCTGGCAAGACATGTCGCGTAACACGAGCATACTCATCCTGAGGAATATCCTTAAGCAACTCCTCCATAACAATCACAACGGGGTAACGGTCGATCTCTGAATCCAAGGAAGACTCAAATGAACGAGAAAATTCCTCCAACAGACGCATCACATCAGCACTGGTGTTAGCAACAAACGCAATCACACCAACAGCAGAAAAACCCGACACAACATCTTGAGGACCAATAATAGCAACACGATTAGACATAAAATATTTTTACGGTTTTATGCATAAAGACGACGTAACATGACACGCAAATCCCGTTCATCCATACCAGCCTGCTTTGCTGTCACAATAGTACGAACGATCTGAAGATTATTCCGACGCGCAATGAAAAAAGCAAACAATGGAACAAAAGAAAAAATACTACGACCATGCTCCTGAACAAACTTCAACTCATAATCATCCATAACCTTCTGAAGCAAAAGGTATTCCCCACGATCACGATGACGTGCAATCGCCTCAGTCCACAAAAATGCATCACCAAACGTCTCAAAAGCCGCATAAATCTTCTCAACCGAATCAAGATCAGAAGGAGTAAACCGACCACCCTGGATGAATGCTTCCGGAACAGTTAAGTGACGCAAAGTAACAAGACGAAGTTGTGCTTGAAGATTGAAGAAATCCGTCAAAAAAGCAACATAGTCACTCACAAATTCATTATCAATGACAACAGCACACTTGCGAACATGAATAAAGTAACCACGATTCATCAAAACATCAATACCATAAACCGTCAAAGACTCTAATGCCTTCTCATACGCTACAGACATTTCTTTGTGCAAATTCCCCAAACGACCAGTAGATGCATAATCTAAAAGAACTCGCGGATCATACTTTGCAGCAAAAAAACATCGTTCAATAATTTCCTCGTCTGAAAGACCTGCCCTTCTCCCCTTCACAATCGTCTTGAGATTATAATAATCATATCGCAACCACAAGACATCCAAGATTGCAGGATCAGGAGCAATAGAAGAAATCGTTTGCTTTGCACGAGACAAACTCTTACGCAAAAGATGTGAGAGATCAAAAACAGATGCACCACCAGACGGCAATAAATCAGACAGAAAAGTATCCTGAAGTACCATAGTAATTTCTGACATGTCCTTTGCACCAACCAAACGTTCGAGTTGGTTCTCATTCAAAAGCTCAGACTCAAGAGCCTTCGCACGACTAGCAGAATACGTATATTGTAAGTCAAACTCAGTTGTCATAATAACAGCAACAAGAGAAACATAATTTACTAATCATTCTCAAACAAAACACCAGCAACAACAACCTCCACTTCTTTGCGACGCTCATCCAGCAAACGCTCAACAGAAAAATCCCCAACAAAATTCTCCCCCTCAAGAACAAATCCAGTCACAACATCGTTGCGTTCAACAACAGAAAAATTTTTACCGAGTTCTTTAACAACATCCCGAGCAACAGCAGACATGCCAACCGGAACAACCATGCTCACACTATTTTCACCATCGTAAGAACGCAAACAAGAACGACACCACAAAGCATAATCTGACGATGCCTTTTCCAAAAGTGAGGAGCGCAAATCTGCAAAAACACCCTCAACAATTGCCCGCTTTTTTGTCTGCAAATCCAACTGAAGTTCTTGTTGTAAGCGAGAAAAAAAAACCGTGCGACGGTCTGCCAACATATGCTCTGTCTCAGATCGATAATCACTCTCCTCAACAGACACACGCGCATCAACACGCTTATGTTCCTCTTCAACAAAAACCGTTGAGGAATCAACAATCTTTTGAGCTTCCAAACGAGCATCAGAAAGAATTTTTTCAGTAATATCCTTAAGAGCCATAAATTAACATTAACAAAACAGAAAATTAAGACTTGTGTCCAACACACATCCTTCAGGTTTCAGGACTTACGTGTTTGAGTACAGTTCAAGGCAAAATTGAGAAAAATCGTAAGGAATATATACAATATTGCGTCGATTTTTCGAGATTTTAACACAGAAATGTGCCAAACACGTAAGTCCTGCTGCTTTCTACGAAACAGAAAATTACGCAGCAAAAAGTACCAACAACACACTCACCAAAAGACCAAACAACGCCCACGTCTCAACCATAACAGCAAGTGTTGTTGCGCGACCTGCAAGCGACTCATCTTTAGCAATCATGGCAATACCTGCGGCAGAAACCATTCCCTGAAGTTTCGCAGAAACCAATCCTGCAAAACCAATAGGAAACCCAGAAAGAAAATACTGAAATCCTTGAGACAAAGTCAAGACAGAAGTTCCCTCCCCACCACCAATCACACCGGCAGTGACCAGAATCAACACAGCAACAACAAGACCATAAATCCCCTGAGAACCAGGAAGCACCTGAAGGACAAGGATTTTACCAAACAGTTGTGGCTTCTCAGACGCAACACCAGCACCAGCCTGACCAGCAATACCCATACCAATTGCACTACCTACAAACGTCATAGACGCTGCAATGCCAGCACCCGCAAACACAAGACCTACCGTAAATACATCCGTCATAACATAATATACGAAATATGTTCATTAGAGATACAACTCAATAAGATAAATAAATAGGTAAAAAATAAAAAATTTTTACCAGCATCTCTCAAGTCATACAAAATGCACATACCCGCAAACAATTACTTAATTACACATTATTTAAATCAATAAACGAGAAGCGTCAGAAACATTGTTCCGCTTCAATGTTTTCGCACCTTTCCCGACTCAAAAGAAAGATAAAAAAACACCAAAACACAACCCTAAGAAACATCATCACGAATAATCACATGACGCTCCTCTCGATGAAAAGGGGCAAAAACACGCCCACTATCAATAATAAATTTGCCGAAAAACTCCACAAACTGCAACCGCGCGCTATGAATAAACGCTCCAAGAGTATTCAATGCAATATTAAACGTATGCCCAACAATCAACACTAAGACAGCAATTACGTTTCCAACATACGGAACACCAGACACCAATTCGGCAACCAAATTCATCGCAAACGCCAATGCACTCGTTGCTAGTCCAAGCGCCATTAGACGAGAATACGACAGCAAATCTGAAAAATACCCCACACTATCATACAGACTCACCAAACCAGTAAGTACTTTTTTAACAACAGTCTTCTCTCGATGTCCCTGAGCCAACACTAAAAAAACAAACGCTCCAATCACCAACGATCCACCAATAGCTAAACCAAAAATACCTGCCTGCTCCAAAGCAAAATAAACCAATGAAAGAAGAACAACAATCCATGAGCCATGAGACAAAAGACCATCCACAAGAAGACCTTGTTGTGCCTGACGCATAATACCCAAAACCAATCCAGTCAAAATATGCACAACACCAAAACTGAGTGCTAGCAGAAAAACAGCTATTGGATCCTTTACAGGATCAAACAATTGGAGAAATTGTAAAGATGACGGCATAGAAGCCATATCAATTCCAGCATAACCACCAAAAAATAGACCAATGAAAAACGACGCAATACCTCCCAGAAACACAACTGATAACAACGCTTTCGTTTCCTTTGAAACAGTGTACCTCCACAAAACATACCCAGTAATGGTACTGAGTACGATACCATAGATCACATCAGTCAAACACAAACCAAAAAAAATGAGAAAAAAACCGACAAGATACGGAGTGGGATCCAAATCCTTACTTCCAGGCAAACCATACAAACGAGTCACCGACTCAAAAGGCAAAACCGCTTTTGTATTCACAATCTCAACAGGGGGTTGCTCTTCATCATCTGGAGCGATATTCTCCAAAGAAAAATACGGCGTTACACGCTTCAAAGCCTTTACAAAAGCATCACGCGCAGACACAGGAATCCACCCTTCAAAGACATCAACCGAATGTGTTGCCCACGATCCCGATATAACATTGTGACAAGACTTCTTCCAGTATACGTCGTCACTAAGTGCTTGTAGTTGTGGAAGATTGCGCGCCAACAAGCGAACCTCTTTTTCAAGAGAAGACCTTTCACGAATCAATTGTTGCAAATCACGGTCACAAGACAAAAGAGCCTCTGAAACAGAAGATGAAACAACAGGAAGGTCGACAATATCAAAAACAGAATCAGAAAAAAACTTTTCAAAAACAGACGCGTCACCAGACAGAAACGTCACAACAACAGCACTAGGGCTCACACGAACAAAATGAAACACACATCCAGAAGAAGAAAGAATCTGGAGCAACATTTTTGCAAAATCCTGATTGCCAGAAACAGATCGTGCTGAAGAAGCAAGCAAAAAAACAGTGCGTGTCAGTCGCGTCTGACGAGGAACATCAAGCAAACCAGGATACCCAACCCATGGCAAAAGTTGTTTCCTTTTCGCCTCCACATCTTTTTGACTTGCACTGTTTTTGTAAAAAGAAGATTGCAATTTCTCAACCGAAGACAAAACAGATGAGTAATCAAACTTCTCCCATAATTGAGAAATATTTTTGTGTGTCGTAATAAATCGTCCACCAGTAAGCATGTACTGCACCTTGTCAGATGGCTGAAAAAAAGGAGTGAGAAATGCAACAGCAAAATCTAATAATGCACTTTCATGATTCAAATCAAAATCACTCTTCTGTCGACGAGAAAGTTCCTTGTTGTCAACACGAGTCAATTCAACAAAACCCAATTTCTGCACAACAGACATCACTCGCAAAGAAGCATCGTGGTGTACAAGAAGACGAATTTTTTGCATGTCCAGCATCATAGGGCAACAAAATCAAAACTATTCATTAAAAAAAACACGCATTGACGCAGAAAGCGCGTCAGCACGACGATTATTTGCACCGTCAACAATCACCTTTTGTCGACTGTTCCACTGAGAAATCACAGCCTCCTTCTCATCAGACAATTTTTTATCTTGCTCAGAAAAAACACGTTCGCGATCCAAGCGCAACTCAGACAAATTCTTTTGAGATACTTGCTCATAATAAGAACGTACCCCCTCTGTCAAAGAACGAGCCTTCTCACGTGCCTCATCAACAATTTTTTGCGCTTCTTTCTCTGCAACAATAATTTCATCAAGATCTGTCCCCATAAGAAAAAAAAATAAGTAAATGAAAACGGTACTAATCATAGCACCGTTTTTTACACTTGGCAACATTGAAAAAAAATCACGCAGGAACATCGTCATTAACAGAATCAGACACCTGAAACGATGCGCCAACCTTTTTGACAGAAAACGAGGAATCATCCCAAGGACACCCAAAACCATGAATCACACGAACGGAATAAAGAGCACTATTAAAAACAGCGAACACGAAGAGAATATCACGCGAAGCAGCCTCATATTCACGCAAACCATAACTCTCATCCAAAAAAACATGAGAAACAGAAACATGCGACGGGAGATGCCCACCATAACAATGACGGATCACCCATTCACACGCACGATCAATAATCGTGCGCCGGACGGATTCACCAAGATCAGAAATAGGCCTCCGATCATAAACCACATCAGCACTCATAACACCACCTCCCACGAAAGTGTAGACAAAAAATTCTATACTCCAAAGAACTACGGACAAAAACAGAATAAACCCAAACAAAGCAAAGTGCAAGGCAAAGCCACGCCACTCCAAAAAAACACTCAAAAAAGTTACATTTCAATTGTCACGCCTTTTGTTTTATACTTCTAGAATATACAGGTCAAATAAATCATAAAATATGGTGAGAAATTTTTTCCCATGAAATCATATGAACACATAACAGCCATAATTCTATGTGCAGGCGCTGGCGCACGAATGGGTCTTGACTACAACAAACTACTGTACAGCTTTAAAAAACCACTCATATACTACACCATTAACATCTTTGAACAACGCAAGTATGTTAACAACATCATACTCGTAGTAAACAAAAACGATCAAAAAACTTTCCACAATCTAGTACAAAAACACTCCTTCACCAAAGTACGCCATATACTCACAGGAGGTGACACACGTCAAAAATCTTCGTATACTGTAAACAAAAACGATCAAAAAACTTTCCACAATCTAGTACAAAAACACTCCTTCACCAAAGTACGCCATATACTCACAGGAGGTGACACACGTCAAAAATCTTCGTATACTGGTGTACACGCAGCCAACGACGGCATTGTCATGATCCACGATGGCGCACAACCCTTCGTACACCCAAAAGACATCAACAACGCCTTATCAACATTAAAAGAAAATGAGGGTGTAACCCTAGCAGTTCCAGTAAAAGACACCATAAAACAAACAGATAAAAAGATGTAAGTAACAAGCACAATGCCACGTGAAAACTTGTGGCACATTCAAACACCACAAATCGCCTCCAAACAAACCTTCTTGGAGTGTCATCAAAAAGCTATCAAAGAAAAATTCGTTGGGACCGATAACATGTCATTACTTGAAAATACTGGTGTTAATGTTAGTGTCTCACCAGGATCTTATGATAACCTCAAAGTCACTACCCCCGAAGATTTAATCATTTTTCAGACTTTAATTAAAAAGAACACACGACATACGTTGCAATTGGTCAGGACTCCCACCGTTTCAGCAAAACAAAAAAAAGGGCTAATTCTGGGCGGCCTGGTTTTTTCAGACGAAATAATCCTAGACGGAGAATCAGATGGTGACGCTGTTCTTCATGCACTATGCAATACTCTCGGCAGTGCCTGTGGCACAGGATCACTCGGCGTATACGCCACAGAAATGAATCAACAAGGAATCAACGATAGCACGCGATACGTAAAACACGTCAAAGATATCTTCAGAAAGAAAAATATCACTATAAACAATGTGTCGATTTCAATTGAAGCAAAACGACCAAAACTCGAAAAATCATTCGTACAAATAAAAAAAATATCGCACTAATACTCAATCTCTCAGAAAAATTGATCGGCATACAGCAACCAGCGGTGACGGTCTCACCGCATGTGGAAAAGTGGAAAAGGTGAAGGTATTTCTGTTATTTGCATGATCTCATACGGCCATGAAAACAATTAAAGAAAAGTCATACGCACGAATCACGCTTTCCCCAGATATCATCCGTAAGATCACCAACAGTCCACATTCTGGATACCACGAAATGGGCATCATAAAACACATGATAGATCTGTATGACATCATACATCTGACACAAAGCGATCAAGACTCCCTCACCTGCTCGGACCCTCGAATACCAACAGATGACAAAAATACTTGTATAAAAGCTATTGATATTTTTAGAAAGAAATACAATACTTCCAAACCAATACACATTCATATTGAAAAGAACATACCTACTGAAGGAGGTCTTGCAGGAGGCTCATCCAATGCGGCGACAGTTTTGAAACTCCTTTATAATTATTACAACACTCCTCTTTCACCAAATGAGATCAAATCTCTCGGACGACAGGTCGGCATGGATGTTCCATATTTTTTTTTATGGCGGAACCGCGTTTGACTCCGAAGCCGGTATGGATATATTCAAGATTCACACAAACACACGCTTCGTCTTCTTAATTATTTTTCCCCTTTTCGGCGTCTCCACAAAAGACGCATACTCATCAATAAATTATAAAACAATAGGACAAAACGTATTTCTTACAAAAAAACTAATCGAAACATTAAACCAAAACAAACCAATAACATACCAACACCTTCACAATGACTTTGAGAATCACATATTCACCCTGTATCCAGAATTAAAACAAATCAAATCTAGACTAATCCAATCTGGCGCATGCGCATCCTTTATGACAGGATCTGGATCAACAATGATTGGTATTTTTGAAAATATTGATCATGCAAAAACCGCACAAAAAAAACTTTTCCCAACAATCCGTTGTCTGCACGTCACTGGAACAATAATTATTGATTTTTCTCCAATATCTCTATAAAATCGATCTTAGTTCTCTTTATTCCACTTTCAGCAAAACAAAAAAGTGCGCATCAATGATTGTTGACACGATATTTGATAATTCCCCAACACCAAAACTACTTGTACTAATCCGCCACGCAGAATCAGTACGTAACGCCACTAAAAATGGATCTGTTTACTTTCCCGATGAAGAATCACGCGGTCGTTATCGTGGCACACCGGATCACAATATTTCTTTGTCTGACGAAGGAGTAAAGCACGCACACCGCATAAGCCCCCCATTTCATTCTCTATTCGGTATACCCAATTTCATTTTCCACTCTGGTTATAAACGGGTGACACAGACAATAGATGCAATGCTCTCTTCATATGGTCATGACGAACTTCAAGAAACCAAAACAGCACAGGATTTCCTCCTTCGTGAACGAGATCCAGGTTTCATATATGACATGACACACAGTGAAGCAAACCACTTTTTTCCATTCGTTGAAGAACACTTCCACACAAAAAGGCCCTTTTTTGCTCGCCCACCGGGCGGAGAAAGTCTCGCAGACGTCGCTGTGCGCCTACGAATTTTCTGGCACGACGTAATATTACGCCTATGTGCCAACAAAAGAGTTTTTATATTCGCACACGGTGGCACATCCGCTTTTTATTAGAGGAATGGACATATGAAACCGCTATATCGTGTCCAAACCCTCAAAACTGCGGCATTGTATGCTATGAAGCAGATTCCACAGGACACAAACTTTCACAAAAAAGTATACCCGTGGACGCTTTAAAATAAAAAATCAACTCTCAAGACGGTCTTTTCAATCAGAAAGACTGCTTTTTTTATCAAAGACTTCGACATTCTAAGACTTTCACGTTTGGATAAAATTCGACCCGCTTCGACTCGAATAGAGGCGAGGAAGAACGCGAAGAGCACAACAAGGTGTATATAGACATACACCGGTGAGACCCGTCACTCGCGAGCGAAAAGTTGAGCACTGGAGCGTTCGACAAAGAAGTTTGTCAAACATGTAGGTCTTATATTCCAAAAAACTGCTGTGCATTCTTCGTTGTCACGGCCTCAACATCACCAACAGGAACGTTTTTAACACGCGAAATATGCTCGGCAACATGTCTCACATACGCCGGTTCATTTCTCTGTCCACGAAGTGGAACAGGCGTCAAAAACGGTCCATCAGTTTCAACCATCATACGCTCAAGCGGAACCAAACGCAAGACACGACTCATCTCGTCATCATCCCGCTTGCTATACGTTACATTTCCGGTAAACGAAAAAAACACTCCTGAATCCAAAAACTGTTTCGCCTGCTCCACTGACGCCATGTGACAATGAATCACAACACGCTCAGAACGTGAAATTTCTCCAGAAGAGAAAAGATGAAGCAAATCATCATAGGCATCGCGACAATGAACAACAACAGGCAGATCATGCTTCTGCGCCAACTTCACCTGAGACAAAAAACCCTCTCGCTGCCACAACCGCTGACCCTCATCAATGACGCGCTTCGGATCGTGTGAAAAATAATCCAATCCAATTTCACCAACCGCAACAACATGTTCAGAGGACGATTCAATCAACTTCTCCAACGACAACAAAGACTTGCCAAGCGCATCTCTTCTAACCTCTTCAGAAACAACAGATTCACCATCCTGAGCATAGTACCCCAAATCCTCCTCCCATTCAGAATCACGAAAAGCACCACCATTAAACACATGTGGATGAAGCCCAACAGTCGCAAAAACACTATCATGTTTCTCGGCACAAAAAACAGCTTGCTCTGATTCACGCACGCTCGTTCCAACCGTCACAACCCTTTCAACGCCAGACTCACGCGCTCGCAAAAGCACTGCCTCGCGATCAGCGTCATACTTCCCATCATGCAAATGGCAGTGTGTATCAATCAACATAAGTCTCAAACTCTTTCAAACAAAGCAATCTTCTCTCGCGTCTCCAAAGCACGTTTCATCTTCTCCGACGTCTGTGGCAAAAATGATTCTAGAAGATGTGCAACCTCAAAAAGATCGCCTAACAATTTTCGCATCACACTCTCAAATTTCTCTGCATCAGTCTTTTTGAGCTCCCACGGCTTTTGTTCATCAACAAAACGGTTCGCCTCACGAACAGTCATCCAGACTATTCCAAGAAGCGGACCATAATCCATATGAGAAATCATCCGATCCCAAGAATCATCAACAGGAAAAGTAATTTTACCAAAATCAAACGGCAAATCTCCTGCAAGTGTCACAACTCTGGACAAAAGATTCCCCAAGCCATTTGCCAAATCAGCATTATACCTCTCCGTCATCCGCTCCCACGTCAAATCATTGTCTTCCCCAAAGGCACCCATCGTGAGAAGTAAATACCGCGCACCATCCACTCCAAACTTCTCAACCATTTCTTGTGGCACAATCACATTACCAAGTGATTTGCTCATCTTCTGCCCATCAACTGTAATAAATCCATTAATGAAAATCTGACGACTTGAGGGAAGATCCGCAGACAAAAGCATTGCCTGCCACATCGCACTTTGCTGTCGCAAATTATCTTTGCCGGCAATTTGAATTGCGTTTGGCTCTGGAACACTTCCCCAAAAATCGACAAAATTTTTCTCATCCTCCGGCCACCCAAGAGTAGAAATATAATTTGTAAGTGCATCAAACCACACATACATCACATGTTTCTCATCACCCGGAACAGGAACACCCCAGGGCATTTTGGATTTCAAACGCGACACGGAAAAATCTTCCAAACCACCTTCAACAAACCGTTTAATCTCATTGAAACGTTTTTCCGGCACAACAAAGTCCGGATATTTTTCATACAAATCCAAAAGCGGTTTTTGATACTTGGAAAAGCGAAAAAAATAATTCTCTTCTTCAATCAGTTCCAAATCACGATTTGGATGCAACGGACAACGACCATTCACAAGTTCGGAATCAGTCTTCTCCAACTCACACCCAACACAATACTTCACTCGATAATTTTTTTTATAGATATCCCCACGAGCATCACACCGTCGCCACATTTCCTGCGCTGCTTTCATATGATGAGCATCTGTCGTACGAATAAAGTGCGTATACGACAAATTAAGCATCTCCTTAAGTGCAAAAAACTGCCCAGCAAAACGGTCACAATATACCTGTGGATCCTCACCAGTTTCTTGAGCCACTTGAAAAATTTTCTGACCATGCTCATCAGTCCCCGTATTGAAAACAACTTCATCTCCATACAAACGATGAAACCGTGCCAACACATCCGCTTGAACAATTTCCGACGCAAAACCAATATGAGGACTAGAATTCACATACGGCAAAGTTGTTGTAATATAAAAATTCTTCATGAATCAAAAGAAATAAAAAAATCAATCAAACTTACAATAAAAAACATTACCACGCAAAAGCATCCGACACAAACACAACAAAAATATATTCAAAAATTACAAAACCACAACAACAAACTCTCCTTTGAGACGATCAGGATGTTCAGAAAAATAAGCAATCACCTCATCAACACGACCCCGCACAATTTCCTCATGCATTTTCGTAAGCTCACGCCCAAGAACGATCTGCGCCTCCGGTTTTTTTTGAGATAACAAAACCAAATTCTTCACAACACGATGAACACTATCAAAATATATAATAGGCACCTCACTTTCACAAACACGTGAAAAAAAAGTTTCTCTCCCTTTCTTGTGCGGAGGATATGACAAAAACAAAAAACGCTGAAGATCCGCGCCACACACTGAAACAATAGCCAATACAGCAGAAACACCAGGAATCGGCACAACACGAATACCCGAAGAAACACACGCACTCACAAGACGATTCCCCGGATCACTCACACCAGGCGTACCAGCATCCGTAACATATGCGACATCACCTCCCTCACACAATCGATTAATAATACTCTGAATTTTTCGATCATCAGAATGTTGATGAAGCGATACAGTCGGAACATCAATCTCAAAATGACGAAGAAGCTTTTTTGTTACGCGCGTATCTTCACACGCAATCAGACCAACACTGCGAAGCGTCTCCAAACCACGCACAGTCATATCTGAAAGATTTCCAATCGGTGTAGCAACAACAAACAATTGTCCAAAAGAATCATTCATAAAATTAGGGAATTATACGTTTGAGTACAGTTCAAGGCAAAATCGAGAAAAAGAGTAAGGAATATGTATAATATTGTGTCGATTTTTCGAAATTTTAACGAAGAAATGTGCCAAACGCATAATTCCTAGAACTACGGCATTTTCTTATCAAACACATCACGTAGAAACACATTCAAAGCAGTCGCCACAGGGACAGCGAGTAAAATACCCAACACACCTCCAAGCTGTGCACCCACCAACAAAGAAAGAATGACAACCAAAGGATTAAGTCCGACCGCGCGACGCATAATCTGTGGGATGATCACATGATTTTCAACCTGTTGAATCAAAATATAAGAGACTAAGACAATCACAGACGTCCACGGCGACACCATAAAAAATGCCAACAACACAGCCGGAACTCCAGCAACAACAGGACCAATGTACGGAATAATCTCAACAAGCCCACCAATTATTGCCAAGACAAGAGCGTACGGCACCCCCAAAAGAGACAGAACAATATAATACAACACACCAACAAGAACCATCACAAACAATTGCCCCAACATCCATTTACCAATTTGTTGTTGAATGCGTGTTGCCAAGGAAACAACATAATCTTGATAACGTTTTGGGGTTATGGAAATAAGGAAACGTCGCAAACCATCAGGATCAAGCGACAAGTAAAAAGACATTGACACAACAGCCATCAGCCCAACCAATCCTTGAAAAACACCAACCGTTTTGGAAAGAATGTCCCCAAAAGAAGAGGACAACGCCTCACCAAAAGACTGCACAATCTGTCGAATCTCCTGCGGCGAAACACCAACAATGGGAGAAACAGCAGAGGCATCTCCTGAAATTGTACGAGAAAAAGAAGACACTTGTTCTGCGACAGACGGCACAACAAAAGAAAAAAGAAGTCCCAAAATGGAAGCAAAAACAATGTAGATAACACCAACAGCAAGTGGTCGTGGCACACGACGATTATGCATCCACAAAACAGCAGGACCACACGCCGAAGAAATCACAAATGCGATACAAAAAAGTGCAATCACTGAACGCAAAACATACAAAATCCCAATAACCGCAATAATGAAAAAAATTCGCCACACCGTCCCCATAGAAAGATCAAATTGTCTTGTCATAAGAAACAGTACTTAAAAAATCTATACCTTCAACAAACCACGCAATTGCTGACCATCACCATGTGGACCAATGATTGCCAAACGCAGACGATCCGTCTGAAAAATCTCATTGGCAACACGATGCACATCAGCCGCGCGCACCTTATCAATATTTTCCAAGTGCTCAGAAAGCGGAGTGATTTTCCCTTTAACAACTTCTTGCTCAGCAAAAAATGTTGCAACCTCGTCAGAAGACTCCAAACCCAACACAAGACGCCCTTTGAGAAAATCTTTTGCCTTGGAAAGTTCCTTGCGTAGAACTTTTTCTCGTCGAGTACGACGATACTCACGCAAAATAATCTTCAACGCCTCCTCCACATTATCATGCTCAACACCTGCCTGTGTCACAAGACATCCGGCATCAGCATACGCCTCTGTCATTGTGCGCACATTATATGCCAATCCACGTCGTTCACGAACAGCAATAAACAATCGACTACTCATTCCACCACCCAAAATAGCAGACAAAACAGCCAGTGCATAACGATTTTTACTACGAAAACCATATGCCCCAACACCAACCATCAACTGTGTCTGGTCAGTCTTTTTGTCTTGCACATAAACAGGCGAAGAAGGAACATAATCAGAATCATACGAAACAAACGACGGTTTTTCACCAACACGCATGTCTACAAAATCTTGAGTAATTTTTTTCAAAACATCCTTCTGAGAAAAATTCCCCGAAACAGCAACAACCGTGTTTGACGCAACATAATATTGATCAAGATAATCAATAAAATCCTTACGCATCACACCATTAATATTCTCACGCGTACCAAGAATTTCCCGCCCAAGAGGATGATCTCCAAACAATAATAGCTCAAACAAATCTCCAATATGGCGAATCGGCATATCTTCATACATGTTCAATTCCTGCAAAATCGGACCACGTTCACGATTAATTTCTTTCTGCTCAATTTTGGCATTAAGAAAAATATCACTCACAACATCCAATGCAACACCAACATGTTTGGAATCAACTTTTGCCCAATAACCAGTGTGATCCTTGCTCGTATATGCATTATACTCTCCGCCAACAGCATCCAATTCCTCAGCAATAGCCAATGTGGTTGGACGTTTCTGTGTTCCCTTAAAAAACATGTGTTCCAAAAAATGCGCCAAACCATTGGTTTTTTTCGTCTCATAACGCGACCCCGTCCCAACCAAAATCAAAACTGTTGCTGTTTGTGTGTCTTTCATTGGTGCAAAGATAACACGCAAACCATTCTTCAATGTGTGAATTTTATACTGCATAAAAAAGCCTGAATATAGTCATTTAAAAAAGATTTTCCTCCTCTGAAGCAGTATATTGCCAGAAAGCCAAATATGCAAACAAAAAGAGACTCTTCAAAGAAAAACCACTAAAAAAATAAAAAACACAAACCCAACACAAAACAAAAAAACACAGCCCTTTCAGACCGTGTTTATGAGAAAAACAAATCAAATTGTCTCCAACAATCGAAGCAACAAGCGCACAGGCGCACCCGCAGCACCTTTTGCCAGAAACTCATCATGAACAGATGTCATGCGTGGTGCCATGTCCACATGCACCCACAAAGAAAAATCCTTTGCAAAATGATGCAAAAATGCAGCAGCAGAACTAGCACCAGCATACCGGTCACTACCAACAGTACGCAAATTAGCAATGTCTCCAAAGACACCCTTAATGTCCGCGCCATGTTCCTCCCACAAAGGAAGTCGCCACACGTAGTCTCCACTGGACTCACCACAATCAAACATTTTTTGAGCAAGCAAATCATCCTGTGTAAACACAGCACTGGCACGTTCACCCAACGCACCCAACGCAGCTCCTGTAAGTGTTGCAACATCAATAACGAGCTGTGGTTTCCACCGGCGCGCATAACAAAGTGCGTCTGCCAAAATCAAACGCCCTTCAGCATCCGTATTACGCACTTCCATAGTCGTCCCATCCATCGCCGTCAAAATGTCGCCAGGGCGAAAAGCAGATCCCGACATCATGTTTTCCACAAGAGGAACCAAAACAACAATATTCTTCTTCACCTTCAAATCATGCGCAACAAACAAAGTTGAAACAACCGCAGCACCACCAGACATATCCATGTTCATATCCAATGCGTAAGGATAGGGCTTCACATCAATTCCACCAGTATCAAACGTCACTCCCTTACCCACCAACACAATTGGCGCATCAGTTTTTTTTCCACCAGAATACTCAAGAATCAAAAAACGTGGCGGTTCAACAGAGCCTTTGGAAACACCAAGCACACCCCCCATCTTAAGTTGAGAAATCTTTTTTTCATCAAGAACCGTCATACGAATTGACGTATTCTTAACCAACTTTGAAACAGTGCTAACAAAAGAACGCGGTGTCATGTCAGCACCAGGGGTATTAGCAAAATCTCTGCAACGATTCACCCACAATGCAATCTGTTTTGATCGACCTAAACCAAAACGAACAGCACGGACAACCGAAGAATCAGAGACAACAACGGAAACATTTTTCACATCTTTCCAACCCTCTTTAGGGACAGTGCGGAAACGACGAAACTCATAATGTGCCATTTCCATTGCAACACCAACCATCTCAGCGTAATCAGCAACAGAAATACTTAGAGAGGAAAAATAAACCTCATCCCAAGCAAGAATAAGATTTTCAAGATGATATTTCTTCGCCAACGAAACAATGCGACGAAACAACAACACACTTCGACGTCGTGCAACCTTTGCAACATCAAAAGGAATTTCAAGAAAACAAACACCATCTGCCTCAACAAAACGTTCCACCTCTGAAGGCGCAACAAGACGAACGGTACATGCATCTTTTTCCACACCAGAGACAGAAGAAACAACAGAAAATTTCATAAGAAAAAATCATAAAGTTATACAAAGAAAACTCTTCCAAAAAACAAAACCAACAGAACTTCAACGTTTGAATAAAATCCAAGAAAAACACGAAGGGCGGAGTAAGGTGTATATAAATATACACCGTCGAGCACTGGAGTGTTTGACACAGGAGTTTGTCAAACACTTAAGTTCCAGACAATTTACCCGAGACGAGAAGAAAGGTAGGAAGAAAGCTCAGAAACACTAACACGTTCCTGCACCATTGTGTCACGATCACGAACAGTCACAGCACCATCAGAAAATGAATCAAAATCAACTGTCACACAAAACGGTGTGCCAATCTCATCCTGACGACGATACCGCTTTCCAACATTACCATTGTCATCAAACTCGCACACAAAAGAAGTCTTGAGCATGTCAAAAATTTCACGCGCCTTAGCAACAAGCTCTGGCTTGTTTTTCAAAAGCGGAAACACAGCAACTTTCACAGGAGCCAGCGCAAAAGGAAACTTCATGACAATACGAGAACCTTTTTCCAACTGTTCTTCATGATACGCCGCACACAAAGTCACCAACAAAGATCGATCTAAACCAAAAGTAGGCTCCAAGACATGAGGAACATACGACTGTCCTGTCTCAGGATCACGAAATGACAAATCAACACCAGAAGCAGCCGCATGACTGGAAAGATCAAAGTCACCACGACATGCCAAACCAAACAACTCTTTGAAACCAAACGGAAATTTATACTCAATATCAATCGTCTTTTTTGAATAATGAGACAATTTTTCTTTTGGATGTTCATAACGACGAATGGAATCAGTAGAAGCTCCCAGAGAAACTGCAAAACGTTCCTGCAGAACAAGCCATTGTTCAAACAATTCCTCCCACTTTTCCTCTGGACGAATGAAATATTCAATCTCCATTTGTTCAAACTCACGCAAACGAAAAATAAAATTCCCCGCAACAATCTCATTACGAAACGCCTTTCCAATCTGTGCAACACCAAAAGGTACGCGCACCCGCATCGAATCAACAATATTTTTAAAATCAACAAAGATAGCACCAGCAGTCTCTGGACGCAAAAACACATCACCAGAAAAACCATTCATTGACGTGTGAAACATCATGTTAAACTGCCGTGCGTCGGTCCAATCATTTGCACCACACGACGAACACGGAATCAATCGAAGAGCCTCATTCATTGCAGGAAAATCTCCTTCCATGTCCTTACCCGTAGCTTCCTCAACCAAATGGTCAGCACGAAAACGCTTCTTGCATTTCTTACAGTCAACCATTGCATCATTAAAACCAGTGGTGTGCCCTGACGCCTCCCACAAACGAGAATGCAAAAGAATCGGACCGTCCATTCCAACAATATCAGAACGATCATTCACAAACATCTTCCACCACAATTTTTTAATATTATTACGCAACTCAACACCATACGGACCAAAACTATACGCATTAGCAAACCCCCCATAAATCTCACACGCGGGATAAACAAAACCACGACGTTTAGCCAACGAAACAACAACATCCAAAGAAGAAAGTGACTCACTCATAGAACAAAAGATAATCAAATAAAAACACAAAGAGACGCACAATCAATATCCTAAAGAATCAACTAAAAGAGAAAAAAAGTCAAGATTTACGCAAACCAATCAGCGCAATCATACGGTCATCAGAAGTTTCTTCCTCAGAATCACGTCGAGCAGAAAAAAATCGATCTGGATCAGCAAACGTACACATAAGAGTACCATCAACATGATCCATAGATACACCCGCCTCAGTACACTGATCAAGAATAATCTTTTGCAAATTCAAATACATATACCCCGGACGATCCTTCACAGGAACAAAATAATGATCACGACAGTATCTCCCAAAAGAAACAACACATGTCTTATGTTCAAAAATATAGTTCGGTTGTGAAATACCTGGTCCAATTGCAACATGAATATCAAAAACATCAGCACCCAAAGCAACCATCTGATCAAAAGTACGCAAAATAACCTCAGAAACAACACCCCGCCAACCAGCATGCGCAATGCCAACAATCCGCGAAGATGGAGCATAAAAAAATACCGGATAACAATCTGCAACAGTGATTGATAAATAATGCTCCGGTAACCGTGTCACCAAAGCATCCATGCGATCAATGTTCTGAGGAGAAGACTCCCCAACAACACTAACACTGTTTCCATGAACAAGCCCTGCAGAAAAAACACGCTCGGGAGAAATGTGGCAAGAAGAAAAAAAACGGTTACGATTCTCTTGCCCAGATGCATGAGTCAAATTCATCGGGCCATCATCCCGCAAAGAAAGAACACTCAGCACATCAGAAAATTGATCAAAAAAAGTCATCATAAACAATACAAATCAAATAATTGAAAAACGCTCCCTATAATCACAATACCACAAAACACAAATACTAGAACCAATCCTAAGAAATAATTACAAATTACAAAATCATTAAATTTTAAACAAAAAAATATTTTTTCTGCAAAAATCTTATTATTCACCTCAAACTTGTGAATCATTACGCAAAACACGCATCAACTGAGAATAAAAAGTGAGATTATGTTCTGACGCCAATCGCGCACCAAGTGGCTCACCAACACGAAGCAAATGTCGAAGATATGAACGAGAATGATTTGTGCAAAGCATGCAATCACAAAATGAATCGACACGAGAAAAGTCATCACGAAAGGAACTGCGCACAACAGTAAACGTGGAGAAAAAATCATCAAGAGAAGAAAGAATATCTGAACAAGAAAGAGTCTTTGGATCTTTCTCCCACACAAACAACCTTCCATGCCGTCCTTCACGTGTTGGAATCACACAGTCGAACATGTCCCACCCAAAAGAAGCACAACGAACAATATCAGACGGTGAACCAACTCCCAAGGCAAAACGGGGCGACTCAACAGGAAGTGCTTGTGCCGTAACAGACAATACTTCAGAAAGAAAATCACCTTCCTCCGAAACATGACGTGCGCCAAAACCATAACCATCAAAACCAATACCAGTTAAACGCTCCGCGCAAAATCGACGCAAATCAAGATGTTCCCCACCCTGAACAACACCAAACAACAACGGTCGTTGTTCCAAAGACAAACCCCGTTCAGACACTTCATAATCATAAGCAACACGACAACGTTCGGCCCATCGCAACGTTCTGTCAACTGCATCGCGAATACGCTCCTTGGAATATCCATTCGGAGGAGGATCATCAAAACACACCATCATATCCACACCAAGATCAAACTGGATTGCAATAGCTTTTTCAGGAGACAAAAAATGTTTCGAACCATCAACAGGAGAACGAAAATGCACACCTTCCTCAGTGATTGTTCCCATTTGTGAATTTTTGTGCACCAAAGAAAAAACTTGATAACCCCCACTGTCAGACAAAAGCGGTCCTGACCAATTCATGAAACGATGAACACCTCCAGCACCACGAACAATCTCCATCCCTGGATGCAAGAACAAATGAAACGTGTTCACAACCATAGCCGAAACACCTGTCCGTTCAATGTCAGCAACAGACAAACCACGTATCGATGCGCGTGTAGCATCAGGCATAAAAAATGGTGTTGGAATCTCACCATGAGGCACAGTCAAAGACCCTTGTCGAAAAAGTGAAGAATCAAAATGTTTGAAAGAAAACATGAAAAAGAAAAAAGAAAAAACATCTCCCAAAACAAAGATACGCAAAAAAAACCATAAACGCAAGAACGCTTTTCTAGCACAAACAAAAAGTATTCAAATCTTAATAACTATCTAAGTTCTCATGTCAAACTATAAATTTCAGAATTTTCCAGCGCCCGCCCCGTACATTTGCGGAGAAAAAATGAAAATTGAGGAAAAATACCCGCCTTGACAGCTTCGACTCGTCAAACCGAGGTAAGCCGGCAAAACAGGTCGAGATACCTGTCTACCGTCAAGCAAGTTTTGACGAGATCTGAATATTTTGCCCGCTTCGACTCGGAACTCGAGGCGAGGCAAGCAAGCAGCCAAAATTATAAGGTGTTATCCGACAAGAATATTTTTTAACAAAATTGGTGAGAATTTAGACAGTTACTTATATTGAAAAACAAAAAGATGTCTCACCAAAAAGATGAGACACCTCTACAAAAAAAACACGCAAGAACAAATTTTAATTTTATTTGTCAGGCGCAGGCTTAATAGAATAATCTCCATTAGCAGTTTTGGGATCACGAGAAAGCACTGTCGTACGATCCTCCACAACAGAAGAAACATTTTCTTGAGTAAAAAGATCGACAGCCGAAACCGTAACACTACGAACCAAAATAGCAGGTTCACCAACATTCTCAGGACTTGGACGAAAGACAAGAGTCATACTCACATCACGTGATTCACTGACATACCCAAGACCAGCAGACAAGCGACCCGTGTCCCAAACGATCTCATTTGTACGGTCATTAAAGCGCACAGATTCATCCTCTGGGCGCACACCACCAACAAATGAAACATTAGCCGGCAACAAAATAGAAACGCGAGAATCTCGAACATCATTGGAAGCATTGGAAAGAGACAAACGCAAAGTATACGTCGTTTCTTGTCCAACAACAGGAGGCAACGGTCCAGTATTCGGAGATTGTTCGTCATGATACACAAGATATGCATCCAAACCCAAAACCGTATTAAGCTTCATGGAAACTAAATCACTGGCAATAACCTTATTACGATCAAGCGGTGTATCAATCGTCGGACTATCAATCGACGCCACAGAAGTAATAGAAAAATTGCGATCCGTGGACTGTCGAACATAAGAATCTCTCAAAACAGGGACAACAAATGCAATAGAACCACTCTGTCCCGGAGCAACAAAATTCAACTCAGGAACATAAGAAGCACGCCACACAAAACGATTCTGAGAAACATCGTAAGCTCCTTTTTGCTCAAAAGAAACTTTTTCATAATCCAAAACGGGATTATCAACATCCAAATATACAACAACATCACGCAAGCCAACATCTCCAGTGTTTTGATAGTTAACAACATATCGCAATTGCTGACCAGGAGTCACAGCACCCTCACGCAAACCACTCACGGTATGTGTCACAACAAATGGAGATCGCAACAATCGTGTGCGTTCCTCAACAGAACCAAAAGAAACAAAAGAACCAGATGAATCAAAAGAACCAGCAGAAAACGTAATCACTTTTTCATTCTGATCTCCTGCATAAAGATGCCCACGAACAGAAATAACTCCACTGTCACCAGCATCAACGGAACCAATTTGCCAAACATTATCAGACAAAGAAACTCGCGGATCAGATCCATCAAAAACAAAACCTTGGGGATATTCAGCACGCACACGAACATCTTCCAAACGACGCCCGCCAAGATTTTCCCATTGAACAAGATATTCCACAACATCACCATCAGCAACTTCAAACGGCGAAGTAACAGAAAAAGAAAGAGGAGAAGAGTCTAATGAAACATTCACTTGCACCTCCGAAGAAAATCGGGAAGAGACATTATCCGGAGAATATTCCAACATTGCCCGAAAAGATGCAACATGTCCTTTTGGCCCAGAGAAAGTACCAGAAACAGAAACGCTCTTTTTTGAATGTGCTTCAACAGAACCAATGTCCACAGAAGCACGCGTACGCCCAGCAACAAGAAAATTCGACATGCGCGAAACATCAGGACTAAAATTATCAGAATATTCCAAAAACAACACAGCATCATCAAGACTCGCACGATTATCATTTTCATACGTAATCACAAACTCAACGGGCGCACCACTCTCGACATTTTCAGGACCAGAAACAAAAACAGAAACACGTGCTTCACGAAAAAAAGTACCACGCACATATGCAACTGCCCAAACCATCAAAAAGATACACAAAAAAACACCCAAAACAATCAAACCACGACGCAAAAACATGCGTTGACGATCAGTCAAACCAAAAAATGAACGCTCCCAAAAAGATCGGTTACGAGCAAATTTTTCTGCGCGTTCCTGTCGACCATGAGCCAAAGGGTCATAATCACTACCCTCATGACGTGGACGCGTTACATCTGTATCACGTTTTTGCAATTGGTCACGAAAATCTTGAAGAGCCATAAGCAAAAAAATTCCACCCAAAAAACCAATAAAAAAACATCTGGGACGGAACAATGAAGTCAAAAATTAACAAATGTATTATACCACGAATAGAAAGATACGAAATAACAACAAAATAACAAAAATGTGTGTGGTAAAAAACAAAATTTTAAAAAAATCAAGTAAAATACCAAGAATTTGGTTTTTGAGGAAAATCCAAGGCAGGACTATGGAGAAATAGAAAAAATAAGAAATACACAAAAAAATAATAGTTGTCAGACTAAAAAATAAATACCAAATCTCTAAGACCTGGATATTTTAGTAAAATCCAGATATACAAATTTCACCTAGAAAATACCAAGAATCTAGGGCTCATGTGTTTGAATAAAATTCAAGGAAAACGCGAAGAGCACAGTAAAATGTATTCAAAAATACATCGTCAAGCACTAGAGCGTTTGACAAAGAAGTTTGCCAAACACATAAGCCCTCACAATCAAGAAAAATGCCACAAAAAGAAAGTATCATAGACACGACGTGCTTGTGCCAGATCATGTTGATCAACATGAAGTCTCATCAAAGAAGAAAAAGAGTTATTCGCAAACAAACGCAATAACTTAATCGTATTATCAGAGACGACAATAGCATCACTAAAAGAACCTGAATATTCCCCACAAGCAACAACACCAAGCGCAGGTGAAAAGACACAGCTCGACTGACATGAAGAAAGACTTTTCCCTGAAACGGCACATCGCAAAAAAGAAAGATCGTACCCCAAAAGAGACAATGTGTGAAACAAAAAAGATAACGATATAAGTCGATACAAATCTCCACGCCGAGATTCAGAAAGACCAGAACGAGCAGAAATATCCTCCACAGTAGACAAAAAAGAACGATATAAGAAAAAAAGCCGTTCATCAACATCATCAAAAGACACCATGCGCAAAAATTGATCAGCAACCCAAAACAACTCTCCAAGAGCAAGAACATCTCTGCGAAAGACAGGATAAGCATTCTCCGTCACAGCAGAAATGATTGTTCCTGATCCACGCCGACGCGCAACCAAAACATGTGCTTCCACAAATGTCTCCAGATGGGCCGCAAGTTTTGCCGTCACCTTGCGCACACCACGAGCCGAAACACAAAGCAGTCCACCTTCCAAAGAATAAAAAGTATACAAACGATCAACGTCTGCAATGTCTCTTTTGCCTAAAACAATCGCACGATAAGAATATTCCATAGGTAACCACTATCATATCGCAAAACGAGACAAAAAAACACCAGCACAAAATTATACCAATGTTTTTTTTGCAAAAACTCCAGATTTAAAACGTATCTTTTTACCAAAGATACCCCAACAATAAATGACTTTTATTTTTTGAATGCCCGTCTTACCCGCTTCAACTCAGAACTCGATGCAAGCCGAACTGGCGGAAGCTGTATATAAAAATATAGCGAGTGAGAAAAAAATCACCACAGAAATATATCAACCAAAATTCTTTTGCTTTTTGGATGAAATTCAAGGCAGTATCGAGCATCGGAGCGAGACGTATATAAACATACGTCGAGCGAATAGCGCAAGACATCAACAAAAACACCTGAGAAACACCATAAAAAAAATAATACGATGGTAGAATTTTTTTACTTTTTGGATATAGTTCAAGGAAAGAATGAGTAGCACAGCAAGCTGTATGTGATTATACAGCGAGCGCGCAACGGAATTCTTGACGAAGAAATATGCCAAAAATAAAGAAATTCTAGATGATGCGATCGACGATGCGATAGACCTTGGCTTCCTCAGCACTCATAAAATAATCCCGATCAACATCTTTCTCGATTTTGGAAAGCTTTTGCCCTGTATGTTTTGCTAGAATTTTGTTCAATCGCTCTCGCGTGTTGAGAATGTGTCGTGCGTGAATATCAATGTCTGATGCTTGCCCTTGCGCACCACCCATCACTTGATGAATCATTACTTCACCATTTGGCAAAATCATGCGCTTACCCTTGGCGCCAGCACCCAACAAGAGTGCTGCTCCAGACGCCGCCAACCCAACACAAATCGTCTGCACGTCAGGCTTCACATATTGCATTGTGTCATAGATCGCCAACGCAGAAGAAACAACACCACCGGGAGAGTTAATATAAATCTTGATATCCTCATCCGGATTTTGCGATTCCAAAAACAAAAGCTGCGCAATAATTGCATTTGCCATACCATCCTCAATCGGCGTACCAATAAAAATGATACGATCTTTGAGCAGTCGAGAATAAATGTCATATGCCCGCTCACCATAATGCGTTTTCTCAATCACTGTTGGAATGAGATACTGATTATGCTCTTTCATAAACAAAAAGATAAAAAATCAACAAAAACAAAAAATGTCTAAATCTTTTGCAAATGTTCCAGCGCCGCTTCACGCGTCATCATCATTTTTGTATACGCATACAAAGACTGCAAATCGATTTGTTTTTCAACATCTTTAACATTCTTGTACTGCGCCAATGTCTGATTCATTCGCGCCTCCACTTCATCAGCGGAAACATTCACACCACGATCATCAGCAACCTTTTCCAAAATCAATCCTGCCAACACACGTCGCTCAGCATGAGAGCGCCATTCTTTCAACAAGTCTTCACGCTTCTTGTTTGACTGCGCCAAATAATCATCAAGTGTTGCACCACTTCCAGACAATTGTTCAGAAAACTCATGCTCCATCTTGTGCAATTCATTTTCCACCATAATCTCTGGCAACTCAGCCGAAGACAAAGAAACCAAAGAATCAATAAGTGCCGTGCGATGCTTCTCTGTATGCCCATTTTTCTTTTCCAAAAGAAGACTCTCAGAAACTTGCTTGCGAAGTGCCGAAACATCAGAGAACTTTCCCAAAGACTTTGCGAACTCATCATTGATCTCCGGAATTTGACGCTCCTGAACCAAAGAGACAGTCACAGAAAAATGTCCTGTCTGATCCGCCAAGTGCTTTGCATGGTATTCCTTCGGAAACGTAATATCAAATTCTTTCACATCATTTGCCGAAAGCCCAATCATTTCATCTTCAAAACCAGGAATGAATGCATTGCTTCCCAACACAAGAGGATGATTTTTTCCTGTACCATTTTCCACAATCACACCGTCTTTGGTAAGCGAAAAATCAATCACGGTAATATCCCCCGTCTTTGCAGGACGTGCAACAGTAACAAGTGCCGCGCGACTCTCAGCAATCTTCCCAAGCGCATCATCGATGTCCTTGTCAGAAACCACGAGAGCATCAGCTTCTGCCAAAAACTTTTTGTTAACTTCCTTTGCTTTCTGACTCCAATCAGTCATCACAACCGACGGAACAACAGCGGTCTTCACACGATAAACAAGCTCACCATCACGCGTAACCGAATCAACAGAAATGGATGGCTCACCAACAGGAACAATTTTCTGCTCCAAAACATATGCGCGATATATGTCATCAATAGCACGTGACACAGCATCGCTCACAACACGCTCAGAACCAACATGCTTTTCAAGCACATCAACAGGCACCTTGCCCTTACGAAAACCAGGAACAGTTGTTTCAGAAGTAAGTTGCACCAAAACCTGTTCGACATATTTCTTCCACTCATCCCACGAAAGACGCGCTTCGATCTCAATCTCAGACTTTGGTAATTGCGAAACAGAAAAACTCATAAGCACTACAAAAATTAAAATTCAATAAATCACACAAATTAAATAGTATTGATCAAACAACAACAATACTCGTCAAAAAGATAGTCAAATTCAAAGGAATCACCTTTTAAGAATATAAAAGCGAACATTTTGGAGTACAGATCGCGAAACACGCGAGGAATGCAAACGAGCTGTATATAAAAATACAGCGAGTGCGTCCCGGAACGTGTGACAAAGAGCTATGCCCAAAACAAAAGCTTTTACCCGCGGTCGACAACCTGTTGCTTGTAGAGAGCAACCGACCGATCAAACGCCTCACGCGCCTGCTTCACACCAGAAACTCCTTTAATCTCAACAACCTTGCCATCAATAGACTTATACGTTTCAAAGAAGTGTTTTATTTCTTTGACAGTATATGGGTTAAGATCTTTCAAATCTTTCACACGATCCCAACGAGGATCATGCTCCGGAACAGCAATAATTTTGTCATCACTGTCACCTGAATCAATCATTTTCACAACAGCAACAGGACGAGCATTGACCAAAATCCCTGGCGACAAAGGATATGTCGTCAAAACAATCACATCCAACGCGTCCCCATCGTCCCACAATGTGCGTGGAACAAAACCGTAATCAAAAGGATAATCCTGTGAAGAACGCATTGCTCGATCCAATCGAATCAATCCCGTCTCCTTATCAATTTCATATTTATTCTTCGAGCCACGCGGAATCTCAATCACAACATTCATACTCTTTTTTGTTCCCGAAGAAAGGTCATGCCACAAATTCATAATGTGATAAAAATCAAAAAATTAAAAACAAAACCTATTCTGATTCTTCCACAGCCTTAGCAGGGGAAGACTTTTTCTTTCCATCTGCAACTTCTTTCTCAACAGAATCATCTGCAACTTTTTCTTCATCAGCAAAATTATCTTTGGACACAACAGCATCTGAATCAGAAAGAGCGGAAACAACATCATCATCAAGCGCTGGAGCATCTACCTCAACAACCTTTTCAGAAATGACATTCTCATCAGCCTTCTCTTCCTCAGAAAGTGCAGACACTTCACCACTCTCAGAAGCATCTGCCTCAACACCCTCTTCGGAAGACTCTTCAACAGCATCTTCCGCCGTAGAAGCAGACACATCAATACGCCACCCAACCAAACGAGATGCCAATCGCACATTCTGTCCACGTCGACCAATCGCCAACGACAATTGATCTTCTGGCACCAACACAGAAGCATGTTTTTCCTCTTCATTAAGAGTGACAGAAGCAACCTTTGCGGGAGACAACGCAGCACCAATAAATTTCTCAACATTCTCACGCCATTCAATAATATCAATTTTTTCACCACCAAGTTCATCAATCACTGCCTGCACACGTGTTCCTTTCTGACCAACACAAGAACCGATTGGATCCACCCCTTGTTCCTCAGAAAAAACAGCAATTTTTGTGCGAGAACCCGCTTCGCGCGCAATGGATTTCACTTGCACAGTTCCAGAAAAAATCTCCGGCACTTCAAGCTCAAACAAACGACGCACAAAATCAGGATGTGTGCGAGAAAGCACAATACCAGGACCACGAGAATCAGATGCAACAGAAGCAAGCAAAACCTTCACACGCTGACCAACACGATAGTTTTCACCAGGAATTTGTTCTGGTGGCAACAACGCACCAACAGATTTTCCAAGATCAACAAACACCGTGCGTCCTTCAACACGTTGCACCGTTCCATTAAGAACCTCTCCTTCTTTTTCTTTGTATTCAGCAAACATAGCATCACGTTCCGCCTCACGCACACGCTGAATAATCACCTGTTTTGCCGTCTGTGCTGCAACACGACCAAAATCACTGTGAGGTGGAAGCTCAATTTCAATAGTGTCACCAACAACAGCACCTTTTTTGAATTCCTGCGCATCTTCAACAATAATATCTCGTTCGCAGTGGAAACGTTGCAAACGGTCTTCATCTCCATCATCAAAATCGTCAGAATCTTCAAAACGAGGACGTTGTGCGGGAACAGAAGGCAAATCAGCACCCGCTGTGGAAATAGAAACTTCTCCACTGCTCAATGATGCCATTTGCAAACCCTCTCCAACAACCGTTGGAAACTCACGCACGGTCTCATCAACAACTTCTTTTTGCAAGAAGAATTTCACCGATCCTGAAACATCGTCAAACTCAGCACGAATGTGCTGTCCACGCTTTCCATATTCTTTTTTATACGCCGCAGCCAACGCTGCCTCAACAACCTCCATCACACGACCACGCTCAATCCCCTTTTCCTCGGCAATCTGCGCAATCGCACTGGCAAAATCTGCCAAAAAATCCTTTTCCATAAAATTTTTTTCAATCAAGTTACGTTTATTGTCATTATAATATGTAATACTATCAAACCCAAAAAATGCTTTCCGAAAAACAAACCACTGACACAAAGCGTATATTTTTGAATTCGAAAATTCAGAACATATGCCTAGTCAAAAACGAACAGAAATTTACAGAATTTTTAGTTTTGAATGAAAATCACAGATTCTTATTCTTATCAGAGTGTATATTTTTGAGTGCAAATCAAAGCATGCACGAGGAACACAATGAGCTGTATATATCATACAGCGAATGCGTACCGCGGTGCATAACGAAGAGTTGTGCCAAAAATATTAACTCTGAACCAAAAATATCAGCTCTGTAAAGTAAAGTACTAATAAAAAATGGCCAACCAAACACATATGGCCACCATCTCACATAACACAATCAAACTGTATATCCATACTAGCACGCAAAAGGTATTGTGTCAAATGAAAAAAGCTGTATCCTTCGCCAAACGCTGCAAAACGACATATCAGACTTCAAACAAGCTCGTCCTTCCCCGCCAAGACGAGTACGGAACAACAAGCCAAATTTGCCAGAAAATGTTTTAACTAACCACTTCTGTCC
>JAGQLW010000016.1 GCA_020428995.1 Candidatus Moraniibacteriota bacterium | reverse complement strand
CTGATTTTCATGTGTTTTTGTGATAATATGTAAGTATTGGCTGGTTATTATTTTTATTGTTGGATCTTATGAAGACCGAAGCGGTGATTTTTGACATGGATGGTTTGTTGATTGATTCTGAGCCGTTGTGGATGGAGGCGGAGATTACTGTTTTTCGTGCCTTGGGCGTGCCTCTTACTGAAGGGCTTTGTCGCAAGACTATGGGGATGCGTATTGATGAGGTTGTTGAACATTGGTTTTCTCTTTATCCATGGCAAGGGCGTTCTCAGGAAGATGTTTCTCGAGAGATTCTTGAGACAGTGACATCTCTTGTTCTTGAGAAGGGTGAATTTTTGCCAGGGGCATATAAGGCACTTTTGTTTTCTCGTAAGCGATGTGATCGTGTTGCGTTGGCATCTTCTTCTGATATGTCTTTGATTAATGCTGTCTTTCAAAAATTGGATTTGGGGGATTTTTTTGATGTTGTGTGTTCGGGGGCGGATGAAGTGTATGGCAAGCCACATCCAGCAGTCTTTTTGTCTGTTGCCACGAAATTGGACGTTCTCCCTTCTGAGTGTCTTGTCTTTGAAGATTCGCTCAATGGTGTGATTGCTGCCAAGGCTGCAAAAATGCGATGTGTTGCTGTTCCTTCTTTTGAAATGATTTCTGATGAGCGTTTTTCTTTGGCAGATGAAAAGTTGTCGTCACTTTCTGAGCTTTCAGATGATGCGTGGCAGAGAATTGGCGCATGATTTGAAGAATGTCTTTTTGTAAAACAGATTTTTTGGAACGAAATGTTTGTGGAATTTTGTATTCCATTATTAGGATAGGTGTTTTTTATTTTTTTTACTTCTTTGTTTATGATTCTTTCTGTTGGAGACAAGGGCGCCAGATTTTTCTTTGCCTGATCAGGATGGTGTTTTGCACGCATTATTTGATTATCTGGGCAAGTGGTGCTTGTGTATTTTTATCCAAAAGATGCAACGCTGGGTTACACGAAAGAAGCATGCATGATTCGAGACTTTTGGGCCGATTTCGAGAAAAAGGATGCTGTTGTTTTTGGCGTGAGCACAGATTCTGTTAAAGTCACAAAAAATTTGTTGAAAAACAACAATTGTCGTTCACACTTTTTTCTGATGAAGAAGAAGACGTTGTGAAACAATATGGTGTGTGGAAACAAAAAAAATTTAGGGGTCATGAATTTCTTGGTGTGTTGCGTGTTTCTTTTCTGATTGATTCTGAGGGTGTGGTTGCAAAGGTATATGAGACGATGAAGCCTGCGCTTCAAGCAAAGAAGGTGCTGGATGATTTGGATGTTTTTGGTAAGTAGTTCAGATTTTATTTTCAATGTTTATGCAAGAGACAAATTTTGTCATTTCTATTGGTGCTTTGGAGGCGTTTAGTTTGCTTTTGGGAATTGTTGGTCCAATTGTGATTATTGCGTGGAAATTTGCTGGACGATTGTCTTCCATTGAAACATCAATCATGTGGTTGCGTGAGCGCTCTGAGAGATTGGATCGTCGGCTGGATGGCCATGATGGGGATCTTCGTGCAATTCGTGGTCGTGGTTCTTTGTGGAGTCGTTCAAATAGTCCGCTTCAGTTGACTGATAATGGGCGACGTCTTTTGTTGGATAGTGGTATGCGAGCAATTGTGTCGGAGCATCTTGATGAGCTTTTGGAGCTCTTAGAAGCAGAAGATAATCCTACGGCTTATGATGTTTCTGAAAATGCTATTGATGTGTTGGTGCAATTTTTTTCTGATCGTCCTGATTTGGATCGGTCTGTGAAAGAGTATCTTTTTCATCATCCGGAATTGTCTGGCACAATTCTTTCAATGGAAGATGTTTTTTATGTAGGGTCGTTGATGCTTCGCGATGCGTATTTTGATCGACATCCTGATATGGTTGAATCCGCTTAGATTTTTCTCGTGGTATACTCAATTATGATTAGTCTTCTTAATTGTCTTATGAAGTTTGTGTTTTCTTCTCGCCGTCTTTTTGTCGCAGTGAGTCTATTGATCATTTTGGTCGGGTTGGTTTTTGTTGGTGTTCGTCTTTGGCGTGGAGTGAAACCTGCTGTTGTTTTTTCGCCGGTTTCTGTTGAGGATGTTTTTAAGCGTGAGGCAGATGCCCCTAAATCTTCCCAAGGAGGTGCTGTGTTGGATGCTTCTGTTAATAATACTGATTTTCCTTTTGTCTTGCCTGATGGTTTTTCGTTTTCTTTGTTCGCAACTGGATTGGATTCTCCGCGTGACCTCGTCTTTGATTCAGAAGGCAATCTTTTGGTTAGTGAGTTTGACGCTGGCCGTGTTGTTGTTTTTTCTCCTGAGGGCAAGCGTTCCAAACTTATTGAGGGATTGGAAAAGCCTCATGGTTTGTTGCTTCGTTGTGAAGATGGTTGTCAGTTGTTTGTTGTGGAGGAACGTCGTTTGTGGGTCTATGATTATCAGCCTAATTCTTTGCATGTTTCTCGTGGTCGTGTGATTGCGGACTTGCCTCGTGGTGGGCGACACACGATACGTTCTTTGGAGACTGTGTCTGATGATGGTCGAGAACGTTTGCTTGTTTCTGTTGGGTCAACATGTGATACATGTGTTGAAAACAATGAACGTGCAGGATCTGTTTTGATTATGGATTTTGATGGTAAGAATGTTGAAATTTTTTCTCGTGGTTTGCGCAATGCTGTTTTCTTGGCGCGTCATCCTAATACAGGGGATGTGTGGGTGACAGAAATGGGACGGGATAAGCTCGGTGATGATTTGCCACCAGATGAGATTAATATTTTGCGTCGTTTTGGGCATTATGGTTGGCCGTGGTGTTATGGTGATCGTGTGCATGATGTTGTGTTTGATTTATCTGGTCAAAAGACTGATTTTTGTTCGATAACTATTGGGTCGCATATTGCTTTGCCAGCACATGTTGCGCCACTTGGTTTGGTGTTTGTGCCGTCGGGTGTTTGGGGTCAGGAGTATGATGATGATCTTCTTGTTGCTTATCATGGTTCATGGAATCGAAGTGATCCAGTGGGATATAAAATTGTGCGATTTCGGTTGGATGAGAGTGGTTTTTCTGAGGGTGGATTTTTTCTGGAGGAAGATTTTTTGTCTGGTTGGCTTAATGAAGATGGGACATCTTTTGGTCGTCCTGTTGATGTTGTTTTTTCTTCTGATGGAGGATTATTTATTAGTGATGATAAGGTGGGTGTGATTTATCGATTAGACAGGGCTTTGTAATTTTGGTAATATAGTAAGTGTTGTTACTTTTTTTATGATATGTTTGCGTAACATTACTGTTTTTTAATTGTATTTTTTTTGGTGTTGTTTCTTACTTTGTTTTTTTCAATCGTCTCCTGTGGTTTATGATTTTGCATCATGCGTTAAGGCTAGTAATGGTGCCATCATGAAATCATATTCAGCTCAGTGTTAATCGGCTGATGGCAGAATCTTTGTGGAGAATGTGAGTTCTTCTGGTCCTGATTTTTCTGATCCTTTGCCGATTGAGCAAATTGAGTCAACATGTGTTGTTGGTGGGTGTAGTGGGCAACCATGTGTGTCATCTGATGACGTGTTGGCAAATGGAGGGATTGTGACGACGTGTGAATATCGAGAAGAATATAGGTGTGATCGTTCTGCTCAGTGTGAGCGTCAAGAGTCTGGTGAGTGTGGTTGGGTTCAGACTGATTCATTGGAGGAGTGTTTGGAGCGTCTTTAAATTTTTTTATTACAGTGTCTATGGATAAGAGATCGAAGATCATTCTTTTTCCTTTCCTTGGTCTTTCCGTTCTACTGATATTGTTTTCGTATTACCGTTTTGTCGTGGTGTATGATTTCCCTTTTTCTTTACGCGTGCCATGTGATCCATCTGTTGAGATGTGTTTTGCAACTGCGTGTAGTGTTGATCTGGGTGATTGTCAGGGAATGATAGAAGAGCCTACTGTTTTTTATAAGAATGTTACTTTCCTTGCGAACACGGTTTCTTCTTGTTCTGAGTTGGGTGAGTGTCCGGTGTTTTTGGATTGCATTGATCCTCTTGTCTCTTCTAGTGTGTGTGAAGTACAGTATTGTGATGAGGAGTCTGCATTAGAAGAGGAGGCGGAGTGTGTTGGTTACGAGGAGGAGTTGTTTGGCGAGAATTTTAATCATCTTTAAGACGTGCTTATTGGCACGTCTTTTTTTTGTATGTTTCGTATTTTTTCTTTTCTTCATTCTTCTTTTTCTGGAGTGTCTTCTTTTTTTTATAATTCCTTTTTCCCTTACCGAGAGAGGATTGTTGATGTTGTTCAGGGATGGGGTGTTTTGACTTTTGTTAATTGGTTGTATGACTATCCAGTTTGGATTTTTGGTATTGAGTTTTTTGGGGTTTTTTGGGGTGGGTTATTTTTAACTATTGGCGCTGGTCTTATTAATGTTGTTTTGCTTTATTATCATCGGTTTAGCCGTTCTGATTGGTTAGGTATGGAACTTTTGGAGCGTTCGGTCACAAAATTTACTCATCGTCACATTTCTGCGCGTCTTCGTTATTTTTCCACGCAACAAGGTTTTTTTTCTTCTCTAATTTTTCCATTTTTGTGGCTTCTTAATTTTCTTTTTATTCGTTGTCGAAAGTCTATTCTCTTTGTTTTGTTTAGTATGGAGGGAGATTCATTTTTTGCTGTTGCTTACTTGCGTTCGGCAGAGAGTAGACGGACATTTCGTTTTATATTGCGTGATTGGGTTGCTTTTGGTGCTAGTACGTTGATCAGTGGTGTTTATTGGACAGGAAGGCAATTTGCTATTTGGGAGCTCTTGAAGAGACTTTTTTGTTATTTTGGAGTATCTTGGTGTTCGTGATGAGTGGGGGTAAGTCTGGATTATTGATTTTTTTTGTTTTTCTTTTATTGCATTGATATGAGTACTCAGAATATTTTGCATGAGCGTGTTTCCAGTCTGTATACATCAATTGATGATGTTTCTTCTATTATTTCTTCTCGACGAGAAGATGTTGATTTGCGTGATCGCGTTAGGTCTTTATTACATGATGATATTCCTGCTGAATTTGCATCTGTTTCTGTTCCAATGGCTTTTTTGTGGCGTTATGTTGCAACTCCTAATTTTGAATTTTTTCATTTCTTTGATTTGGTGAAATCTGTCGGATTGTTTCCTGTTTATCTTGAGATGCCTGCAGATAAGTTTGTTTCTGTTAATCCTGCAAAATATTTTCTTGGACGTTTATATTTTTCTGATTGTATTGAAGAGTCTTCCCAAAGACGTTCTTTTCGTGTTGTGGATTACAACACTTTTGATGGCTTGCCGCTCCAAGACGTTCAGACATTAAAGGATGTTAGTCTTATTGATTTTCATCGGCAATTTTTTCTTCGTGCTGTTGGGGGTGGGTCTGTACGCATCGCACCTTTTTCAGATTGGGTTTCACGTCATGGATCTTCTCCAGATCGTTATTATGTTGATTTTTTTATTTTGTGTTCTTATTTCGGAGTTCTTTTTGAAAATTTTTTGATTACTGGACGTGAGCGATCTTTTACGGAAAAGGTTATCTTACCTGCTTTTGATAAGGCTTGTGCGTTGACAGGGACACAGCCTCTAATTGTTCGTTTAGAATCAGTTGGCAGTGAAGATGTTGACGGTTGGTTTCACTACAAGAAGAATTATCAAGAAATTTTTCAAGAATTTTTCAGTCTTTAATATTATTTTTTTGAATCACTTCCGTTTCTTGTGGTATGATATGTTAAGGTGTTTTAATGTTTTTTATAGCTTATTATGCAGTACGGATCTATTTATGACCTTGCACATTGTTATGATGTTCTTGCGTCCATTCCTACATTCAATCTTGTTTATTATTCGCATATTCCGACAGCCCTTCTTGGTTTTCTTGTGGGTTTCTTTGTTTTTTATAACTTGCGCAATCTTTTGGGTGGACTTCTTTTTTTTAGTGCTAGCATGTTTTCTCTTTGGGCTGTTTTTGATTTGTTGACGTGGCACGCTGCTAATAGTGTTCTTGTTATGTTTTCATGGTCGCTTCTTGGTATTTTTTATGTGCTATTTTTTGCTTCAATTTTCTATTTTTATGTTGTATATGTTACGGGTAAGGATATTTCTTTTTGGCTAAAATTGTGCGTTATTTTTGTTTCTCTTCCGGTTATTTTTCTTTTGCCAACCACTTTAAACTTATCTGGTTTTGATGGTGTGTGGTGTGAATCTATTGAAGGGTCTTTTTATACT
The DNA here is from genome assembly GCA_020428995.1 of Candidatus Moraniibacteriota bacterium. GTDB lineage: Bacteria > Patescibacteriota > Minisyncoccia > Moranbacterales > JAGQLW01. Next base: position 17,697 of record JAGQLW010000016.1, on the reverse strand, counting down.
AATTATTATTATTTTGTTGGTTTTTTGTTTGTTTTTTTTGCAGTAGTCGTTTTTTTACGATCGATTTTTACAGCTTCTTGGAAGAAACGGTTATCTCGGGGTGAATTTTATTCTGTTTCTTTTGGTGTTCTTCTTTTGATGTTGTGTTTTTCTTGGGCAAATGTGATTGCTAGTTTTACTTTGAACTGGCAGATTACTCAGATTGGTTTGTTTGGCATGCCTTTGTTTGTTGTTTTTTTGGCTTATGCAATTGTGCGTTTTCATGCTTTTTCTTTGCGTATTTTTGCTGCCCAGATTTTGGTTATTGGTATGGTTGTATTGGTGGGATCCCAGTTGTTTTTTGTTGAAAAGGTCATTAATACTATTTTAATTTTGTGGACGTTGGTTGTTGTGGTTGGTCTCGGTTATCTTCTTGTTCGTTCAGTGATTCAGGATTTACGACGGAAAGAAGAATTGCAGAAGTTGACGGAGAAGTTGGCAAAAGCCAATCAACAGTTGCGAAAGTTGGATCAGGCAAAATCAGATTTTGTTTCCATCGCATCACATCAATTGCGCACGCCTTTGACGGCGATTAAGGGTTTTGTGTCGATGATTTCAGAGGGTTCATATGGAAAAGTGGAAGAGCCGGTCAAGGAAGCTTTGGGCAAGGTTTTTCTTGCTAATGAGCGTTTGATTACTCTTGTGGAAGAGTTGCTGAGCATTTCTCGTATAGAATCTGGGCGTATTGAATATAATTTTGCATTGGGTCGTGTGGAGACTCTTGCAAAAGAAATCGTAGATACATTTTTGGTAACGGCTAGACAGAAGAATCTTGATTTGAATTTGATACTTCCAGATGTTTCAACACCAAAAATTAAGATGGATCAAGCAAAACTGCATGAAGTCTTTTTGAATATTGTGGACAATGCTTTGAAGTACACCCGAGAAGGTAGTGTTACAGTGAGTGTTGAACATGACGAAAAACGTGATGTTGTCCGATTCATTGTTGCAGACACTGGAATTGGGGTTACTCCTGAGAGCTTGAGTTCTATATTTCAAAAGTTTTCTCGTGGTAAAGATGTTGGACGACTTCATGCTGATGGCACTGGGCTTGGACTTTTCATTGGGAAGAGTTTTGTTGAAGCACATCATGGTCAGATTATTGTTGAGTCAGATGGTGCTGACAAGGGTTCTCGTTTTATTGTTGAATTGCCAGTGCATTCACGTGTTTTGGAAGGGAGTACGGAATCCCATGTTTTGTAGGTGTTGTTTTTCTTGACATTCTCTGTTTTTTTGTTTTAGAGTTGTTTTGTAGTGTAATTAATTTTCAGTATAAAGACATAAGTATGAAGCGTCATTTAATTTCGGAAATCGTTGATTGTGTTGGACAACAAGTAGAGTTGCGTGGATGGGTGCTTCGACGTCGTGATCATGGAAAGATTATTTTTTGTGATCTTCGTGATCGTAGCGGTGTTGTTCAGGTTGTTGTTGTTCCTGATTTTTCTGATGCTTATGAATCGGCGCAAGAAGTGCGTTCTGAATATGCCGTGAGCATTGTTGGTCGTGTGAAGGCACGTCCGGGTGGTGCGTCCAATGAAGGTCTTTCTACGGGTTCTGTGGAGGTTGAAGCAGACTCTCTTCGTGTTTTGTCTCGCACAGCAGGTGATTTGCCGATTGATATTTCTAAGGAGGATTTGGATGTGCAATTGCCAACATTGTTGGATCATCGTTATCTTTCTTTGCGACACAAAAAGGTGAATAGTATTTTTGCTGTTTATTCTGAGTTGATTGCCTCGTATGCTGATGCAATGCGTGAGGCTGGTTTTCGAGAGATTAAGACTCCCAAACTTCTTTCTAATGCGACTGAAGGTGGTGCAAACTTTTTTAAGGTAAAATATTTTGATCGTTGGGCATATTTGGCACAAAGCCCTCAGTTTTATAAGCAGGCAGGTGTTGGAGCGTTTGAGCGTGTTTTTGAGATTGGTCCGGTGTTTCGTGCTGAACCACATTTTACTTCTCGTCATGTGAATGAGTATGTCTCACTTGATGCTGAGATGGGTTTTATTGATTCTTACGAAGATTTGATGGATCAGTTGGAGGATGTTTTGGGTTTTGTTGTTTCTCGTGTGTCTGAGCGTTGTTCTGGAGCGTTGTTGGATCATGGTTCTGAGATTTCTGTTCCGGAGCGTTTTGTGCGTATGAAACTTACAGAGGCTTTGGAAATCTTGCGTAAAGAATTTGGCAAGAAGCTTGATGATGTGGATATTGATCCTGAAGGTGAACGATTGATTTGTGAATATGTCAAGCGTGAATATGGCAGTGATTTTGTTTTTCTTACGCATTACCCTGCAAAAATTCGCCCTATGTATGCAATGCCGAGTGATGATCCGCAATATACCAATAGTTTTGATCTTTTGTATCGTGGTGTGGAGATTGCAACGGGCGGGCAACGCATTCATGAATATGCTGCACTTGTTGAAAACATCAAAAGACATGGTTTAAATCCGGAGGATTACGCAGATTATCTTGAAATGTTCAAATATGCCATGCCACCACATGGTGGTTGGGGTATGGGGTCTGAACGTGTGTGTCAGAAATTTTTGGGTCTTGCGAGTATTAAAGAGGCAATTATGTTTCCGCGTGATGTAAAACGACTTACTCCATAATTTTTTTTGGTCTGTTTTCTTAGTTTTTGTAACCAGCGTTTTTTTGCGCTGGTTTTTTGTGAGCAATTTCTTTTTTTAGTGGTATAGTGTACATAGATATACGTGCTTGTTTTTATGTTTTTTTCTATGTCTATACACCATGTTGAGACTCTTGTTCGGCATAAGGTTTGGATTGTTGGATTTGTGAATTTTCTTTTGGGCGCTTCGTTTGCTCTCGTCGCGTTTGTGGCGTCATCTTTTTTTCAATCCATTTCTGGTTCTGAGAATGTTGGTGTTTTCTTTTTTGTGCCTTTTTTTATTATTCTTCTTTTACTTCTTCATTCTCATCGATTGTTTGCATTTGCTAATCGTGCACGATTTTTTTTACTCGTTTTTATTGCTCAAATTATTACGATCACAGGACTGGTGTTTTTTTCAGATTCTTGGTGGGGTGTGTTTTTACGATGGTTTTTTATGTTCTTGGAGGTGTTTTGGTTGTGACGCTTGATGTTATTCTTGAGTCTGTTTCATCTGACACCGAATCAGGACGTATTCGTGGTCTTCATTTGACTGCTTTGAATACGGGTGTTTTGTTAGGTCCGTTTTTGTCGACATATTTACTTGATTTGTTTGGTTATGTTGGTGTTTTTTTTGTTCTTCTACTTTTCTATGCTGTGCTGTTTCCCATTGCAATGATTGGTTTGCGTGATGTTCCTCAAATGCCTGTTCGCATACATCGTTCTTTGCGACTTTTGCTTTCTTCTGTGCGACATGTGAAAAATCTTGTACGTATTTATTGGATTGCATTCACGCTTGATTTTTTTATGCCATGACGATTATTTATATTCCAATTCATTTGCGTGATCTCGGAATGTCTTGGGGAGATATTGGGTTGGTGCTTACTGTTATGCTTGTGCCGTTTGTATTGTTGCAATATCCCGTTGGTCTTTTGGCTGATAAGTTTTTTGGGGAACGACGCATGCTTATTCATTCCATTCTTCTTCTTGGTGTGAGTACTGTTTGTATGGCGTTTGTATCAATTCCTTCAGTTGGTCTTTGGATGATTGTACTTCTTTTTTCTCGTATTGGTGCTGCTTTTGTGGAGATCTTGCGAGACTCTTATTTTTATAAGCAAATTGATGGAAGGGATGTGAATGTGATTTATCTCTTTCGTACAGCACGGCCGATGGGTTATATTGTTGCGGCGCTTCTTTCTGGTGCTCTTTTGGCGATTTTTCCACGCGAAGTATTGTTTTTTGTCCTTGGATTGGTTGTCTTTTCTGGTTTTATTCCTGCCTTTTTGTTACCTGCCACTTCTTTGCGAAAAGGGGGCTTTTTTCGTCTCTCTCGAGATATTGTTTGACAACAGATGTTTTTTTCTTTAGAATGCGTTATGTTGCCTTGATATAGGCTTTTTCATTGTATAACAAGTTTTCTATGATTGCGGTTATTAAAACAGGTGGTAAGCAGTATATGGTGTCTGAGAATTCTGTGATTTCTGTTGAGAAATTGGAAGGTGAAGCAGGTTCTTCAATATCTTTTCCTGACGTTTTGTTCGTTGGTGATGAGAAAGATGTTTCTTTGGGTGCGCCAGTCATTTCTTCTGTAAAGGTTGAAGCTGAGATTGTTTCTCAGACGCGTGATGACAAAAAATGGGGTATTAAGCATAAGGCAAAGAAGCGTTATAAGATGAAATTTGGTCATCGCCAGCCATTAACGGAAGTGAAAATTACGAAGATTTCTGTGTAGTATTTTTTTGTTTTGATAGAGTTTTCTTTTAAAAAAAACACCTAACTTTTTGTGAGTGTTTTTTTTGTTTGGGTGTGTCTTGTGTTGTGGAAGGTGTGTTGTTTTTTGTGTTCACAAATTTTAAAACCGACTGGCATTTGATTATGCTGTCGGTCTTTTTATTCATTGTAATGAAAATGGATTGTTTTGATTTCAAAATCATCTATTTCCATTGTGTATTTTTTTTCTTCTAGTGTGATTTTTTCATTGTCTCCCGAAAAGATTTTTTGTTGTTTTGTTTCTCTAAAGAACTTGTGTAGGGTGATGTTTACTAGATAAAAAAGACGTGACGAATGTCTTTTCATTCTAGTTTTCTCCTTTGGTGTTTCCCTTTTTTTATTATTTCATGTTTCCACGATTCATCAAGGCTGCTGAGAGTGTTGTTTCGTCGGCGTATTCAATGTCTGAGCCTGTTGGCATTCCGCGTCCGAGTCTTGTCGTTGTAGTGTTTGGATATTGTGAGATTTTTTGCTGAAGATAAAGCGCGGTAATGTCTCCTTCCGTTGTAAGGTTTGTTGCTAGGATAATTTCTTTTGGGGACTCGTTTTTGACGCGATTGAGAAGTGCGTTGATTGTGAGTGTGTTTTGGTTTTTTGGTCGTGTTTCCATTACGCCCCCAAGGACGTGATAGAGTCCGTTGTATATTTTTGTGCGTTCGATTGGAATGATGTCGAGCGCGTCTTCCACAACACAAATGACTTTTGTGTTTCTGTTTTTGTCTTTGCAAATCACACATTCTTGCTCCTGAGCAATATTGTGACAGCGTGTGCATGTTTGGAGTGTGTTGAGTGCCATAATGGCTTCTCCAAAGCTGTTTCGGTCTGATATACCCTGTTTAAAAAGGTGCATGACTAAGCGTTCTGCTAGTCTTGGGCCGATTGATGGTAACTTTGCAAAATGTGCAATGAGTTCTTGAAAGGGTTTTGGGTAGATCATGGTTTGTTTTTAGTGCTGAGGTTGGTTTTCTTCTTGGTCTGGCATGTGTATGCGTTCGAGTGATCTGAAAGTGGTTGATTTTTCGTCGAAGTATAGCTGTACTTTTCCGAGTGGTCCATTACGATGTTTCGCCACAATTACGTCAACAATATTTTTGTTTTGTGTGTCTGGTTTTTCTCGATCTTCGCGATAGAGAAACAGAACAACGTCAGCATCCTGCTCAATGGAGCCTGATTCACGTAAGTCAGAGAGTTTTGGAATTTGTGGAGATCGTGATTCAACAGATCGAGAGAGCTGGGATAATGCGAGGATTGGAATGTTCAGTTCTCGTGCTAATTGTTTGAGTGAGCGGGAAATTTCTGAGATTTCTTGCACGCGATTTTCTGTTGAACGTCCTTCCATGAGCTGAAGATAGTCAATGATAATGAGACCAAGCTTGTGCTCTGCAAGGAGTCTTCGTGCCATTGTGCGCAATTGCATGACGTTGGCCGAACCTGTGTCGTCGATGTATATTGGTGCTTCACTTAAGACTCCCATCGCTTCGTTAATCTTTGGAAAATCATCGTCTGAGAGATGACCTGTTCGTAGTTTCCATAGGTCAATACCTGATTGTGCGGCAATCATGCGGTCAACGAGCTGGTCGGCGCCCATTTCTAGAGAGAACACTCCGACGGGTATTTTGTGTTTAATGCTGGCATTTTTTGCGAGATCCATTGCCAGTGTTGATTTTCCAATTGATGGACGTGCTGCGAGAATCACAAGGTCAGAATTTTGCAATCCTGAGAGAATGTTGTCCAGGTCAACGAATCCTGTTGGGACACCGCGCATTTGACCTTTATTTTTGTGTAGTTCATCAAGGCGATTGAATGCAGCTTCCAGTACTGCCTTGATTGGTGTGAAATCTTGTTTGAGAGATTTTTCTGCGATTCCGAAGATTTTTTGCTCTGCTTCGTCCAGTGTTTTTTCAATGTCATCGATCTCGTTGTATCCTAATTCCGTGATTTCTGATGCTGTTGTAATGAGTTTTCGCAGAAGTGATTTTTTTTGTACTGTTTTTGCATAGTGAACAATGCTTGATGCAGAAGGGACGCTGTTTACAAGTGATGCGAGATAGGCCGACCCACCAATTTTTTCTAGTAGTTTTTTTTCTTCCAGTCTGTTTGAGAGGCTTAGGACATCGATTGGTTCTCTTTGGTCATAGAGTTCGATTGCTGTTTCATAAATAAGGGCATGATTTTGTCGGTAAAAATCTTTTGGACCCAAAAAGTCCGCGATTTTAATGATGGCATCTTTGTCTAGCATGAGTGCACCAAGCACTGTTTGTTCGGTTTCAATGCTGTGTGGCGGTGTTCTGAGATTGTCTTGTTTTTTTGCTTCTTTGCTCATGTTATTTTTTTGTTATCATAAATCCGTCCAGTGTGTCTTTGAGTTCGTATCCTTTTTTTTCGATTTCTTTGCGCAATTGGTCTGCACGATTAAAATCTTTTTGTTCTCTTGCTCGTTGTCGCTCTTTGGCAATTTTTTCAATTTCTGGGTATGTTTCTTTTTCTGAGATTAATGGAATGCCAAATATGTTACTCACGTCGTTGATAAATGTGAGGATGTCCTTTTCGTTGCTTGGTTTTTGTTGCGTGTCCAGTTGTTTGTTTATTGCCTGGATCATTTCTAATAAAACCGTGATGGCTTGTGGTGTGTTCAGGTCTTTGTCCATTGCGTCTTCAAAACTTTTGCGATATTTTTTTGTGTCGATTTCTTCAATGTTTATTTTGGTGGTATTTTTCATTCTTTCAATCGTGTCTATAATCGTTTTGCGATTTTTTTGTGCTTGTGATAAGGACTGCCATGTGAAATTCATTTGTGAACGATAATGCGAGAGAAGGTAGTTCATTTTCATATCCATTGGGCTGTATCCTTTTTTTTCAACGTCTTCTATTGTGAAAAAATTTTCTTTAGACTTTGACATTTTTTGATTGTCAACAAGCATGTGTCTTGTGTGGACCCAAAATTGTGCGAATGGTTTTTGGTGAGTTGCACATTCTGATTGTGCGATTTCTGCTTCATGGTGAGGAAAAATGTGGTCTTCTCCTCCTGTGTGGATGTCAATTTTTTCTCCTAAGTATTTCATACTCATTGCTGAGCATTCAATATGCCAGCCCGGGTATCCTTTCGACCAGGGAGCGATCCATTTCATAATGTGGTTTTCTGGTGCTTTCAGCCATAGTGCAAAATCCCAAGCGTTTTTCTTGTCTGGGTGCTCTTCGAGGCGTGCCCCAGATTTGAGTTTTTCTAATGTGTTTCCTGAGAGGCGCCCATATTCTTTCATGCTTGTGACGTCAAAAAAAACATTGCCATTTTTTTTGTACGCATGACCGTTTTCAATGAGTGTTTCAATGAGTGTTATTATTTCTTTAATGTGTTCTGTTGCACGTGGTGTGTGTGTTGGTGAAAGGAGGTGTAGTTTTTCAGATGTTTCCTTGTGATATTTTTCGTAGAATCGTGCGATTTCTTCTGGTGTTTTGTTTTCTTTTTTCGCACGGTTTTCAATTTTGTCTTCACCGCTGTCGCCTTGGTTGAGATCGTCGTCGGTTAGGTGTCCTACGTCTGTAATGTTTTGTACGTGATTGATTGTGTATCCTTTATATTGGAGATATCTTCGCAACACATCTGCTGTTGTGAATGATTTGTAATTTCCAATGTGTTGGTAGTTGTATACTGTTGGGCCACAGGAGTACATTGTGATGTCCTGGTTGTCTTTTTTTTGGAATTGTTCCGTTTTGTTGGTCAGTGTGTTGTAGAGTGTCAGCATGTTTTTGTTTGCGTCAGACAAGAACGCTTAAGTGTGCGTTCACGTGATCTTGTTGTTGATTATTATTTTTTGTGGCTTAGTCAGTTTCTTAGATCCATTTTCGCCATTTGAAGATGATGGCGGTTACGATGGATACTCCTATGGAAAGGCCTGTGTGCAAAAAGAATGCATTTGAACTTGTTCCAAAAGGAATGCTTGGAACATTCATACCAAGAATGTTTGCATAGAGTGTCATTGGAATCAAGATGACGGAGAAAAGGGTTAAGAAACGCATCTTTTCGTTGATTTTGTGCGAGAAGAGTGTATTGTTTGTTTCTTCTAAGGATTCAATTGTTTCTTTGTTGCTTTCCAGTGTGTTCCATAGACGAATGTTTGTTCCGACAAGATCGTGAAAATATGGTTTGAGTTCTTTGCTGACCAGTGGAGAGTCTGTTTGTGAAAGAGATTCAAGAATTGATCGTTGTGGTTTGAGTGTTCGACGGAAATTTAGTACGTCGCGCTTAACAACGGAAATTTCTCGTACCATTTTTTTTTCGTTGCCACGAAAAATTTGATGTTCAATGTGATCAATTTTTTCTGTAACATGGTCGAGTCGTGGAAAACATGATTCCAGAAGAATCTCAAGCAAATCATAGAGCAGGTGTGTTGGCGTTCCATTCATGTGTAGACGTCTTTTTCCTCCTCGTGTAGCAAGTGTCTCAAAGAAATTTGTCAGTTGATAGATTGATTTTCGATGTCCTGTGATGAGGTGGTCTTCTGTTATGACAATGTCTAACTCCCCAGGGTATGTTGTTTTTTCTTCAGAATCGTATAAAGGGATGTGTATTGTGAGAAAAAGACAGTTTGTGTATTTTGTGACTTTTGGACGAAAGGTGGGTGTTGTAAATTCTTCGATTGCCAGTGGGTGGATGTCAAAATTTTCTTGGATGTATAGGATATCATCTGCGCCTGGGTCTTCGCAGTCAATCCATGTGATTCCGTTGTGTTTGATTGAGCGCATAATTTCCGATTTTTATTTTTTGTATCTTTATTATTGTACCACACAATTTTGTTGACATCGCTTTGTTTATTCAGTATCATCCAAGTTGTGAGATTTTTTTTGAAAAAATTTTTACTATTCTTGATTCGGTGGTATCAAAAGACGCTATCGCCGGATCACGGTGTTCTTTCTATCTTTTTTGGTGAAGGGCTGTGTCGATATTATCCAACTTGTTCACAATACACATATACTGCAATTTCGCGGTTTGGTGTGTTTCGTGGTGGTTGGATGGGTTTTCGACGTGTTCTTCGTTGTCATCCGTGGCATGCGGGCGGATATGATCCTGTACCACTTTTAAAGCAACAAGTGCACAAGGAGGACTGACGCGTTCTTATTATTACGGCTTTCGCAAGAGACGAGCGCCGTTCCTTCTGTTGCCTCGTTATGGTTTTGGGCGAGGTGTTGGTAAGTGTCGCAAAAGACGTGTGGATGTAATTGCGTTACCAGACCAACTCACTGTTATTTTTTTGTGTGAGCAAATGAATCGATGTTTGCAGATAGACATCTGTCTTTTGCGGTTGTTTCGTGAGCTTACTGACTTATGAGGAGTGACATTTTTAATAGTGAAAAAACCTTTTTTCATCACTTTTTCTGGAGGATTTTTTTATGCAAGTCGTGGTAACAGTGTTTTGTGTGAAGACTTTTTCAGATGGACGCCAGTGTAAAGAGGGGATTGGTAACGTGATTACCAGTTCCTCTGAACCATCTGTTCGTGACGCACCTTCGAACACGGAGCTTCATTATGATGTTGTTGACACTGTGTTTTGTTCTCTTCGGGGTGAGGCGGTGCCTCGGCCGTTGGCGCAAGGTCGGCGGAAAAAGGTGAAGCCGGGTTCGGATGATTCAGAACGGTGTGCATGTTGTGGTGAAGCGTGTTCTGATTGAATTTACGTTTTTTTTAGCCGTGGCGTGTTTTCTTGTGAACCCAGAGATTTCATAAACATGGGTTAGGTGGTCAGTTCTTCATTTTTTGGTTTATCTATATTTACGGTCGTGCGAGTTTTGTCTCGTCTACGGCCGTTTTTTCTTTTTTTGTGTGCTCTTAGCACTCGGTCTTGACGAGTGCTAAACCTGTATTTATAATTAGTATAGGGTGTGGTTTTGTGGTGGTATAATTGATTTTGGGCATCTGTGGGTTTCTTTTAGGAGTAATTTTATGGATGAACGTTCTGGAAAGATTTTGGGACTTGTTGTTGAGGAATATACTCGAACGGCAGTGCCAGTTGGATCGACATATTTGTGCAAGCAATATGATTTGCTAGTGAGTTCTGCAACGGTTCGTGCAATCATGTCTTCTTTGGAAGATGAGGGGTATCTTCATCAGCCACACACTAGTGCGGGTCGTGTTCCGACAGACAAAGGATATCGTTTTTATATTGAATCTCAAATGACTGGACAAAATTTGTCTAGACAAGATGAGATGGAATTGAAACGAGAGTTGTTGACTCTCCGCGCCAAGAACGTTCGACTTGCGCGTACGACAGCAAAATTACTTTCTGCTCTTTCAGGTCACATGGTTATGAGCGGTGTTGTTGATCGAGACGAGTATTATGATTTTGGATTGCGTACATTGTTGGAAGATGAGTCGATTTCCAGCAGGGATGAATTGTGTCGTGTTGCTGAGGTTTTGGATTATATTGATGAGCGTGTTGATGTTTTGCTTGCTCAAGTACCTGAAGGTGAGACACATATCTTTGTGGGAAAAGAAAACCCGCTTGATGAAATTTCTGGATGTTCAATGGTTGTTGCGCCGTATCGTTCTAAAGATGGTGAGCGTGGCATGGTGGCTTTGATTGGTCCAAAACGCATGCAATATGCACGGAACAAATCTTTGGTTGAATATGTGCGGAAGTTTTTAAGTGGGTCTGTTATTGTTATTTTTTTGATCGTTGTGTAAGAATTCGTCCGGATTTTTATAAAAATAAAAGATGGATAATTTTTGATTGAAGTTGTCGGTTTCTTGTTATATTAGGTTTGAGTGTGTTTTTGTTAATTATAAGTATCTTTCTTTGAATTATGTCAGAGCAAAACAAAAAAACTGGTTCTAGTCCTGAGTGTGAATTGTTTTATGTGACGCAAAAAGCGGTTATTTATAATCCTGCGGATAGAACGTTTTTGTTGGTGCGTGCACAGGGTGAATTTAATAAGAAATATGGTCCGTGGGAATTTGTTGGTGGGCATGTCGACATTGGTGAGACATCTTTTGTTGAATCTTTGAAGCGAGAGATTTCTGAAGATGTGGGAAATATTGATTGTGAGATTGTGGGACCGATCTCTTCGGAAAGACTTGTGTTTGGTAGTAAGCCGCGCTATGCCAGTGCCGTGTTGTGTTTGTATCGATCGGGAGAGATTGTTTTGAGTGATGAACATGATGAATTCGTTTGGCAAAGCGCTAAAGAAATTTCTGAGAGTGCTGAGTATAAACCGTGGGTGAAAGAGTTTGTTGTTGTGGCGCAAAAGCGTGTTGAAGATTTGGAAGCGTTTGATGGGTGGCGTCGGTGCATGGCAGATTTTGATAATTATCGTAAGCGTCAGGTGGCAGAGCGATCAGAATTTGTTGCTCACGCATCACTCACGGTTGCTTCTGATTTGTTGCCTGTTTTGGATAATTTTGATTCTGCAATTTCGCATGTGCCAGAGGATCAGTCTGATTCGTCATGGGTGCAAGGTGTTGGATATATTCGTAAGCAACTTGCTGATGTTTTGGTTTCTTCTGGTGTTTCTGAGATGGAGGTGTCTGTTGGAGACGTGTTTGATCCGATCTGTCATGAGGCGGTTGCTGATTCTTCTGGAGTGCAGATACAGCAGACTGAAGAAGAGGAAGGGCAGGTTGAGACTGGAGGTTCTTCTGGTAAAATCACGTCTGTTTTGCAAAAAGGTTATGTGATGGGGAAGCGTGTTGTGCGTCCAGCACGCGTGACGGTTGGATAAGTTTAGGAATTACGTGTTTAGCAACCGTCAAGCCTGTTGGGCAGGTATTTCCCCTACCTCACGTACACGCGCAATTCTTAATTACTTTACTGTAAGTTTTTTAAAAATCCATTTGACATCTTGAGTGTTATATATGTTTGAGTTGTCAAACAAGGTTTTGAAAAATATATTTTTAAAATAAACTATTAATTACTTGAAAATTGCACTGTGTGACGCAGAAATGTCTGTTTGACAGTAGACAAGCGCCATACACGCAGTTTTTCAATAAAAAAAGATTATGGGAAAGATTTTGGGAATCGATTTAGGTACGACAAACAGCGCAATGTCTGTTGTTGAGGGAGGACGTCCGACGATTATTGAAAACAAAGAAGGGAATCGCACAACACCATCGATGGTGGCGATTTCAAAAACTGGTGAGCGTCTGGTTGGTCTTTTGGCAAAGCGTCAATCGGTGACTAATCCAGGGAACACTCTTTATTCTGTGAAGCGTTTGATTGGGCGTCGTTATGATGATGCAGAGGTGCAACGAGATATGAAGAGCTTGCCGTACAAACTTGTGAAGTCTGGCGAAGGTGTGAAGGTTACCATGAGTGGTAAGGATTATACACCGCAGGAAATTTCCGCAATGATTCTTTCTAAGCTTAAAGCTGATGCGGAAGAGAAGTTGGGTGAGAAAATTGAAGAAGCGGTGATTACAGTGCCAGCATATTTTGATGATGCACAGCGAACAGCAACGAAAGAGGCTGGTGAAATTGCAGGTTTGAAAGTCCGTCGTGTGATTAATGAACCAACGGCAGCTGCTTTGGCATATGGTTTTGATAAGAAAAAGGATCAACAGATTGCTGTATATGACCTTGGTGGTGGAACGTTTGATGTGTCGATTTTGGAAGTGTCGGAAGATACGATTGAAGTGAAGTCTACACATGGAGACACACATCTTGGTGGGGATGACTTTGATCAGAAAGTCATTGATTGGATTATTAGTGAGTTTAAGAAACAAGAAGGAATTGATTTGTCTGGTGATTCATTGGCATTGCAACGCATTAAGGAAGCTGCTGAGAAAGCAAAAATTGAATTGTCCACAGCACAAGAAACGGAAATTAATCAGCCGTTCATTACGTCTGGTGCTGATGGTCCGAAACATTTGGTTATGACAATGACGCGTGCAAAGTTGGAAGAACTTGTTGGGGATTTGGTGAAACAAACATTGAAACCAATGAAAGAAGCGTTGTCTGATGCTGGACTTTCCGCAGGTGATGTTGAAGAAGTTGTGATGGTCGGAGGCATGACACGTATGCCGTTGGTTGTGAAAACTGTTGAAGAATTTTTTGGTAAAAAAGTGAATGTTACCGTGAACCCTGATGAGGTTGTGGCGCTTGGTGCTGCTGTTCAGGGAGGTGTTTTTCAAGGAGATGTCAAAGATGTGCTCTTGTTGGATGTAACACCTCTTACTCTTGGTCTTGAGACAATGGGAGGTGTTCGCACGCCGTTGATCGAAAAAAATACGACTGTGCCGGCTTCAAAATCGCAGGTGTTTTCCACTGCTGCTGACAATCAACCAAGTGTTGAAATTCATGTTTTGCAGGGTGAGCGTGAGATGGCTGCTGATAATAAAACATTGGGACGGTTTATTTTGGATGGTATTCCACCAGCACCTCGCGGCGTGCCACAGGTGGAAGTGACGTTTGACATTGATGCTAATGGAATTTTGAGTGTGAAAGCCAAGGACAAGGCGTCTGGCAAAGAACAAACAATTCGCATTGAAGCTTCCACAGGACTTTCCAAAGAAGAGGTGGAGAAGATGAAGAAAGATGCAGAGCTTCATTCTGATGAAGACAAGAAGAAAAAAGAACTTGTTGAAGTGCGTAATATGGCTGACACGCTTGTGTTTACAACAGAAAAAGCAATCAAAGATGCTGGTGACAAATTGACGGATGATGAGAAAAAACCTGTTGAGGAAAAAATTGAGGCGTTGAAGAATGTGAAGGATGGTGATGACAAAGACGCAATCAACAAAGCAACAGAGGAATTGTCTCAAGCAGCGCAAAAGATTGGTGAAAAGTTGTATAAAGCGGCACAAGAGGCTGAGAAGAAAGATGAGCCAAAAGCAGATGGAGGTGATCAAGCGCAGCCAGAAGCAGAAGTGAAAGATGCGGAAGTGGAAACAGAAGAGAAGAAAGAAGGAGAAGAAGAGAAGAAGTAGATTTTCAAAAAACGGGGCGCTGAGAGGCGTCCCGTCTATTGTAAAGTAAAAAATAAAATATTTTTATATGGCGGAACAAAATCAAAAGAATGAGGTGAAGATTTCGGACAATATTGCCGGCGCGGAGTTTGCAAATTTGATGCAAGTGTTTCACTCCAAGGAAGAGTTTCGTTTGATGTTTGCACATGTGTTTGAGCCGACAGGGAAAGTCGTGTCAAAAGTTACAACAACCCCAGGGCATTTCAAACGGATTGTCAGAGCGTTGGAAGAGAATTTGGAAAAATATGAAGCGCAGTTTGGAAAGATTGAGGAAGGGCAGGCGCCTGTTCAAAATGGAAATATTGGCTTTCAATCGCGCGAGTAGTAAGTTTTTTTAAAAAAAGAATGAGCAAATGTCTTTTGGTATTTGCTCATTTTCTGTGAGGAATTATCCTCGCATTGCTGTGGTTATTGTTGGAGTTTTTGTTGTGTATTTGTTTTCGGTTTCTCCTGTTGTGTTCAGTGTAATGATTATTGCAACAATCAGTATTGTTGCGCAGATATTTGCCATGTTTTGCATTGCCCCCCTGGTCTCGTTGTGTAAAAATTTCTTATACATTTTATCACACAGTTTTTATCTCTTCAATTTTTACTATTGATTTTTGGATAGAGGGTGCTTTCTTTTTTTGTTTGTTGTTATTTTTGAATTTTGTTGAGAAGGAAACGCTTTTGCGATAAACTCCATAGAGTAATTTCAGTCTAGTCTTTTTTATATGCAACGATCTTTTGAAAAGAAAGTATTTGATGGTGTGCGATTCCGGGTGTATCAATGGCAACAAGAAATGTATGATGGTTCTTTTGCGACATTTGAACGCGTTGAGCGTTTTGCTGGTGCGAGTGTGATCGTTGGATCATCTAATGGCGAGATTATGGTGCAACGTCAGGAACAACCACATTGGAATGGTTTTCGTTATTCATTGCCGGGTGGGTGTGTTGACATTGGTGAGTCGGTGGAAGACGGTGTGAAGCGTGAATTGTTGGAGGAAACTGGATACGCGGTGGAGTCGGTGCAATTGTGGCAGAAACATGAGGGAACATTACATGTTCGGATTCCGGCATATCATTTTATTGGACACAATGCACAGAAGATTCAAGAGCCGAATTTTGGCAATGGTGAGAAGATTGAAAATTTTTGGATGTCGTTTGATGATTTTGTTTTGCTTTCGGATGAACCACTTTTTCGTGATGTCTGGATGCGGTTTTATTTGTTGGAGATGCGTGTGCATTCGGAAAAGATGGAAGAGTTCAAGAAGTTGGTGTTTGGTGAGTGCGGGTAGTGTTGTGTGATGTTTTTTTTGATTAGTGGTTTAGTATTGGTAGAAAGGCTTTGATTAAACTGTTCGTCTTTTTTTATGGCTATTGATAAAACAATTTTATATCCGATTTTACGTTTTTTGGGACTGGTGCTTGGTGTTCCGATTGTTCTTGTTGCGCTTTATTTTGGCACCATTCTCTTTTTGGATTGGAAGAGACAACCTGTTTATGTTGACACACCTATTGATGAAATTGAGTATGCACCACCATCCGAGGAAGCCAAAAACTTTGATTGGGAGGCGTATGTTGATTCTTTCCCTCAAATTGCATACGAAAAAATTGATTACCCTGTGAAAGAAACATATACCTATCACTTCAATGGATACACGCTGACAGTTGACATTCCCGAAGGGCTTGACGCACATATCATTCCTTTGGAAGAAGAGCCACGTGTGATTCAATCGGAAGGATTGGAGGATTCGTGTTGGCGGTTTGGAGGGGATGCTGGTTATACATGTGCTAGTGAGGGGTATGATTTCTGGAGGATTGGAAAAGGGGTTTTAAATTCTGCAAATCGTTTATGTATTGGTTCTGTGCGAGAGAAAAATAGTCGTCAAACATGTTATGGGATATCAATTATTTCTCAAAAATCTCGTTTTGCAGGTGTTTCGTTGAGAGAGAGTATGCTTATTATGAGAGGGAGGAACAGTCGTCACATAACAAACTTTCAGCAAAAGAAAATAAGAGAAAACATAGCACGGCATACCATGTTTTCAGATCTTTAGAGAGTGCTTATCCAGATTTAGATATCCTTATTTCGAATAATCAAGGGTTGCGTGTTTTTTTGTACTGGTCGGGAGAGAATCCTGCTGTATCAATAGATTTGTATTTAAGTATTGTCGATTCCATCAAAATCACAAAAGATGAATAAGTGTGTTTGGTGCAGAATGAAAAATTATTTTTGTTTTGCATGAGCACATCTGTTCACAGTTCTTTGAAAACATGCGAGGTAAAATGTTGTGAAACGTATATTGTGTTTGTTGGTTGTTTCGTTCTTTGCACCATTTGTGTGGGCGCAAAGTAATCCGTCGGGGTGTGACAGTCTCGAAGTTTCCTGTGTGAGTCACCAGTTCAATAAAGCTGGGAAATATGGTGATTGGGCACCGGAAAAAGGTGCAATACTGTTTTTTGGTAATGGTGACACCACGATTTTCCGTCATGATGAGACGTTTCAAGTGTATTTGTATTTCGATCAACAAGCGATCGATTTTTACAATACCTATTCATGGGCGGGATTTGAGATCGATATTCTTTTTCCGGATAATAATAACTATCCGCTTCCTTTCATTAGGAGGGAGTCAGTCTCTGGTCCTCCTTGGGACGGAACCGTTGCGGGACACTACTGTCAGCCCTGATTTTTCGGGGGCTGGAAGCAGGGGTATTACTGTTACCAATCCTTCGGCAATGAGTGTTGGATGGAATGTGTTCACGTTTTCTCTCAAAGACAACATTTTTGTTGATCTTGGGGAGAATGTGCGGATTAAGGCAAACATTCAACTTGTTGCTGATGTTGGGAATGCTGCATTTATTGGCAATGTCTTCAATCACAACAGCTTTTTTTGGAGTGTAGCGTGGTTGGCAAAATGGGTTGCTGTGCGAGATGCTGGTTTTGTTTTGTCTGTGGGTGGAGAGGTTTTTAAGTATTTTGCGATGTCGAATGCGTGGCAAGAAACTGATCCTGAAAAGACGGGCGATGCTGTTTTTCTTTCTTCGGGTATGGTTGGTGTTGGGCTTTGCTGGCCTAACAACGATACTTTTGCCAAGCCTTGTAATGTGTCGGACTTTCTTTCTGTTGTTAATTCATCGTCTTCACCCCCTGAAAATGTTGTCTTGGAGGATTTTGAAGAGGGTGTTGTTGAAGTTTCTTTTGAGACGTTGGTTGCTTCTGTGCACTCTGAAACAGGATACAACCTGACTCCTGGTATTTCGCCAAATGTGAACCCCGACTCTAACGATGGCACTGCATATTCAGTTGTTGATGTGTCGGATTCGGAGAACAATGCTGATGGAACGAACA
>JAGQLW010000015.1 GCA_020428995.1 Candidatus Moraniibacteriota bacterium | reverse complement strand
AGTAGGTTTTCAGACTGGGGGCTTTCATTATTGACATAACACGTATCATATGCCACCTTTATTGATTCGTTCATTTTTTATTTAAGCTAGAGGAGATCCTGATGGATACGAACATTGTACCTCGCGCTCTTTCGCAGTTCAGAGAATTGAAACGTAAGCGGTTTGCGAAGATTGGAAAACGTGAATACGAGCTTGCTACGCAATTACGTTCGGTTGTCCCTGAGAATTTAGTCAAGTGGATTGATGAGGAGTCACAACTCTTTTTACATCTGTTTGAATATGGTTCCTGTGTCCGTAAGTACTATGTGGATAGGGGTGATACATATGACCATACCGACCTCAATGAATTTTCACAGCGTTTTGAGAAACTGAGGATTGTTTGGGAAGAAGTCATCTCGATTGATAGCAGTTGGCATGGTGATTATCGTTTTATAATCACCATCACCGTCGTCTAGATTTTTTTTGTGCTCTTAGTCCCGTGCATTATTATTTGCCGGGGTTTTATCATTGTCTTTTGGGATTTTTGTTCATCTGTACTTAACTTATTTTTCCAGCGCGGTGCAAAGACTGCAAGGAATGCAAAGAATCTTGCTTTCATGCGACCCTCGCCACGATCAACCATCGCATCAACCATTGCTTTTTTAAATTCTTTCACATCATTGCCTTCATAACACAGCTTTCCGTCTGTGAAACAGTAAGAGCAATATTTTTCGTGCTCGCGCTGGCTGCCTTTTGGATCTTTTGACAATGGCATCATGCAACTTTCACACATGTCTTTCGACATATTTTTTTGATTGATTAGTTATTTTTTATTAGTATTTTTTACTTACTCCAATGAAATGATTTGGTATCCGTATTTTTTTACGTCTTCTTCTGGCCAAAAGTTGACGTCTTTGGTTTTAAGAATAAAAGACACGGTTTTCTCCATTTCTCTTCTGGTGTATTTCTTTGTTTCCGGATCCCATTCTTTGAGCAAAAGTGTGTCACCCTCCTTGCATTCCCAGTCCGCAAGTCGCAGTTCATATGATTTTTTGCCGTCGAGGATTTTTTGAAAATACTCCGGCCAGATTTTTTTCTCGTGTTTCATGTAGTTTGTTTACTTTTCTTAATTTAGCATAAAATAAAACTCCACGTTTGTGGAGTTTGTTGGGGTTTTCTGAGAGATTTCTCATCTGGCATCTGACGCGTCAGCTGACTCTGTCACGGATGTGTCTGATCTTGGGACATAGTGACGATAGTTTGATGTGCACCGTTGTGGAGCATGTAGTGGTAAAAAGTGCCACCTTTTACTGAATTTCCTATTTGCATCTTCTTTGCTACTTCCTCATCAATGAGTGCGTAATATAGAGCTGGATTAGTCAACCTTTTTAGTTGAACAATAAATAGTGGCGAGTCGCCGATCTTCTCTGGTAGCCTGTTTACGATGTAGACGAAACCCTGCGATGCCTTGTCCATGTCCTCGAATGGCTTCGGAGGTTTGTACTGAAGTGAGTGTGTGATGTACTTTTTCTTCTTCTGTCTTGTTTTGACTTCCCACAAAAAATCCCGCGACCATAGCAGACACTAAAGATACACAGATTACAACTGAGATTAAAATGATTTATGTGCTTTGTTTCACCTGACACCTCACTTTTCTTGGTTGAAATAACGTTGTGTGCTATGGACGTTACCATACACTCGAGCTAAAGTCAATTGGTTCACACGCAATTTGAATAAAAAAAACGACCTACCTTACTGTTGTAAGATAGGTCAAGACATTACACAAAAAAGATGGTTTTGTGATTAGGCGGCGATTGCCACCGCATCTTCCCCCAGAAGGAATTTACGTACTTCTTCAGTCGCGGCCGACAAATCCAGCTTGACTGGATTTTCTTCAACGACTGCGTTTGCAGCTTTGGCAAAACGTATGTAGCTGGTAACTTCCCGCGGACCGAAGTCTGCTGACGCGTCGAGAATTGCCTGCGGAACATCGGAGACCGACACGCCTTCGAACAATTCACCGGAAGCGGTCAGCACGTCTGAGTCAAACAAACGACCGAATCCTTCGCGTTGCTGGTAGTAGTCTGATGTGTATAGCGCCGGTAGGTTGTCTTTCGCAACGGCAATACCACAGCAACTACATCCGTATGTTAGTGCCACACCATGTTGCTGACCCAAAAGCGCATTGATTTCATCCAGACTTCCACGCCGGAGAGCCATCTTTTCCATTGCCCCATGCAACAGCTCGGACTCTTTGGTCTTCACTCGATGCACGGTACCGTTTTTCCTTGACCAGAACAGAACGGACAATGGATTGCTCACGACGTTCATCGTGACTCCACGGATTGTGGAAAACGATTTCTCCAGATACCGCTCCAACAGCTCGACCAGGCCTGCGACTTCCAACAGTCGCGGATGATTGATGAGCCTGGCAATCTTGTCGATCAATTCCTCGCCCGTTTTGGGATAGAACCGAGCCAGAATGGCTGCATCGCCGGAATCATAGTATCCATGAATGGTGCGTTCACCTTTTTGGATTGCGGGGTTAGCTTTTTCGGCCGGCGTTAGTTTCTCGTAGAAATCACATACTTCGCACATATACCACCTCTCGTTTGTGGTTTGAATGAAGGAACAGATTTGGTGATGTTCTCATCACCGCAAAACACACAAACATGTGCTCAACGGTACTGATAACCAAGAATTTTCTACGCGTGTGCAAACGCGTGATTGCGTTTGAATTTTTCAATCGTTCGTTCCAGACGATTGTTTTGATTACACTCACCTACTTTTTCACACAATGTTTGCAATTCATCATTCCATTCAGGAACGAGCACTGAAGGATTTCGCTTCACGCTGATGCTCTCCATCAGAAACACTGCCGGTTCCTGCCCGAGTTCGGACACAATAAAATCTTTGTCTTCGCTTGAGGTTATTTTGTTTCCAACAAACACGTGCGGTGTTTCGTAAAAATCCATCAACTCAGCAATTTGCTTTGCAGCTTTTATGCTATGCAGTGCTGGCTCCAAGACAATAACACCGACATCAATTCCCGTTACAATCCCAGTAGACACTCCGTCAGCTCCGGCCTTTTCATCAACGATCACCACTTCATCTTTTTGCAGATTCAACAATGGCAACAGAATTTTCAAAGGTGTTGTGAGACTGTGACTGCAATGTGTGCCGTACAGAACATTGTCAGTCTGTGGTCCAGCAACCATCAGTCGCATTCCATTGTTCAAAACACAAGAATAATCGGCAATTTGTTGAGAAAGCGGACTTAATGAAAAACGGACTTCATTATCTCTCAGAAATGCCTCTGAGTATTTTTCCTCGTCAGACAATCCCACCGCTCGTTGCAAATCAGACAGACTATGACTGAAATAGTTTACCTTCGGCAGCTCTCCACCTGAGAGATTATATGACAAATCCATATTATGATCCGCGTCGATGGCCAGTACTGGCTTTTTCCTTTGGTTGGCAAAAAACGCCGTCTGACTTGAAACGGATGATTTACCACTTCCCCCTTTACCTAAAAATCCGATGATCATATCCTATATTGCAACTAAGTTGCGTTTAACATACCTCTCCTACTATAATACAATTAAGTTGCGTATGTCAATGATCCTTGATAGTCATGGCTTACGTCTTACCAAAAACAATAAGATCTCCAAACATTTGTGACTTGGAGAACTTTTGTCGATTTTTGATTGTGCTTCTGCTTCTCTTCCGAAGTCGGGGTTTCCAAAAAGGAGAAAGCAGTTTGCCTTTTTGAAATACTCTTCGAACCTCACTTTTTCGATAATAATTTTTGTGAACCATAAAGGCTTTCAAAAATTATTGTTGTCGCCGTTGCCAAGGCCATGGCGGACTGTTAGCGGAAGAGGTGAGATTCGAACTCACGATACCCTTTCGGATATGACAGTTTTCAAGACTGTTGCCTTAAACCACTCGGCCACTCTTCCATGTTTGATTATGCCCCGCGGATGCTGGGGCGACCACTCCTCCATGTTTTTTCTTCTTTCCCAAATCGTTTTTCATCTTATCAGCATTTTTGTCGTTTGTAAACCGTGATTATGGTATGATTATATTATAGTTTTTGATTATCATTCTTTTTATGGATCTTCGTCCAAACAAGACAATTGACTTACGGGGCCACCATCCCTCCAACCAACCTGATCACAAAAATCAAGAAAGTACTACAGAAAAAATCACAGCGTTTCTTGATCGACCTGAAAAGTACGAAGCACTTGAGGCTCCTGCCGACGTGCTTATTGAAGAAGCTCACACTGAGGACGTTTCCCTTTTTTGGGAAGGGTCGGAGTATGAACAATATAAACACGATCGTCGATGGTATGTTGTGGCAAGTTTATTGCTTGCTGGAATTATTTCTTATGCCGTTTTTACAGACAGTCTTGTGATGGCAATTACATTTATCTTGATTGGTGTTGTGGGATATATTTATCTCACAAAAGAACCGCGTCATCTTGAATTCCGCATTGACACTGAAGGTGTGTGGGTTGGCAATGAACTTTATTCATTTGACGACATGGAATCCTTCTGGATTTTTTATGAACCACCGACACTGAAAGAATTGAGCATCCAGACAAGAGGAAGTCTTCTTTCTCGTGTGCAGATCCCTATCCATGATGTGGACCCTAATGATATTCGCAATACCTTGGTCACTTTTGTTCCAGAAGAGAAACACACGCCAACGCTTATTGACACAATCGAGCGTGTGCTTCATATTTAGATAGTCAGGATTTACATGTTTTGCGTGTTTCTCCCCCTACACATCGCCTGGGCGAGTTTGGACGACAAGTGTGTTAACACTTAACACCTGGATATGCTCCTTTGGAGCAATGTGTGATTTCTCAGTTTGTGAGTGAAACAATATATGTCCTCGTAGCTCAGCTGGATAGAGCGTCAGCTTGCGGAGCTGAAGGTCGTAGGTTCAAATCCTGCCGGGGACACCAATAAGAAACAGCCTTTCCAATTTGGAAAAGGCTTTTTTGTTTTTTGAAAAATTTGCACTTCTGTTTTGTTCGTTGTTTTACGAACGTTCTCCTGCACACTGTACTTTTGCTATTCCTGCAAGAGTTCGCAGTCCTGAGCGGAGTTGATCAAAATCTCTGGTTGTTTTGATTCTAAAGCACATTAAGACGTTGTCCAAGTTCTCACATTCTGGAAATTCTTTTTCTGCGATTCCATAGAACACCAGTCCGGAGATTTGTCTCCTCACTTCTTCGCAATACCCCATTGAGCAGACCACTTCAAGATGCGTCCCTGGTGAGAGAGTCAATTTGTCGACCTCCTCTCTTCTTTGTTTTGGTGTGCTGTCTTGCATCTTGCACACGTTGCCTACCACACCTTCTCTCGTCTCACAAAATTTTGTCTGATTCATGTTTTCTGACATTTTCTGTACTCCCCCTCGTCTGAATGAACTGTATTCCATTGTTACTGCCTGTTATGCTTTTTGTCAACTCTCTCTGTCGTGTGCTCTGTGCGCAAATTCTCTGTCGGGCAACAGGGCTTGACATTTGAACTTTTTTGGTGTATATTCCTACTATCCTTTCGGATTGGCCGAATGGATGAGTACTTTACAGACAAAACAGGACCAAACAATGTCGCCTCTTCCTTCTTCTTCTGTCAGTTTTAAAAACATCTGTGCCGTCCAGCGTCTTTTGCGCAATCTTGCCCGAGATGTAGGTATTTCCGCTTTCCGCACCGTTGGTTGCCAGCTGTGGCATTCTGGACTGCTTACAGGTGAAAATGCATGCCTACCAATTTGGGTAACATTCCTGCAGGAGCTGCTCCAGCTTGATGAGGACTCTCAACGAGAGTCTCTGGAAAAACACAGGGAGGAAATGGTTCCCAGCCATATTGACCCCAACATCGGAGGTGCCTTCCAAGCAGGAGCGCCGGAAGATGACCTTTCCAGTGTTGCGGAGATTGTGGATAGTGCCAGGTGTCGGTCTGAACGCACGGCGAGTTATCTCAACACGATTGAGGCGGCGAAACGTCGCCTTGCTCAACATGGTACGAAATGTCTTTATTGCTCTTCTTGTGGGGAGCTCATGATCCCGCGTCTTATTGCTGTTCCCACAGCGAAAAAATGCGCTTCATGCAAAGAAGAAGACGGGCATAAAAAAAAATTCTATGTGGTGAGAAATTAGAACTCTCGCCCGTAGTAAAAAATTCTATGTGGTGAGAAATTAGAACTCTCGCCCTCCCCTCATCCCATCGTTGGATGAGGGGCTTTTCTTTTTTTACAATTGTTTTGCTATACTAGAACTCTATGAAACTTACTCTTGAGACACTCTTGTCAACACTTCCGAAAGTCCAAAAAACCTATCTTCCTCGCTTGGAAAAACTTGGTCTTCTTACTGTCGGTGATCTTTTGCGCCATTTTCCTTCTCGCTATGATGACTATTCCGCAATCGTGCCTATTGATGAACTCTCTGTTGGTGAAACACAGACCGTTGTTGGTGTTGTGGAATCTGTTGACGTCTCACGCACATGGCGCAAGAAAATGATTGTGTCTACCGTTTTTGTGCGAGACGACACGGAACAGATGCGCTGTGTCTGGTTCAATCAAGCGTTTGTTGCGCAATCGTTTCCCACAGGAACAACTGTTCGCATCAGTGGCAAAGTTTCTTCTGACAACAAAGGTCTCTATTTCACAAACCCGGCATGCGAACGTGCATCACGCGAACCAACACACACAGGTCGTCTTGTTCCTGTTTATCCTGAAACGTACGGACTGACATCAAAATGGTTGCGCTGGCAAATGCAGATGGTTTTGGAATCTCTTCAAGAACTTGATGATCCTATTCCTTGTGATGTGCGCACTCGTCTTTCACTGCCTGAACTTTTGCGTGCTTTTTGGATGGTTCATTTTCCATCTTCTGAAGATGAAGCAACTCTTGCTGGCAAACGCTTTGCCTTTGAAGAAATGTTTTTGTTACAGCTTCGATCTCTCATTCTCAACGCAAAATGGCGACGTTCACAATCCATCTCTTTGCCATTTGATGAAATTGTCGTGAAGAAATTTGTTCACTCCCTCCCCTTTCCTCTGACGGATGCGCAAAGAAAAACATCATATCAAATTTTGTGTGACATTGCGAAAGAGCATCCAATGAATCGCTTAGTCAACGGTGATGTTGGCACAGGAAAGACTGCGGTTTCTGCCATTGCCACTTCTAATGTTGCACACCACGGATTTCAGACAGTAATCTTAGCTCCGACTGAAGTGCTTGCACGCCAACACTTTGAAACATTCTCACGCTATTTCCCCGCCTTGGATTATTGTGTTGGATTGTTCACTGGAAGTTATCGACAGACCAACCGCACCCAGGGACAATTGTCACGCAAGGAGATGTTGTCACTTTTGTCTGACGGAAGTGTTCATATTGTCATTGGCACGCACGCACTTTTGACTGACGATGTCTCCTTCAAACACCTTGCTCTTGTCGTTGTTGATGAACAGCATCGTTTTGGTGTTTTGCAACGAGCGCGATTGCAGGAACAGACAACAAGGATTGATGACGGTGACAAGACAGCACTGCCTCATTTCTTAGCGATGACAGCAACGCCAATTCCTCGCACACTGACGTTGGCGCTTTTTGGCAATCTGGATGTTTCAGTTCTTGACCAGATGCCTCGGTCTCGCAAACGAATCATCACCAGTGTTGCGTCTGATAAACAGCGCGCCGAGGTTTATTCATTTTTGCGAGGACAAATTTCTTCTGGACACCAAGCGTATGTCATTTTGCCACTTGTTGAAGAATCCGAGACACTCGTCACAAAAAAAGCCGCCATGAATGAATGCATGAGATTGCAAAAAACTGTCTTCAAGGATTTGTCCGTTGCCCTTCTTCACGGAAGAATGAGTAGCAAAGAAAAAGAATCTGTGATGAATGATTTTTCTTGTGGCAAAACAAACATTCTTGTTTCAACGGCTGTCGTGGAAGTTGGTGTTGATGTCCCCAATGCCACCGTCATGCTGATTGAAAATGCTGACCAGTTTGGACTTTCTCAACTTCACCAGTTTCGTGGACGCATTGGACGTGGCACCGAGCAATCATATTGTTTTCTTTTTTCTGACAAATCTCAGAACCATCGTCGACTGCGCGCACTTGTGAAGCATTCAGATGGTTTCTCCATTGCCGAGGAAGATTTGAAGTTGCGTGGACCTGGTCAATTCTTTGGCTCTCAACAATCAGGAATCCCTGACGTTGCCATGTCGAGCCTTATGAATGTGAAAATGGTGACGATTGCACGCGACGAGGCGCGCGCACTTTTGAAGATTGACCCGACACTCAAAAAACACCCTGCAACTTTGTCAGTTGTTTCTTCACGATTTTCTCGCGCACACATATCATGATTTTTGTGAAAAAAATCTTTCACCTTTCTTTAGTAACCCTAACCCTAGATTATGGAACGCACCCAAAAATAGAGGCATCTATAGATGCCTCTATTTTAAATGAATAAAAAAAATCCTTCAGACATATTAGTCCAAGGGATTTTGTTTATTTTTCTCGTTTTTTTCTTTCAATCACTTGTTCATACAGTGCGAGCATTTTTTCGCCTTGGGCTTGTGCTGTGAACACCTCTCTTGCACTTTTACCAGAAGCTTGTGCATACTGTTTTCTCAGTTCTTTGTTTTGAATCAGTTTTAGAATTGCTTTTTCAAATTCATCATTCTCTTGGCTGGTCAGCAACAACCCTGTTTTGCCATCCTCCACTAAATCAACAATTCCCGTTGCTTTGATTGCGACTACTGGCACATTCATATACATTGCTTCGCTGATTACCATTCCTTGTGTCTCAGATTTTGACGCATAAACAAAAATGTCTGCTGTTGCATAATAGTGCTTCATTTCTTCTCGTTTCACCTCTCCAGCAAAGAAGACCTGTTTTTGCACATTCATTTCTTTTGCTTTTCGTCTTATGTCATCAAGAAGTGGTCCTCCACCGATGAGTAAAAATATTGTGTCTTTTTGTTGTTGCAAAATGTTTGCAACTTTTTCAAACAGAAAGTCCACATTCTTCTCCTGTGTAAACCGTGCTATTGTCGTGATCACTTGTGCGCCTTTTGGAATGTTGAGATCTTTTTTTATTTTCTCTGGGTTTGTGTCTGTGAACAATTTCTCATCAACACCCGTTGCAACGTCTTTGACATGAGGATTCTCCACCCCCCATGACCTGATGATTGGCTCCATGGAATGCGTTGGAACAACCACTTGATCAACACTGTTTGCAAAACTGCTTGCATTTTTAATGACATAATTGAGAGCCAGAGATTCTGGAATGAAAAATGGTGCAAAATGTGTGTAGTAATCATAGCGTGTGTGCCATGTGAAGACGATTGGTTTTTGATATTTTTTTGCTACCCTTTTTGCTTCTGCTCCCAGCAAGTTTGGGTGTTGCGCGTGAATAATGTCGATTGATTGCATGTCAACATTCTTCTGTGCTGTTCTTGTCGCCCATGACAATGGAACAGGAAAACGAAACTTAAGCCACGGCAAATCTAAGGACGGATAACGAAATACATGAGGATTGTTGTCTGTATACCCATGCCAATCTGGCGCAAAAATATATACTGTATGACCTTTCTCTTCAAAATATTTTCGGAATGTTTCCACTGACCCTGTGACTCCGTATGGATTTGGAAGATAATTGTTTGTGAAAATTGCGATTTTCATTATATGTTTTTATTTTTGAGTCTTTACTTTCCTTTCTCTTTTACTTTCACACTCTTTGAGGAAATCAACAATGTCTCCATGCACATGTGATGCTGTCGTGTCTGCAAGAAAATTGTGGTATACATTTTCAACAACTTTCTTTTTTTTGTTCATTGACGACACACCGTCGTAAAACTGATCAATGCTGTCTGGATGAATAAGATGATCTCCTTGCGCCTGCAAAAAGAAACATGGCTGTGTGATTGAGTGGATTCCTTTGCGCGCAGCTTTGATGGCGCCAAATGCTTGGAATGCATTTTTGATTGGATACTTTTGATATGCAATGACGCGAGTCACACTTGTGTCACCGTTTACATAGAATGGGTATATTTTCTTTTTATATTTTTTCACAATACCGACCAATCGTGCAATGACATATCCAAGACGTTCCGAACGCATCAGAAATGGTGCGCCAACAGCAATCACTCCGGCAACGGAAGATTCTTTTTGTGCCAGCAATAACGCCAGACTTCCCCCCGTTGAAACACCAAGAACATACACTTTCTTGTATGACCGTGCTAGTGCTGTGTACTCATTTCGGATACCCTCCGACCACTGTTGCCAACAAACATCTTCCAAATCTTTTGGCACTGTGCCGTGCCCTGCCAACAACGGTGCATGCACAGTAAAACCTTCTTCGTTTAATCTTTGTCCAAGAGTTCGCAATTCAAATGGTGTCGACGTCCATCCGTGAATCAGCAACACAGCACTATCGTTCGTACCTGGCCACGTGAATGGCTTGTTGAGCAAATCATGATCATCACTCAACATTTTTTCATACTCTCGTGTATAAACCTCTTTCATGTTTGCTACCACATCTGAGACATTCTTCTCTGAAAGTTGTGTCGTGATTTTTTGAACACGTGCAATAATCTTCTTTGCGCCCGCTTTTTTTGTTCTTGTTGTCTTTCTTTCTGTCGTCATTGTTGGTTGATATAGTTCTCTTGTGCCATCTCCCTGGACGCATGTGCCTAATTATATTATATATTCTTTGCCTGTTTCTTCTGAAAAAAGATGATCCCTATTACTGTTGCCACGCCCATCACCCCAATAACCCATCCTGCCCAGGCAATTGACTGTGAAATTTCTTTGGCAAGGTTACCAAAGAAATAGCCAATTGTCACCATGATGCCACTCCAGAGCAATCCACCAAGAATTGTGTAAAACAAAAATTTCTCAATTTTCATTTTGACAATACCTGCAGTGATGAATGTCATCATGCATAGTCCTGTTGTAGATTTAACCAAAAATATTGTCTTTCCACCATGGCGCGTGAAAAATTGCTCAGCGCGATGAACAGTTTTTTCTGACATGCCAATGTATTTTCCCCACCGTTTAACAAAGCGCATGCCTCCATATCTTCCGATAAAATAAAATACAATGTCACCAAGAACATCGCCCAGGACGGACAAAAGGAAGACAACAAAAATATTGAATGTTCCAGATGCCACCAAAAAACCCGCAACAAGAGTTGTGAACGGTCCTTCAACATACATCAGTACAAACATAATCCAGTAACCATGCCCGATGAGAAAACTTGTCATTTCTTGAGTTGTAAATTCAAACATGATTGTTTCTTCTTGATTTATTTAAGAAATGCTGTTACCATATCTTTCGTGACTTATGGTTCCTTTCAATTTTGAACCCATGCGAACCGTGTTGGTTGAAATGTCGAGATTATGTGTATAATAGCACATTTTCAGGTTGATTTTTCTGTCGCACAACTGTTATGGGTTTTTGGTCCCATCGTCTAGCCCGGTCAGGACGCCAGGTTTTCATCCTGGTAACAGGGGTTCAAATCCCCTTGGGACTACAATCGTTTTCATAAAAGAAGACTTTATAACAAAAGTCTTCTTGTCTACAAAACCAAAAATATCCTTACCCATCACATCTGTGTAGTCTCTATACCCCCCAGTCTGAAAACCTACTTTCC
>JAGQLW010000014.1 GCA_020428995.1 Candidatus Moraniibacteriota bacterium | reverse complement strand
GTTAATTCTTAATACAGGAAAAGGGGCAGAAGTGGTTAGGTGAAACATGTTTTTGCAATGACTCAGGCGCCTGAGTCATTGAATTTTGTTTTTTCTCCAAAATGCCTTGTGTGCGGCTGTTGGTTTTTATACAATATAAGCCTTTGTGTTTTATGTGGACACTTTGGTGTAAAATAGTGCATAATTAAGATATATGATTTATCTCTTTTCTTTTTGGGTTGGCTTCGCTTGGCTTGCCTACTTACTTTCTGTTACAGGGGTTTTTTTGTCTTGGATTTTTGGCGCATATTTGTTTTTCGGTATATGTGCACTTTTGTTGTTTTTGTTTGTAAGGAAGGGTTGGCGATTATTATTTCTTGATCGAGAGCTTCTCTTGTTTTGTGTCCTTGCTTTTTCTTTTGTGATTGTTTTGAGTCTTTTTGTCACCCCCACAGTTTTTACCGGACGAGACGAAGGATCTTTGTCTACAGCTGCTATTCTCTTGTCTCAGAATGGCTCACTTGTCTCCAATGGTCCTGTTGTTGAATCTTTTTTTTCTTTCTATGGATCAGGCAAGGCGCTGAATTTTCCTGGTTTTTTTTATAATGATTCTGGTGGTTTGGTTCCTCAATTCCCCATTCCCTATATTGCGTGGCTTGGTGTATTTTTTTCCTTGTTTGGTATTTTTGGTTTTACCTTGGCAAACGCCGTATTTTTCTTTCTTTTTCTTGTATCATTTTTTCTTCTTGGACGCGCACTACTTCCCTGTCGCATTAGTGCGTGGCTAGGTGTTTTGTTTGTTGTTTCATCTTTTAGTTTTTCATGGTTTTTTGGATTTACACTAAGTGAAAATTTTGCGTTGTTTTTGGTGTGGGTTAGCATTCTGTCACTCATTCTTTTTGCACGCAATGGATACAGGAGTTATTATTGGTTGTTTCTTTTTTCCTCTGGACTTCTTGTTTTTGCTCGTATTGAGGGTATTGCTCTTTTTGTGTTTGGTCTGGGTGTCTTGTTTTTTATCTCTAAGAAAGCTTCTTTCTTTCTTCGTAATCCTTTTGTCTATTTGATTTTACCACTTCTGATTTTGGTTTTCCTTTTTGCTTTTACGTTTGAGACCGCGATACCTTTTTATAAGACAATTATTAAAGCATTTTTGGGTATTGGTGTGTCTTATTCCACTTTTGAAAATTCAACGCCGACAGAGCATTTTTTGATACCATTTTTAGATCGTCTTGTAATTTTCTTTAATTATGGTTTGCTGTTTTTTTTCATTACTGGTTTTTTTGGTGTATGGCTGGCGTTTTTGCAACGCAAAAAATCTTTTTTACTTTTGATTCCATTTATTGTTTTACTCCCTTTTTTGATTTATCTCATTGATCCTCAGATATCTTCTGACCATCCATGGGTGTTGCGTCGGTATGTCTTTGCTCTTTTGCCGTTGTTTATTTTTTATGCAACTTATTTCGTTTGCAACCTCTTCTCTCGTGTGCGCATTTTTTCGATTGCTCTGTCTATTGTTCTTGTTTTGTCCGCACTTCCTTCCACTGTATATTTTTTTACCTTTTCTGAACATGCCACTCTTTTGGATCAGACTGAGTTATTGTCACAGCGATTCTCCTCTTCTGATGTCATTCTGATTGATAAATATGTTTCGGGAGATTCTTTTTCTATGATTTCTGGTCCGATGCACTCGTTTTTTGATCGGCAGGCAGTGTATATTTTTAATCCTGAGGATTTGTTACGTGTGCCGTTTGATCGTTTTTCTTCTGTATATTTAATTGTGCCACGCAATCGACAAGATGTTTATGTTTCGAATGATTCTTCGTGGCATGTCGTTGATTCTTTTGATGTCACAACGAATATTATTGATGATGCTGATCAGAGTAGTGCGCAATTTTTCTTCTTGCCTCGTTTCAAAATGGTTAAGACTGAGAATGTTATATTGAAGCGAGAGTTTTAATTTTACTTTATTATTATGCAAGATTTTAATTTTCGTATTTTGTTGACTGGTCTGCGTACACTTTTATGGTTGGGGGCTTTTTTTGTTTTTTGCTTTGTCTTGTCGCGCATTTTGTTTGCGCAAGAGATTTTGACGTTTGATTTTGACTCACCAAACAGTTTAAAAAATGGACTTACTCACCCGAAGACACTCAATGAGTTTGTTCCTGATGATAGTGGAAAAATTTCTCAAAATGATGCTCTCTTGATTCACGGCGCTGTTTCTGATGAATTTCACACAGCACGCGTTCGGGTGGTTGTTCGTGATGGTTCCCTTCCCTCTGATTTGTTTGTGTCGACTAGGCGATCTTTCTTGTCCTTTCTTTCTCCTGTCTCAGAAGAATATGCGCCTTTTTCCAATGGCTCCCTTGTCAAATTTGATGGTGGTTATTTTCTTTTTTCTGATGGCATTCTTTATCCTTTTGATTCTCTTTCCACAGTCCTTTCTTTTGGGTATGGTGAGGATTCTTTCTTGTCTGTTTCTGATATTGATCTGATGTCATTTGTGTATGGCACGAAAATTACTTCCCAGAATGGGTATGTTTCAGGAATGCATCTTTTTGATGGCCAAACGTATTATCGTGTTGGCAAAAATGGTGATCTGATTCCTTATGTTAGTGAGCAGGCGTATCGCTCTCATTTTTCCAATGATGTTTCCCTAGTTGTTACTTTTGACGATTTGAAAGATCGCGTTGTGTCTCCAATCCTCCTTGGTTTTAGTAATGGAACGCTTCTTTCCTATGGAATTAGTGCTTTTGTGACTGAGAATAATATTTTGCACCCTATTAATAATCCAATTACTTTTTCATCCATGGGATACTCGTTTGACAATCTCTTGAGTGCTTCTGGTGAAGATGTTGGTATCTATGATCGCACGCGGTTGTTCACTCTTTCTTCCCCTCATCCATCGGGCACTGTTTTTTATACTAATGATACGGATGAATACTTTTTGTTTTCTGAGAACACTTTGTTTCCCTTGACGACTTCGGCGGCTCAGACCTATTTGTCTGAAAGAGACCCAATCACTGTTTCATCTGATGGTTTGAACGTGTTTTCATCATGTGATCTTGAGAAAGATCTGTTTTCTTTTGTGACACGTTCTTATTCTTGTGATGTTCCTCTGGTGCCATTGTCAGACTTTTTGGGAAACACTTATCAGTTTACATTTTTTTCTCAGGCAGATGTTTCACTTTCTCATATGAAGGTCTCGTTTTCTCGTGATACTTCTTGGGAGAATGCCCGTGAGGCTCTGGGTGATATTTATGAACGTGTATTGTTACGGTTTGGTTTTGGTGATTCTGTTTGATATTTTTTTCATTTTTTCTTATGTTTTCTTTTTTTGATAAAAAATCTTTTATCCGTATTGCACATTTGTTACTTCACGATCTTTTGATTATTTTTCTTTTTGCCAACTTTTCTGTTCTTATCGCAGAGATTTTTTTACCTGAGGTTGTGACGCGTTATGTTCCGTTTTGGTTTTTATCTCTTTGTCTTTTTGCTGTTTTCTTTTCTTTTGTTTTTCTTTCTTCACGTAGTGAGAAACCTAAAAATTCCTTACTCGCATTACATTCTGTCTTTGTTAAATCCAGCATGCTTCTTTTTTTGTTTTGTGTTCTCTTTGTTTCTTCATATCAATTTTCTTTTTTCTTTGCATCCCTACTTTCTTTGGGTGTAACTGTTCTTCTTTTGTTGTTTTTTGATGATTATTTCGGCGCCACTTTTTGTCAAAAAAATGAAAAACCGTAAGATGTGACGTCGCACACCTTACGGTTTTTTTTGACTTTTTTCTAGTTAGACTCCTCTAGGTACAGTGATTTTAGAAAAAAAATACAAAACAGACTTATATTATCTTCCTTTTTAATTAAGTCTTCCCATTTTGGCACGTCTGTTGTTGGAATGACGTAAAACCGTGATTTTCCGCAAGCAAGCTTGAGTTTTATTATTACTACCCATAATCGTACGGTTCCATCATTCTTTTTTTGGGCATGATTTTTCATCAGTTTTTCAACCTCTTCTTTTGTTTCGAATGGTCCGAAACTCTTCTTTCTCAAGATCTGTTGGATTTCTTCATTTACCCATTGTACTGCTGAATGCTTATTCATTACATATTCTCCTTTTTCACTTTCGCTTGTCGGTCCTTTGTAGTTTGCTGCGTTTTTTCTTAGAAAACTAGGGGCTTTTTTAACTCTTCTTTTTGTGGGCATTTTCTATTGTTTGAAGTGTCTTTTGTGCGCAGTTGTCCCATGAGAATTTTTTTGCCTGTTCGAGTCCTTTTTTGCTCATTATCTCTCTTTTGCCAAGGTTGCTTATGACACGATCCATTGCATTAGCCATGTCTTCCACATTGTTTGCGTCGCAGTATTCTGGTGCTTCACCGCCTACTTCGGGCAGTGAAGAATTTTGAGCACATACAACAGGTACCCCCCTGCTGAAAGCTTCAATGATTGGTATACCAAAACCTTCATATAGTGATGGATACACAAATGTCAGTGCTCCGGCATATAATGCTTCTCTGGTTTCAAAAGGTATTGTTCCTGTAATTATAATATCGTCTTTGTACTTACTGTTTTGTTGTGCTTGAATTGTTTCTTCCCACATCCATGCCTTTTCTCCTGCAAGAACTAATTTATATTCGTATTTTTTTCTTAGTTGTGTGTACGCAGCAATGAGCGTGTGTAAATTTTTTCTTGGTTGAATTGCTCCAACATAAAGAAGATATTTTTCTTTTTCTACTCCTAATTTTTTATAGATTACCTTGTGTGCTTTTTTTTCTATTGAGCTGGTTTTTTTTGCTTTTGTCACACCATGATGTACCACAGTAATTCTTGATTCTTCCAGAAATGGATACATTGTTAAGAGGTCATTTTTTGTTGCGTTGGAAACTGTAATTAGACGGTCGGCATTTTTTACTGCATAGTTGGTGTATGCATTGATTGTGTGTCGATCTTTTGGTGGAAATAATTCCGGATAAATCTTGAACGCCAAATCATGAATCGTGACGATTGTGACCATTTTTTTTGGGCGTACGATTGGTAGTGCATGCATTGGCATCCATAATTTGTCTGGCGTGTTTTTCCATAACTCATAAGAAAAGCGTGTTTGTGTCCATGAAAATGGTGCATTTTTGGTATGTATTGTGTAGTTTGGATATTGTGGTGGCGCAAGTTCTTTGTTGAATGTTGTTCTGTGATAAATATTAAATTGGTTTTCTGGCGCAAGTATTCCAAAACGCTTGAGCATTTCGTGAATGTATACACGTGTTCCGTCAATACGTTTTGCATCCAGGTCAGCTGCTTGAATTGTGATTGTGGTCATTGGTTTTTATCAATATCTTTTGGCTGTGCCATTTTTTCTAATTTTCCAAAATCTAAGGCATCTGCTAGTGTGTACTCCCCTATACGAGTTCTTTTGAGCGCGCTCATGTATGCTCCCGTTTTAAGACTTTCTCCAATGTCTCTTGCCAGGGCTCTAATATACACTCCAGGCCCTGTTGTGACTGTGAGTGATAATGTTGGGTAGTTATATTCTTTGATCACAATTTCTTTAATCCATACAGGTCTTTGTTTCATCTCAACCACTTCTCCCTTTCTTGCTCGTTTATATGATGGCTTCCCATTGATTTTGATTGCACTGTATGCCGGCGGGGTTTGATTGATATGTCCAATATATTGAGAGATCACTTGTTCAATCTCATCTTTTTCTGGCCGTCTCTGACTCTTGTTTGTATCAACTTTTTCCCCTTCATGATCATCTGTTTCACTTGTTTGACCTAGTGTAAATTCTGCTTCGTATACTTTTTCTTTGTTCGTAATTCTTCCAATTTTTTTTGTATACTCTCGTTTAATTGCCACTACTATCACTCCTTCTGCTAATGGATCTAGTGTTCCGGCATGTCCAATTTTTTCTTTTTTTTGTGCAATCTTTTTGATTGCACGAATCACGTCATAGGACGATGGTCCAACGGGTTTATTGACTGCCATCATTCCACCATTTTTGATTATTTCCTCAATCTCTTTGTGCGTGTTCATACGTTTCCATTAACACCATTTTTTCAATTGATCTCTTTTGGGTTTTTATGACATCGTTTTGGCTACGACTACTGCTATTGCGGAAACAACTGCTGTTAGTGCTGCACCCCACAGTAAATCTACTGCCGTGACAATTGTTGGCCAATCTTTGATTGTTGCTTGGTTTGTTAAATCATATGTTGCATACGCAAAGATGCCAAGTAATGCACCGTGTAGTAGTATGGTTGTTATCGGTGTGTTTCCCATATACGCCGGGTATACAACAAAGAAGACAATTCCAAATATGTAAATCAGATAGAAGGTGACCGCAGCTGTCCAGTTTGGTGTCGCTGTTATTAAATGTCCAATGTGGACTTGATAGAATCGTTTCGTCATAACACTGAGCCAGACCGCATCAATCATTGTGAAGACAAGTAGTGTTGTGATATATAAAACTGCAAATGTTTTTATCATATTTTTTTTCTACTCTTATTGTTATTATGTCTTTACTATACATTGTATATGAAGAAAGAGACAAGATAATATCATCATGTCTCTTTTCTTTTGTTTTTGCCCGCTTACTTATTTGATATCAATGATTGTGTATTCAATGACACCATTCGGAGTTTGCACTTTTGCCACACCACCCTTTTTTTTGCCCATGAGAGATGTCCCTACTGGGGATTCATTGGATACTTTGAAATTTGCAGGATCCACTTCATTAGGACTGACAATCTCAAACAGGATTTCCCTCTCGCCATTTTTTACTGTTACTTTTGATCCAATTTGAACTGAGTCTGATTTCTCATCATGTTCAACAATCTCTGCTTCTTTGATCAACATTTCGAGTTCTGTGATCCGGATTTCATTCTCGCTTTGACGTTGCTTTGCTGTTGCGTATTCAGCATTCTCACTTAGGTCACCTTGCTCTTTTGCTTCTTTTATTGCTTGTGCAATTTCTTGACGGATTGTTACTGTCCTTTCGTTAAGTTCATCCAATAATTTTTGATACCCTGCTTTTGTGATTGGTCGTCCCATATGTTTACAATATCTTTAGCTTTGATGTGATATTTATTTTTTTATTTAGACTTGTCTTATTATACTGGTCTTATTATACTGGAGTTTTTTTTGGTGTCAATTGACCTTTTTTTACATTTCATCACCATTTGTCGTAACGCCTTTTCTTTGATCAAAATACCATTCCCACACATCCTTTGCAATTGGTACTGTGCTTGATGATACTTTTGCTGGCTGGCCTTCCATCAGAATCACTAGCACGAGTTCTGGGTTGTCATATGGTGCAAATGAAGCAAACCATGAGTGTGTTTTTTCATCTTGTCCGCCAAATTGTCCCGTTCCCGTTTTTCCCGCTATTGGCTGTTCGATTGCGTTAAGCATTGTTGCGGTTCCGTTTGTGACCGTTTGTCGCATTCCCTCTCTTAGGATTTCTAGTGTTTCTTTTTTCACTGATACTTTTTTCAGTATTTCCGGTTCATTATATTCAACAAGACTTTCCGCGTCTTTTGTGTGGGACAGCAGTTGTGGTTTGTACACTGTTCCACCATTGGCAATTGCTGCTATATAATTAGCAATTTGTATTGGTGTTGTCTTCATGTAACCCTGCCCAATTGACGCATGGTATGTGTTTCCGACATACCAACGTTCTTGGATTTTTTCCTCTTTCCATTCTTTTGTCGGGATGAATCCTTCTGCCTCACCAGAAAGGTCTATTCCTGTTTTTGCCCCAAGACCAAACTCTTCTTCGTATTTTTTTATCCGTGAGATTCCAAGACCTTCAATGTTTCCATATCCACCTCCAACAGTATAGAAATAAACATCACTTGAGACGGCAATTGCCTGTCGCAGATCTGTTTTTCCATGCGTCTTCCAATCTCCAAAGAAATACTCTCCAACCTGTAGTCCCCCACGACTTTCAATTATTGTTTCTGGTGTAATTATTTTTTCTTCTAAGGCTGCTGCTGCTATTGCCATTTTTATTGTTGATGCTGGTGGGTATTCTCCAGCAATCACCCTATTGAATAATGGATACATCTCATCATTGAATAGTCTTTGATAGTTTTCTGTTTTTCTTCCTGTTGAAAAAAGGTTGTTGTCATAGCTTGGAAGACTTACCAGTGCACGAACGGCTCCATTTTTTGGATCGATTGCTACTGCGGCGGCTGTTTTTATGCCGACCTTTTCTGTTTCTTCAACAACTCTGTCAAAGAGTTTTTTTTGGAGTCCGTGGTCAATGTTTAGAAAAATGTCTTTCCCTGTGATTGGGTTAATTTTCTCAATTTCTTTATTTGTCTGTCCTGTTGCTGTTACTTCAAATCGTTTTGCTCCATGTGTACCCCGCAGTATTGCATCGTATGATTTTTCTAGTCCTGATTTTCCTATATAGTCTATTGAAAGGTATGCATCTTCTTTGTCACCCATCTCTTCCTCAGACACTTTGCCCACATATCCTATGATATGTGAAAAAATTGTACTATCAGTATATTGTCGCGTTGCATTCTTCACCATGGTGATTTCTGGTATCTCATCCTGTTTTTCTGCCAACAACAAAGATTCTTCCTGAGTAATATTTTCTTTTATTAAAATATTGGACTGTAGGCCGTTTTGTATTTGTTGTATTATTTTTTCTTTTTCTGGAACATTTATGATTTTTGCCACTTTTTCTACTACCTCTATTTTTGTTTCTTCTGTGTTTAGCGCTTTTCTCCTGTCAATAATTATATCTGTACTCGGTATATTATGCACAAGTGCAACACCTTCATTGTCGTATATTCTTCCTCTTGGTGCAGGAATTGTTTCTGCTCTTATGCTATTTCTTTCTGCTATTTGTGTGTAATATTCTCCTTTTGCTACCGTAAGAAATGCAATACGCCCAACCAGAACTATTGTTACGCAGATAACAGCAATCCAAAAAAAATTAAAATAGTTTTTGCTTAAACTTTTTTCCATGCGTGAAACCTCCTCTTCTGTTAGAGTGAGGATTTCATCATCAATTTCGTAGCTATCTCTCTGTTTAATCCGCATAATTTTCTATGAATGCCGTCTTACATCGACTGTTTGCTCATAGTATAACAAAAAAGTGTTAATGTTTTTTGTTAGTATGATGAATGTCATTGTTATTATTGTTGTCAGTATTGTCGCCCAAATAATTTCTCCAGCATTCATTTGTTCTATTGTTTTTACTATTACTTCAATGATTTTTGCATCGTTTTTTATGACTGAGTTTAACTGGTACATTATTGTTGTCGCGATTGTTTGAAAGAGAGACATTGCTGTTATTAGTACAATTGTCCATATTTTTTGCTTTACTACGAATCCCTGCATGAGTACATTTGCTCCGTATGCACACACAATTAGTAAAATAATGTGACTACCTATGATTGTTGACAGTGCAATATCTGCAACAAAACCAATAATAATAATTTTTTTCCATGTTGTCATGAAGCCATGTGCGACTACTAATGCAACAGCATACGAGACAATTAGGCTTGGTGCTGCCAGAAGAGTGTTTTCCTTTTGAATTAACGGCACTATTGCTGTTTCTGCAGATATTACTAGTATTATTGCTAGAAAGGACAAGATGTTACGCATTATTTCTGCTGTTTACTAATGACATACGCAATGCGTAATTGAGAAATATCCACTTGCGAGATGAGATCTGCACCAAGAAACAATGCATCATCTGATTGGTGCACATCTTGTACTGTACCTAATAGTAATCCTTCGGGTGTTTCATTGTTGTTTCCTGACGTGACGACAACATCGCCTTTTTCCAGCTGTTCTGACTGCAAGACTAAGCTAAATTTCATGCTTAATCCATATTCTCCCTTAACAATCCCTTTGATGTTTTTTCCTGCTACTATTGCTCCGACTGTGCTTTGTGTGTTTGTTGCCAGCATCACACGTGCACTTGTTGGAAACACCTCCTCAACCTTTCCTAAGTACACCCCTTCCTTACTCATTACGATGGCTTCTTCCTTTATGTCAACATTATTTCCTTTGTTAATTAAAATCCAGTCACCTTGACTTTGTGAGTCTGCACCAATAACTTCTACAGCCATTGCTTCTATTGCTTCTTTCTCTTTTAGTCCAATTTCTGCCCTGAGATGTTTGTTCTCTTCTTCAATCGTTGCTAAGCGGGCATTTTCTACTTTTAATTTTGCAACCTCATCTTTGAGTGTATTGTTTTGTTTTTTTATGCTTCCAATTTCGGTGATTACTCTTGTTATGCTTTGTATCTTTTGTGTGCTTACAAAGAATATTTTCTGCACGGGATGAAGAATTGTTGTCAACACATTCCTTGCGGGCGACAATAACCCTTGTGGATTCCACCACATCAATAAAACTGCTATTGTGCAGACGCTTATTGTGATTGATAATTTGCGTGATCGTGTATTTTTCTGATGCATAAGAACCCACTTTTTGTTTGTCTCTATGTGTTATATATTTTTTTATCGTAGTGGTTGGTCTGTTTGATTTTCAATGAGGATTTCTCGCAATCGTTCAAGGTCTTCCAATACGATACCTGTCCCTCTTACTACTGCCGTAAGCGGGTCTTCCATCATATGCACTGGCATCCCTGTTTCGTTGGAAATCAATCTGTCTAGTCCGCGTGTTAAACCGCCTCCTCCTGCTAGTATAATTCCTTTTTGCATAATATCTGAAATTAGCTCTGGTGGCGTTTCTTCAATGATTGTTTTGATGTTGTTGAGAATGATTCTTACTGAATGAGATAGTGCCTCGCGAACATTTTCACTGTGCACCAAGACCTCTTTTGGTAATCCGCTAACAAGATCTCGTCCTCTCACACGCATTGTTGTTTCTTGTTTTTGTGGACTAACACTTCCTATACTGATTTTGATGTTTTCCGCACTACGCTCTCCAATTAGTAGATTGAACGCATCTCGACAGTAACGAATGATATCTTCGTTCATTTCATCTCCAGCGACACGCAAACTTCGTGCAACAACCACTCCTCCCAGCGATATGACGGCAATCTCTGACGTTCCACCACCGATGTCCACAACCATATTCCCTGCAGCTTCTGTTACAGGTAATCGCGCGCCAATTGCGGCTGCCATTGGTTCATCTATAAGATAGGCTTCACGTACACCAGCATTTTTTGCCGCATCAATCACAGCCCTTTTTTCGACTTCTGTCACACCTGATGGTATCCCAATTAAAACACGTGGACGTGGAACAAGAGAAAAGGATTCTTTGTGGATTTTGCGAATGAAATACCGCAACATTTGTTCTGTAATTTCAAAATCGCTCACAACACCGTCTATAAGTGGGCGCGATGCCACAATGTGCCCTGGTGTTTTTCCAACCATCTTCTTGGCTTCTTTGCCAATTGCCAAAATTTGCCCTGTTCTTTTGTTAACGGCAACTACTGATGGTTCGTTAATGACAATGCCGCGCCCTTTAACATATACCAGTGTATTAGCTGTTCCCAGGTCGATTCCAATATCTTTTGACAAGTGTCCAAAAAATGATCCGCTGGCTTTTTGGTATAATGATGTTATTATTTTTTTCATGGATGTTTTTTTGAATACATAACAAGCGTACCAAAATTATCGGTGCGCGTTTGTTTTTATGTTGGTTTTTGTTTTTTCACTCTTTGTCGCATTGGGTATTATATCTTGGGCACCAACCTGTCGCAATGCGCTGTTTGTGTTTGCTTTTTTATCTTCTTTATGAGCCATTTCTCAAGAACCTTTTCATGATCTTTTTAGGAGTAAGAGAAAATACTTTTTTGGCTAAAATTCCAGCATATTGGCTAGCTGTCTGATGACAAGGTAGGCACATTGTTCAGTCTTTGTCAAAATGTCGTTATCTTCTGTTTCAGTCTTCATGATTTTTTCTCAAAATTCTGGAATTTATATCTTGACATGAGACCATAAGCAGGTTTTAAAGGAGTGTCGCTTGGTTTATTTTTTTATCCAGTGCAATGTTTGCCATTTTGTCTGCGATTTTGTTTTTCTCTCTTGGAATATGTGCGAACAATACTTTTTTGAAATCAAGTGTCAGGTTCCAGATTGTTAAGAAATGTTTTTGTGTTGTTGGATGTGTAATCTTGTATCGATGGTTCAATTGCTCTACAACCAACTGACTGTCCATGTAGCATTTTACTGTTTTTTCTTTCGCTTTTTTCTTTCCAGTAAGTGATCGAATTTCTATTAATGCAAATACTACTGCTTGATATTCCGCATCATTGTTTGTTGTGTTGTCGATTATTTCACCGTATTCTTTTTTCAGTGTTTCGATGTAAATACCGATGGCTGATGGTCCAGGATTTCCGCGCGATGCTCCATCTGTATAAACTATAATCTCATTATTATTCATGTTTTCCATTTTTTTTGATGTCAATAATTTTTGCTTGTGTCGTTACTTTTCCATTCCAATGATTTTCGCTAATTGTACAAACCACATCCACAATTTCTCCTTTGAGTTCTTCGCATTTTTGCGCAAGACTAAAACCAATTCCATCAAGTGTCGTTGTTTTGTCCATATTTTTTTGTGCGAGCATTACTTTGGCATGTGTTTGACTTGTGCCGACAGATCTTGTCTCCGCTAATATAAGGTTTTGAATTAATAATATCGGTTCCCTGTTCCCTTCTCCAAAAGGTGCCATTGATTCAATTCCTTTTGCCAATACTTCGTTCATGAGGTTTAGTGAAATTTGTGCATCGATTTTTAATTCTGGTACAACAATTTTCTCTCCCATCATTTTTGTAATAATTTTGTCTAAACGTTGCACAAATTTTTCAAAGTTTTCATTCTTAATTGTTGCTCCCGCTGCTTGTTCGTGACCGCCAAATTTTACTAACAGATCCTCACATTCATGAAGTGCCTTAATAATACTTACACCTGGTACAGAACGAAATGATCCCTGACTTTCCTTTTCTTTTTTCGTAAAGACTGCTGTCGGTTTTGCTGTTTGCGAGGCGACACGTCCTGCCACCAAACCAACAATTCCAATTGGAAAATCTTCACTAACAGCAACAACAATTTTTTTGTCCAAAAATTCTTTGTTTGCAATCTTTAATACTGCCTGAGATATCTTGTCTGAAATTTTTCTACGATCTTTGTTGTGTTGGTCAATTTTTTCTGCAATTTCACGAGCTTTCTCTTGATTTTTTTCAATTAATAAATCATGTGCCATTTGTGCATGTGCCATTCGACCAGCCGCATTGATTCGTGGTGCAATTTGGAAACTAATCAATTCCGTGTTTGGTACGTTTGATTCGTCAATTTTCATTCCACCAATATCATATAGTTCTCTGAGACCCATACGGCGTGTTCTGGCTAACACAATCAGTCCGAAACGAACAATTGTACGATTTTCCCCTATTAACGGCACACAATCAGCCACTGTTCCTGTTGCAGCTAGATCTAACAACCACTTTGTTTCTGCAATGCGTTCTGGTGCCATTTCATGATAAAGCGCTTGAATTACTTTGAATGCTGTCCCTGCTCCACACAGTCCACGAAATGGATAGCCAGACTCTTTCATCTGTGCATTAATCACAGCATGCGCTGGAGGTAATGTCGGAGGAATATGGTGATGATCAATGACAATTGTATCAATCTTGTCTTTGTTTGCTTGTTCAATCTCATTATGATTTGTCACACCACAATCAACGGTTATGAGCAAAGAAAAGCCTTCCTTTTTAAACTGGTTTATGGCATACATGTTTAATCCATGCCCTTCTGTTTTTTTGTCAGGAATGTATACCTGAGCACTGATGCCAAGATTTTCTAAGCCTTCTTTGAGAATTGTTGCCCCTGTCACACCATCCACATCAAAATCTCCAAAAATCATTATTTTTTGGTTTTTTTTATGTGCATCCATAACTCGTTTCACAACGATGTGCATTTGGTGAAACAAGAATGGGTCATGGAGATCCGTTTCATAATTTGGGTTGAGAAATGTCTCTTGTTCTTCTTTTGTTGTAATACCACGCTTTTTCAGTAGTTCCTTCAAAATATCTTGA
This sequence comes from Candidatus Moraniibacteriota bacterium, assembly GCA_020428995.1. Taxonomy (GTDB): domain Bacteria; phylum Patescibacteriota; class Minisyncoccia; order Moranbacterales; genus JAGQLW01. The sequence continues at coordinate 19,082 of JAGQLW010000014.1, read as the reverse complement.
ACGGCCTCTTGCACATTTGTCTTATTTGTTTTTGTGCTGTTTTCATTATTCCATCGAGGTGTCTGTTGGCCCGTTTGTTTCTTCCGGACAAATAATTTCTGCTTCAAATTTTTGTTCTTTTGTGTTTACTAATTTCATTTTTAATTTCATCTTCTGTTCATTTTCACAGGCAAAAAAACTACTGATTCGTAAATCTGACATTAGTCTCTGCGCCTCTTTTGTGTTAGTGTCAAAATCTAAATAGTAATATCCTCCAGTAAGAATTGCACTAATTCTCTCTACCACTTCTCGTGGTGGTGTGAGATCGCGCACAATAAAGTCGTCCACATTGAGATCTTGTGCACGACGTTGATCTTCTTCTCTTGCTAAATGTGAATTAATTACAACAGGAATTTTTGCTGTCGGCGTGTTTTTTCTCAAGGCTTCAATCATTGTGAACCCATCCATCCGTGGCATTATGATTCCAGTGAAAATAATATCTGGTAACTCTTTCGTTGCATTATCTAATCCTTCTACACCATCACTGGCCTCTATTACTTCATAATTTGCACTGGTAAATACCTCAGAATACATCTCTCGTGTTTCCACATCATCATCAATGATTAGGATTTTGTCTTTCTTTTTTTCTGTCATCGCGTTTTTTTAATTGTTTTTATTTTTGTAGTGTAGCATATTTCTATTCATATGTGTGCAGTTCTTCAATTAACCCTCGTTGTTTTCTGGAGAGTTTTCGCGGTACAGTCACAGTTATTTTTACCACATGATCGCCTCTGCCTCGGCCGTCAATTCGTGGCACTCCCCGGCCGTTGATACGAAACATTTGTCCTGGTTGTGTCCCTGCTGGAATTTTCATTTTTATTGGTCCGTCTACTGTGTCAGTTATAATTTTGTCACCGAGTGTCGCTTGAGTAAAACTTATTGCTTGCTGTGAAACAATATTATCGCCTTGTCTTTGGAATCGTTCGTGTGGGCGTACATGAATTGTTGCCAAAAGATCTCCTGATTGAGCACCACGCTCACCCGCCTCTCCGTATCCAGGAATGGCAATTGTTTGACCGTTTTCAATTCCTGCTGGGATGGATATTGTGACCGTTTGATCTTCTTTTGTTCGACCATCACCACCACACTTCGTACATTTTTTTGTGAATACTTTTTTTGCTCCACGACATTCTGGACATGTTGCTACATGTTGCATTGCACCAAAAATACTTTGTGTTGTTTGACGCACTTGCCCCATTCCATTGCAAGTTGGACATGTTTTTTCTTCTGTTCCTGGTTCGCCTCCACTACCACTACACTTAGCACAGGAGACTGCCTTATATAATTTTACATCCCGTTTTGTTTCTTTAACACTTTCGATAAAGTCCAGCTCAATATCCACCTGAATGTCTCTGCCAGATCGTTGTGACTGTCCTTTACGCGCACCACCAAACATGCTGGAAAAAATGTCCCCCAAATCTCCCGTATCAAAATCAACACCGTGCCCTTGTGCTCCTCCGAAACCACCCCATTGTGCTCCTCCGAAACCACCTGTTGCACCTTGTTCAAAACCAGATGATCCGAACTGGTCATATTGCTGTCTCTTAGCTTTGTCTGAAAGCACCTGGTATGCTTCGTTGATTTCTTTGAATTTTTTTTCATCCCCATCTTTCTTGTCTGGGTGATATTTGTGTGCAAGTTTGCGATATGCTTTTTTAATTTCAATATCAGATGCATCTTTCGACACACCAAGAATGCCGTAAAAATCTGTTGACATACGTTCTTGAGTTTGTACTTTTAATTGTTTTTATCATACACCAGGAGGTACTTTTTGGCAATCCTCATTGATGAGTGCTAATTCCAAGTTTTTTTGACTAGAATCTTTGCCTGTTCGTTTCATTAGAGCAGTTTTTCAAACAGACTCTTAAACAATCACTTCAACTTCTTGTTGTTTTTTTTCTATTGCAATTACTTTTGTCCACTTGAGGACTGTGAAGATCATGGATCCTGTTCCTGCTATGAATGGTCGCACAAATGAATAGATTGACAGTACTGTTATAAACACAACTAAACTAATTACCAGAGCTGTTGTTTTGGTGATTTTTTGGTCAGTCTGTGTCTCTGCTCCTAGTAATTTTTTGATTCTTTGATTTGCTATTTTTGCAATTACATCAGTTACTGTTTCATCTCCGGATATTTCTTCTCCTGCTTGTTGGAAAAGATTTTTTTTCAATTCTTCTCCGCCATTTATTTGATTATTTCCACTGAAAAATTCTTGTGATGCCTGTCCCTGTTGTTGTGTTGTTAAGCTGTCTATTGTTGTCTCTCCGCCATTTTGCATGTTTGGACTCATTGTTGTGGTTATGACATCGATGATGCGTTCAGCTTCAGGAATATCTGTAATTTGTGGAACGATATCATTAATTGTTTTTTCTTGTAGGTAAATGAAGTATTGACTGCTAATTACCAATGCAACTGCCATACTGATTCTTACTATTCCTGCATTAATGTTTCGACTCACACGGACTTTTTTTCGTTCATCGGCGTCTGCTTTAATACGTCTCACTGCGGTATAGATAATCATCGTTGACACCACAAGCATCACTACGTGTGTTATTTCTAAGGCAAAAAAGACGCTTGGGAGCATTGATGCTGTAGCAATTACTGCATGATCTGTTTTTTTTCTCATCAAGATCCCTGCTATTGCAATTATTGCTGATAGCAGTGCAAACCATATCAACGGTACTACAATATTGCTGGCTGAATCTACAAACGCTGCAGTGTGCATGCTCTTGTATCCACCTGTGGCACTGATTATTACCAGACCAATAATCACAATTTTGCAAATTTCTTTTCGGGACATTTTTTTTATTTTTGATTGTCTGTTTTTGAAAAAATTTTCATAATTTAGAACAAATTTCCTATTTTCTCAACAATGTTGAATCGAAGAAAATCCCACACTGTCACAAACAACATTAACCCGATGAGTAACATAAACCCTGCTGCATGCATTCTTTGTTCCATTTTTTTGCTTACAGGTGACCCTTTGATCTTCTCGATAAGTACAAACAAAATTCTTCCACCATCAAGTGCGGGGATTGGTAGTATGTTGATGATGCCGAGATTGATGCTCAAAATTGCTGTAAACTGCATGAGATAGACAAATCCGAGATCAGCCACCTGACGCGTGAGAACAGCAATTCCCACAGGACCAGCGAGATCTGCCGAGACACTCGCCTTTGTGAACAAGCTGGCAATAAGCGCACCGAGTGCACCAAGAATTGTGAGCGTAATGTTAATAACAGCACCAGCACCACGTGCTATTGCTTCATACCATGGGTAACTTATGAATGACACTTCGACCAAAGACACTCCTAGTGGACCCTGATCGCTTGGATAGTAAACACGTGGTGTTGTTGTGAGTGTTTCCTCTATGGACCCACGTGTGATTGTCAATGAAATTTCATCCCCTTTATTTTTTGCGACGAAATTTTGAAGATCTTCGACATTACTAATTTTTTGACATTTTTTTTCTGCACACCCTTTGACGATTTCATCCCCCACTTTTAATCCCATTGTTGCGCCTGGTGCATCTGGTGTCATTGCTTGAACTTGCACATGAACATCATCTTTGTCCATCGTTCCAGGATCAACTGGTTGCGGCGCACCAACAAACATGACAATTGAAATTAACACCCATGCCAAAACAAAGTTCATCACTACACCGGCTGCCAAAATTTTCACACGCACCCATGCTGATTGTGCTGAAAAACTGTCTTTTTCATTTTCATGCCCACCTTCTTCTCCTTTGATTCTAACGAATCCGCCTAACGGAATCCAGTTGAGGGAGTATAGTGTGTTTTTTCCAGTATAATGCTCTTTACTGCCAATCACTATTCGCCATTTTCTTGTTTTGTCGTCTTTGACAATACCAATTGCACGTGGTGGAAAACCAAAACCAAATTCATACGCTCCTACACCGTTTCGTTTTGCCGTTATAAAATGTCCCATTTCGTGCACAAAAATAAGAATGCCGAGCACGAGAATAAACAGAATAATTGTTCCGATAATCATTTTTCTTTTTACAGCAATGTTTCTTGCACTTGCCTCCCTCCTTTTTTGAGACAGTGTCAGCGATTGCTGTTTTTTTTAATTTATTATTTTGTGTTCTTAAATCGTCATAATTTCTTCCTCTTTCTTTTGTCTCAATTGCTCCACCTTTTTATTGAAAGTATCGACAACTTCTTGCAATTCTTCTTTTGCGCGAAATTTGTCATCTTCGGCGATTTCTCCATTTTTTGTGTAGTCTTGAATTTTGTTCCACACGTCTTCGCGAATTGTGCGGATGGATATTTTTGCCTCCTCCGCTTTTTTCCCCGCCACCTTTACCAGTTCTTTGCGACGCTCTTCAGTCAATTGTGGCAATGTGAGGCGAATCACTTTCCCATCGTTTGATGCTGACACACCTAGGTTCGCCAGTTTGATTGCTGCTTCGATGTTTGCAAGAGAATCAACACTCCATGGTGCAATTGTGATTTGTCTTGGTTCGGGCACACTCACGGTTGCCACTTGTTTGAGCGGGGTTTTACTTCCGTAGTAGTCCACTCTAATGTCTTCTACGAGAGATGCGTTGGCACGTCCCGTTCGCAATTTTCCAAACTCACCAATCACATGTTCAACTGCTTCTTGAAAATCATTACTGCGTTCGTCTATTAATTCTTTGTATTCCATTGTTTTTGTCGTTTACGTTTTACTGTTTTTTTGTACGATCACTTTTTTTATTGTGCACGCATTGCTGCGAATATAATACCTTGTGCTTTTGAAACTCTTTCAATCAGGCGCACTGACTGCTTTGATCCGATGGATATTTTTGCTGGTGAAATTGCACCGTTGTTGTATGTATACAGCTCTTGCCCCGCTGAAAAAAGGATTTTTTGTGTATCTTGTGGGTCAGCACTGATTGCTGAGATTGGCACTTCCTCCACAGAACCCACAACACTCATTTGTTCAAATGTCTGTCCATAGTCGACACTTTTGACAAGACCACTTTCTGTACCAAGAATGACCAGACCCGCCTGAGCCGGTGATGTTGCTATTGCTGTAATTTTCCCAACACTTTTCTCTTTTGGTTCTTTTTGTGGCTTGTCTGAGTTTTCCACTTGCACTATCTTTTCTGTGATTTTTGGTTGCAATCGTTCAAATGTTCGTCCCGTGTCCCTTGATCGCATTAATTCACTTTTGCCGAATAATTGCAAATATATTGTGCGTGGTTCTCTTGGGTCAAAAATGATGCTTGTGATTGGTTCTTTTGTTGTTGCGACACCACTCCATGATTGTCCAGCATCTGTTGTTTTGAACACTACCCCCTCACTTGTTCCAATGAAAATCATTTCTGGGATTTGTGGATTGACAGCCATTGATGTAAGCACTGTTCCTCCTGTTGGTTCGGCATAAATCTCTTCCCAGTTTTTTCCACTGTCTATACTTTTGTATGCTCGCCCCCGTTCTTCCCATTGTCCAATTGCATAGACAATTTCTTGTCCTGCCGTGCCAATACCGTACACTTTTTCTGGTGGAAAGTCCAGATTTTCCCATGTGTCTCCCTGATTTTTGGATTTCATTATTCCGCCACTTTCTAACCCCGCGTAGATGATCTCTCCTTGCTCACCAGTGATTGTCATGGAAAGAACACTTGCACTGTCAAACGAAGTCTTTTCATTAATTGTTGCTTGAGGTGTGAAAATTCTTCCGCCGTCGAGTGAGCGTTGAATGGCTGATTGACCAACAGTTGCGCTTGATCCCCCCATTCCAGGCAGTGAGCAACCTGAAAGGAACAGCACTCCTGAGAAAATGATTGCACTTGTTATATATTTCATAGTGTTTTTATTGTATCACGTTCGTTTTTTTTGGGATAGAGTTTTTTTTGTGATCTTTCCCATAAGAAAACTCCTCAGCTCTGGAGCGAGAAAAATCTTATGCTAGGCAATGAAGTCTGTCTATAGATGCCGTCATAGATGCATCTATTTTTTAGCCTTCTTCCAAAGTTTTGTCTCTTTTTTGCTATTCAATCGTTGTGCCGGTGAATTCTTTCCCGTTGAGATAGTTTTCGAGATTTTCAATGTTTTTTCCATTCATAATCACAACACGCATTTTTTCTTCCGATGCCTGTTTCGACGCAATTGGATCAAATGGCGCATTCATTCCAGGATCCCATGTGTCACCAACGAGTGTGCAGAATTCTTTCCAATCCATTTTTTCTTTCTTTTGTGCGTCTTTGTGTTTTTTTGGGTCCTTGTCATAGACGTAATCAATGTTAGAGAGGTTTATAATCGTTGTGATGTCTAAATATTTTGCCAGAAGTGTTGCGTCATAATCCGTGGACCAGCCTGGGCGCCACCCTGCAGCGATTATCACTGGTTCTGTACATTGATAAAAATCCTCCAGATCATGAGGGTTTGTGTTGATGCGAGGATATGCCCACTTGCGGAAAACAGTTCTTAAAAATTGTGCATTCAGTCGTGTGGAGTGGATGCCCAACCAATCACGATCTTCGTCTGTGATTTCTTCGTCGATTTCTTGAGCGGCGTTTTGATATTTTCTTGCCGTCTTTCCACCACCAACAATGAGAAGAAACCGTTTTCCTTGATCAATTTGTTTGAGAAGCATTTCTCGAAAACGACGGACGAAATTTGTGTCGATTTCTTCTGGAATAATGAGCGATCCCCCGAGAGAGATGATGATTGTTTCTTTTTTTGGCATGTGGTTTTCTTTTATTTATTTGTGTAAACGTCGGGCTTATGTTTTTATTTTAGCATGAACTCGAACGTTTGTACCCTTTCTTTTGTGCTTCTTCGTCGCTTTGAAAACACATCAGATTTTCTGGCTTGATTCGTTTTGCAAATGAACAACTTGGGGGATAGTATTTGTCAGAGTTTTTGCTCCCCACGTACAAACAGCTTGTTTTTTCTGTGCTTGCCACTTCCTGTGTCTCTGACATTGTCGCCTTATCTTTTGACAATGTCTCTTGTGGCTTTGTTGGTACTTCTTCGCACATTGGAGGTGTTTCAATAACCAGAGGTTTTTCCTTTGCTTGATCTTTTGAATATACCATTCCTCCTTGGAAACATGCTATTGCCCCCATGATGATTATGAAGCTTAAGAGTATTTTTTTACTATTTTCTCTGATTGTCTCCAATGCTTCTTTGAGTGCTTTTTTCATATGCTTTTTTGGTGTATTTACAGACCCTTGCTTTTGTGTTTGACAAACCCCTCTTTATCGGCTACACTTCAGTAATGCTTATTTTATTGATTTAGTCAAGATTTGTAACGATTTTTTCTTATGGCAACACGTAAAGCGGGTGGCTCAACCAAACTGGGTCGCGATTCCATTTCAAAACGTCTCGGTGTGAAGGTTTATGGTGGACAGACCATTTCCACGAGTGAGATTATCATTCGACAACGCGGAACAAAGTTTCATCCTGGCACGAATGTTGCCAGAGGTGAAGACGACACTCTTTTTGCAACAGCAGATGGTGTTGTGCGTTTTCAAAAGCGTCGTGTGCGTGATTTTACTGGCAAGCTTGTTCCTCGTCAGTTTGTGCACGTTGATTGATTAAAAAATCTTTTGAATTAAAAAACCCACCTTTTCCGGTGGGTCTTTTGTTATAATTTTTTACATCAACCCCTCGCACAAACGCGGAGGTGTTTTTTTGTTGTAGCTTTTTTCTTATTCCTCTTCGCGCTCTTTGGCAGCTTTGACAAAGGCGTGGAAGAGTGGATGTGGCGCAAAAGGTGATGTCTGAAATTCTGGGTGAAACTGCGCGCCCACAAAAAATGGATGCTGGCTCTGTGGCAATTCAGCAATTTCCATAAGATGTTTATCAGGAGATGTTGCTGAAAAAATGAGTCCTGCTTGTTCAATTCTTTCAATAAATTCTGGGTTTACTTCATAGCGATGGCGATGGCGCTCGGAAATCCTCTCTTTTTTGTATGCCTTGTGTGCAATTGTTCCCTTCTTTACTGTTGCCGGATATGCTCCAAGGCGCATTGTTCCGCCGTAGTCTTTGTTTTTGAGTCGTTCTTTTTGCTCAATCATAATGTCAATTACGGGAAATGGTGTCTTATCGTTCACTTCAGGTGTGTGTGCGTCTTTCATCCCTGCTTTGTTACGTGCGTATTCAATGACCATTAACTGCATGCCGTAACATAATCCAAAATAGGGAATCTTCTTTTCACGGCAGTATTTGATTGCTATGATTTTCCCTTCAATTCCTCGTGAACCAAATCCGCCAGGGATGACAATGCCGTCATAATCACTTAGTTCCGCAACTTTTTTTGGATCTTTTTCATATTCTATACTATTGAGCCACTCGATTTTTGGTTTACGACCATTTGCATATGCTGCGTGTTTCACTGCTTCAATAACACTAATGTAGGCGTCACTGAGAATAAATGATCCCGTCTCGAAATATTTTCCAACAATTCCAATTTTTACCTCTTTTTCTAATGTGCGAATCTTTCGCGACAGTGTCTTCCATGCTGTAAGATCTGATTCTTTTGCTTCATCTTTTGCATTCAGAATTGACAAAATTGTGTCACTGAGCCCATCTTTTTCAAAGTTCACTGGCACATCATAGATTGTATCAACATCTGGAGCACTGATTACATGGTTCTCGTTAATATTGCAAAACACAGCAATTTTTTCTTTGCGTTTTTTGTCTAGTGGAATTTCTGATCGCGCGACAATAACATCTGCCTGAATGCCGGCTCCATTGAGTGTGCGTGCGGCGTATTGTGTTGGCTTTGTTTTTGGCTCACCAACCTTGCTTGGATTTGGAAGATAGCTCACTAACACAAACAACACATCTCCCGGATATTTGTTGCGCATCATACGCGCAGCTTCCAAAAATAGAATATTTTGATATTCCCCAATTGTCCCACCGATTTCCGTAATGGTGACGTCTGCTTTGGCTTTTTCCTGTGCTTTCTCAATACGGTGAATTACCTCCAAAGGAATATGAGGCACTACTTCCACACACTTTCCTTTGTATTCCAGGTTTCGTTCACGCTCAATGACGGATTGGTACACCCTTCCTGTCGTCATGTAGTTGTCGTTTGGAAGCACTTTTTCCAAAAAACGTTCATAATTCCCCATGTCTTGATCTGTTTCATATCCATCGTTGAGGACAAAAACTTCACCATGCTCTGTTGGGTTCATTGTTCCCGCATCAACATTGATGTATGGATCGATTTTGAGTGTTGTTACTGACAAACCGCGCGCTTTGAGAATTGTCGCAATAGATGCAGTCGTAATCCCCTTTCCTACGCCACTCATCACACCCCCAACCACAAAGATGAACTTTTTTTTCTTCATATTAATATCTCTGGTGAATATGGATTATATTTTCTTTATAAAAGACAAAGAGTCGCTGATTGCGACCCCCTTTAATATTTTTACTGTTTTTATTATTGTTTCACGGCTTCTACACAAATGGTAATTTTTGCTTTCTTTCCCGAATCGACCTCAATCGTTACATCATGTTGACCAACCGTCTTGATTGGATGGTTTATTTTCACCCAACTGTTTGTAACATTCACATTATATTCTTTTTTAAGAGATTCGACAATCGCCTCTTTATCCACTGATCCAAAAAGTTTTTCTCCTTGTGATCTTCGTTTAATAGTGATTGATTTGTTGTCAATCTTTTCAATGATGGTCTCTATTTCTTTCTTTTGCAGTGCATCTTTGACAACCTCTTGCTGTTTTTCTTGTTTTATTTGCGAGACAGTCGCTTCTGTTGCTGGTGTGGCAATTTTTCTTGGAAACAAAGAATTTCTTGCATACCCATCAGAAACTTCTTTGATCTCTCCTTTTTTCCCAATTTTTTTTTCATCTTTGAGTAATAATACTTTCATATTGTCTTTGCTAAAAAATTAATTATCTTATCCTTTTTTTTGGACTTTGTGTGAGATTATTTCTGTAAGAAATAATATATAGCAGAAGCGCTTGAGCACAGAGAGCTTTCATAATCTGATTTTCATCTGTTGTGCGGTGGTATATTTTTTTTACCATAATGTATGCTCGCAGAGATTCTTTTAAGGATGGTGACTGAAAGACTGTGTATCCATCTTGTGTTTCGATTACTGTGCTGTACATTTTTTCTCTCAGTTCTTGATCGTTGATTGTGCAATCTTTGTTTTGGACACGCTGAATTTCTTTGAGGGTTTTTATCTCTTTGCCTGATACAAATCGTAAGGAAAAGTGGTTTGTGTGTGTTAGCACTTCCACAGCATCCATAATGCTCTTCCATTTCTTTTCATCTGTCATTTCTAATCCCCCTACAATCACTGTTGGTACGGCAATCATTACTTCGCCAAGCAAATCCATTTTACGATTCACCTCTCCAATATATGAATAGGAGGAGTTGAGTTCTCGTACTGCCTTATATGTCTCACGTTCCGATTCTGTCTCACGTTTATACGAACTTTTCAAGGCTTGATGTGTCCCCAAAAAAAATGAAAACCCAACAACTCCAACCATAAAGATTAGCAATGATTCAACTTGATCTTCTGAGATTGTTCCGTATTCGTGTGTCACAATCTCAGGAACCATTACCACAAACACAAAAAAGATGATGTATGACCAGTACATAAGTCATGGTTATAGGATTTTTTTACCTTTTTGTGTTTGTCTTATTTTTTCTCTCTGTACTTTTCCATAAATAATAAAATTCCTTCTTTCAGTTCCGGCCTTTCCATGGCATAGGACAAAGTTGCATTAATATAGTTTAATGGATCTCCTGTCGTCAACCATGTCCCGTTGGTTATTGTTTTTGCCACAAACACACCACCGTTTCTAACGTAGTTTCTGATGGCATCAGTTACCCACAGCTCTCCATCTTTTCCTGGAGTTGTTTCCTTAAGTGTTGTGATGATGTCTTGATTGAAGATCATACGCCCAAACTGTGCCAGGTTTGATGGTGCTTCTCCCGGTGCAGGTTTTTCAACAATATCTTCAATTTGATTTGTACCCTCTTTGAGTTTCACAATTCCATACCTATGAAGAACTTCTTCTGGCATTTGCTCGACACCGTTCATCAAATGTCCATCTTTCTTAAAATCTTCCACCATCTGTTTTGTGAAAGAGGTTTCTGTTTTCACCAAATCATCACCAAAGACGTATACAAACGGTTCGTCATCAACCAAGCTTGCCGCTGAGAGTAGTGGCGTTCCGTTTCCATAAGGTCCTTTTTGTCTCACGTAGACAAAATTTGCCATTTCAGAAAGTCTGCGCACTTTTTCTAGTTGTTCAATTTTGCCAGATTTTTCCAATTCGTTTTCTAACGCCCATGAATGATCAAAATGATCCTCTAGTGGTTTTTTGTCCCACTTTGTGACAAGGATAATATCTTCAATCCCTGCTTCAACCAGCTCTTCCACCACAAGCTGAATCACCGGCTTGTCCACGATTGGAAGCATTTCTTTTGGCATTGACTTTGTTGCTGGCAAGAGACGTGTCCCTGACCCCGCAACAGCAACAATTGCTTTTTTTATTTTTTTTTGCATTCCTAAATCATCTAATGGTTTACTTTTTTATTCTCATAACACATACCTCAGTGTGTCAGATAATCATTTTGCTTGCAAGACGTTCTTTTGCCAATTGATTTGCACTCAAAAGTGAATCGAATGTTCCAGCATCAACCCACTCTCCTCTAACAATTTGAACATCTAATTCCCCTAAAGCCAGGTACCTTTTGTGTATTTCTGTAATTTCAATCTCACCACGCTGACTTGGTGACACTTCTTTTGCAAAGTCGACTACACGTTTGTCATAAATATACAGTCCAGGGATGGCAAAGTTGCTTTTTGGATTTTGTGGTTTTTCTTCAATGGAAATTGCTTTTTTATTTTCATCAAATTCCACGACACCAAATCGTTTTGGATCTGACACTTCTTTTGCGAAGACTCGCCCACCACTTTTAAACCCTTTGATTGCTTCGGAAAAATCATCCTCAAAGATATTGTCTCCCAAAATCATTGTTACTGGACCATTATCCAAAAATGATTCAGCAATAATGAATGCTTCTGCCAAACCTCGTGGTTCGTCTTGAATTTCATAGGTAAAACGTGCCCCGAACTCTTTTCCAGAACCCAAAAGATTTAAATAATTCCCAGCATGGTCTGGTGCGATTACGAACAATATTTCTTTAATCCCTGCTTTGAGCAATGTGTTGAGTGGGTAGTATACCATTGGGCGGTTATACACTGGCAACAGTTGTTTCGATGTCATCTTTGTCAGTGGTAGCAGTCGTGTTCCATGACCTCCTGAGAGAATAATTCCTTTCATATTTTTTTACCTATTGATTGGCGTTATTTTTTGTCTTTGTTTATTGGAAAACGAAGACACATTGTCCGCACTTCTTTTTTGATTCGCGCAATCTCTTTTTTGTTTATACTATTTGTTAGTGCCCCATCGATCCAAACAGCAATTTTTGTCATTTCTTTTTCTTTCATTCCACGTGTTGTTGCTGCTGGTGTTCCAACTCGGATTCCGCTTGGATCAAGTGGTCCGCGCACGTCATCTGGTAATACATTTTTGTTTACAGTGATACCGATTGCGTCGAGTGTTTCTTCTGCTTGTTTTCCTGTCAAACCCCATTTCTCCATTGTATTTATGAGTACCATATGATTATCTGTTTTTGCTCCAAAACACAACGTTGCTCCACGTTTTTTAAGTCCTCTCTCCAACTCTTTTGCATTTTTTAATACTTGTGTTGCATAATTTTGGAATTGTTTTTCCTGCGCTTCTTTGAGTGCTATTGCCAGTGCTGTGATGTTATTCATATGTGGCCCACCTTGCAGACCTGGAAAAACTGCCTTGTCAATTTTTTGTGCAAACTCTTTCTTGCACATAATCATCCCGCCACGGGGTCCACGCAATGATTTGTGTGTTGTTGTTGTCACCACATCGAACAATGGCACTGGATTTGGTAATGCTTTTCCCGCAACAAGCCCAGCAATGTGCGCCATGTCCATCATTGAAATTGCCCCTACTTTTTTGGCAATCTTTGTAATTTTGCGATAGTTCAATTGTCTGGTATAGGAAGAAAATCCTGCAAGTAAAATTTTTGGTTTTGTTTTTTGCACTAATTCTTCCAACTTTTCATAATCAATTGTTCCGTTCTCTTTTGTCTTGTATCGTACGAAGTTATAGATTTTTGCCGAAAGAGTCACGGGATGACCGTGTGTCAGGTGACCACCATGAGAGAGATCCATTCCCAACACAGTATCTCCAGGGTTTAAGAGGGCGCTGTACACTGCGAGATTTGCCGGAGCTCCTGAGAGCGGTTGCACATTCACATGCTGTGCGCCAAACAATGTTTTTGCTCGTTCAATCGCCAGTGTTTCGACAGTGTCTGTATTTTCTTGTCCGCCATAGTACCGTCTTTTTGGGTAACCTTCTGAGTACTTGTTTGTGAATACTGACCCGAGTGCTTCCAAAACTGCTTTGGAAACATAATTTTCTGACGGAATCATTTCAATACCTTCATTTTGTCTTTTTATTTCTGCTGTAAGCGCTTTGTATACTTGCTTGTCGGTCTTTTGAATGTTTTTCATAGATGTATTTTTTGCAGGATGCAATTTTATTTATTTTCTTGGATATATTCTTTGAGTGCTTCTTCATATGGTCTGAGCGGTCGCCATTTTTTGTTTATGAGCGCAGATGATGATGGTCTTGGTGCTGGACGCTTTAGACTTTCTGAAAGAATTGGCGTGATTTGTTTTCGATCGATTTCTAGATATTTTAAAAGGATTTTTGACGCTTCATACCACGATGCTGGATTCTCGTTTACAAAATGATAGACACCGTATTGCGCCTTGTCTTCATCCAATGAAAGCATATAATGCACTTCTTTTGCAACATCTGGGGCATATGTGAAGTTTGCGATTTCATCTTCGACAATGGTTAGCTTTTCACCATTTTTTGCTTTTTGTGCAATGACATCAAAGAAACTTTTTTTGCCTAGCTTACTTTTTGCCGGCAATCCAAACAGGCGTGCAACACGGATAATATAGTATGCCGTGCAATTTTTTTCCACTTTTTCTTCTCCTTCTAATTTTGAAATGCCATATTTTGACAATGGTTTTGGAATATCATCTTCACGGTAATCAAAATATTCAATTGTTTCTTCTGGTCCGTAGTATACACATCCGGCACATCCAGAACCACAACACCCTTCAGCTCGACTATGTTTGTTGCGCGGTCTTTGCCCGCCAAATACGTAGTCAGTTGAAAAGTGGACAAATGTTGTTTGGAGTTCTCTGGCAATTTTTGCGATTTTTTCTGGCACTTGCACATTTAACATGAGTGCTCTTTGCCATTCTTGTTCATCTGTTTCACATAGATCTACGGCGTTATATGCAGCGCAATTGATGATAATGTCTGGCCATGCTTGGGTTATTTTTTCTGACAGTTCTTTTTCATTTGCAAGGTCACACTCTTCTTTATCCCATGCCAGAACATCATAATTATCATCTTTTTGAAAACATTTAACCATTTCTTGCCCTAGCATGCCGTGAGCACCAAGAATGAGAATAGATTTTTGCATGTGTTTTTTATTGTCTTACGAATCAGTTGTGGATTTTCTACAAAGTTTGTGAATTTGCGGTCATGTTTAGACATGCGCCCGTTTTATTTTTTTTCACCATATTGTTGTTCGTAGTATTTACGGTATTGTCCTGATTTTATTTCTTGCCACCACTGTTTGTTTTGACTGTACCATTGTACGGTGTCTTGAAGCCCTTTGTCGAGGGATGTTTCTGGCACCCACCCAAGCTCTTTTGTTATTTTGTCATGATTGATCGCATAACGGAAATCGTGCCCTGGCCGGTCCTGGACGGTTTCCAAGAATGACTCGTCTTTGTTCATTATTTCCAGAATCATCCGAACTAGTTTGTTGTTTGTTGTTTGTGCGTCACCACCAATTAAATATGTTTTTCCGATTGTTCCGTTTGTTATAATTTTGTCGATTGCCAAACAGTGATCGTTGACATGAAGCCAATCTCGCACCTGATCCCCTTTTCCATAAATTGGCACTTTCTTTCCTTCCAGGAGGTTTGTGATTGCTAGTGGAATCAGTTTTTCTGGGAAATGAAAAGGTCCATAATTGTTGGAGCAGTTAGAGATTGTCATTGGTAAATTGTGTGTGTGAAAATATGCACGCACCAAATGATCGGATGCTGCTTTGGATGCGCTGTACGGACTGCGCGGGTCATAGGGCGTTTCTTCTGTGAATGCCGAGTCGTCTTTTTTGAGAGCTCCAAAAACTTCATCGGTTGAGACATGGTGAAATCTTTTGTTTCCATGTTTTTTTGCTGAGTCCAAGAGCGTCAGAGTTCCTGCTACGTTTGTTTTCACGAATGCTGTTGCGTCTCGCACTGACCGGTCGACATGTGATTCAGCTGCAAAATGCACAATAATATCTGTCTTTTTTACTAGCTCATCAACCATATCTTGATTGCAGATGTCTCCATGAATGAACGTGTAGCGATCGTCTTCTTCGACGTCTTTGAGATTGCCAAGATTGCCAGCATATGTGAGCGCGTCAATGTTTGTCACTGTTGCGTCTTTGTGATTTTTTAATATGTGGCGCACGAAGTTTGACCCAATAAATCCTGCCCCACCAGTTATGAGATATTTCATAGTTTTATTTATTTTCTCTTTTTTTTGCCTTAAAAATTTCTACTAGCTCCCCGGCGTCTGTTCTTATTGCCATTGCAATGTCATGTCGATCTTGTGTATTCATCATTTTTACAGCGTCCAATATTCTTTTATTATCTTCTTTTGCTAATTGGACTTTTTCTAATTTTTTTTCAATAACAATAAGATCTTCTTGCATTTTTGCAATATCCAGCATCTTTTCTTTTTGTTCCTCCGTATATTTTCTCCAGTTTTTTGCAATATACTCCGCCGTTTTTTTGGTCAATTGTAGTTTTGGCATAATTTTTATTTTTCGATGACAAGGATTAAGTCAGCACCCCTGCGTTTAATTGATAGAGATGTTGTATAATTTTCTCCTGATTTAAGTGAGATATTAACTTCAAGACCCTGATCATCTTCTTCCATACCTTCCTTGTCTTTAAACACACTTTCTTCTACTCCTCCTTTTTTTTGTCTAGCCACCTCAGACACAACTGCCGGAACAAAATTTTGTAATGCCGTCATCGTTAATTGTGCAGTGAGGCTTGTTGGGGAGACTACTTCTTCTTCTAAAGAAGTTGTTTCGCCACCATCTTCTTCATTATCATTCACATCTTTGTTATCTGACACTTCTTCGCTTACATCTCTTTGTTCTTCTTTGTTTTCTCTTCCAGTAATAGTCATATCTTTTGACGCAGATACTTTTGTTGGATATTTTTCCAAAAGTCCTGTCGTTACTCCCAGATTATTTAGCTCTGTTTGTATCTTAGTGTCCATTTTTTCCCAGCCATCTTGGTTTAAATCCCATGCCTTTGCTGGTACTGTTGCAACAGCAATCATAAATGTTACTGCTTTCAGAATTTGTTTTTTCTTTTTTCCGATTTTTGCTTCTGGCGCACTTTCTCTATTTTTATAACTAAAAAATTGTGGATTTTCTATAGACATAGTCCGTATTTGTTATTAATATTTTGAACTCTCTTTCATTACTTCGTTCCACAACGGCAACTCTTGATCTTTGTGGGAGACAATTGGTGTTTTTGTTGGCCAGTCAATTGTAATCACTGGATCATCCCACCTGATTCCCGACTCGGATTCTTTGTTGTAATAATTCGTGCATTTGTATGTGAAGATTGTATCGTCTTCCAATGACAGAAATCCATGTGCAAATCCAGAAGGAATCCAGAATTGTTTGTGGTTTTTGCTCGATAATTCCACGGCCACATATTGACCTTTCGTCGGTGATTCTTGGCGCATGTCTACAGCAACATCCAAAACGGATCCTGAAAGAACACTGACAAGTTTTCCCTGTGCGTAAGGTGGTTTTTGATAGTGAAGTCCTCGCAACACATTCTTGTGTGACAGTGACATGTTGTCTTGTGTGAATGTCTCATCAATTCCAATATCTTTATATTTTTGCGTGCTGAATGTCTCTGAAAAGTGACCTCGGTCATCGGCAAAAATATCTGGTTCTATAATTAACAGTCCCTCTATTTGTGTCTTTTTATATTTCATCAGTGTCTTTATGTTAGTATTTTCTTTTGTTTTTCATTATCTCATTGTGTCTTTTTTTGAGCAAACCCCTCTTTTTCCCAATAAAAAAACAGGTGTTTTTCCTGTTTTTTTAACTCTTTTTTGTGATCGCTTTTTAGACAATTTCTTAGAAAACGACTGTGTCTGATTTCATGTTGAATGATTTTTCATCCACTTTACCATCTTCTCTGATTACGCGCACACTTGTCTGCACATTGTCTACTCCTGCTTGTTTTTGAATCAACAGACTATAATCATTCTTTATTGATTCTGGTAACACGTATTCTAATTCAATCGTTTTTGATGCTCCAAGTCCAACATGGACAAGCGCACCGAACACTTTCTTTCCATTTTCTTGTTCGTAGACAACTTCTTTGTTTGCTCCTTTGACTGTTTCTACCCACGCGTCTTTTGGCAGATATACTCGCAAAAACGATTGATAATCTGTTGTTCTCCAATCTTTTTGCGTTCCGTTGTGTCGATATGTTATTTGCATATATGCACGCGGTTTTTCCAGTGTCAGATCAATTGTATAATTTATGTTGCGATCAATCAGTCGGTCGCTTTTGAGTGCTGAGAGGTTTGCATCGACTGTCATCAAATAGTCTTTTGTCCAATCGCTGTTTATTTCTCCACCCCATTTTGCTGTGTGTACTTCTTTTTGTACTTTTTCATTTTTCACATAAATTTGAACCTCTTTTTCGTTCAATGCTTCTACGATTGCATTACCTATTTTTGCTATGGTGATTGGATGTGTCCATGATACTTTCTCCACAATCTTTTTTGCAAGTGTTGCAATGATTACTTTTCGTTCTTCTTCTTCAACTCCCAAGTCTTGATAAGAAATCTCTACATATTCTTGCAATTTGTCGATTGCATTTTCTTGTGTGAATATCCCTGCTTTCCCTTCCAGTTCAATTGGACCTGTCACAGAAAGAAGTCTTGGTAGAATGTTTGTTGTCACACCAATAATACCATCAAACTGCTCTTTACCTTTACCAAGGTGATAAAAATATTCAGCCTTCTTTGCGCTTGTTGGAAAATCTGGAGACCAGTTTGCATCACGCATCTTCCAGGATGGAATCTTTAGTGTTTCTTTCATTGGGTATGGTGGCAATTCAACATCAGGCACACGCCCATCAAAAACGTTTGTATTATGTGTCTCCAGGTTTGTTATCTGCCCATCCTTAATTTTTACAATTGCAAATGTTCCAATATATCCTCCTGATGGACGTAGTTCATGATTATTTTGCAACAGTATAAGATATGTTCTTTCTTTTCCATCCTTTTGCAAGACAAATTTTGCAATGTTTGTGAGTTCTTTTGGCGCGTTTGGAATTGTCCATTCGATTGCTTTTTTTGCAACACGAACCTTCATTGATTCGTCAGAAGACCCTTTCCATTGCAAAAAACCGTACCACAGCACTAGTAAAACTGTGGACACTGCCCAAAATATGATCCAGAATTTTTTTGAATATTTTTTTGCCATCTTGATTATTTTTTAACTGTATTTTAGAATAGGTTTTATATGGACGTTGTTCTTTATTTTTGAATGGATATTTTTTTCTCGCTTTTTCAAGGGGTTAAACTTATGCCAGTTACTGGATGGAGGCGCAATCCTGCCCAAGTTCAAATCCGTAGAACAAAACGCAGAGGACTCATATGCTTGACTCTCCAACCTACGGATGAGTCTCTTTCAGGAGATTCAAACGGTGGATTACCACCACACGACTCTTCGCCTGTGATTTCGCAAAGCAGGGGGGGGCTGGTAGGCACGCCACTGTGGACACAGATTAATCCTTGCGAATGTTTTTAGTTTTTTTGTTTCAGGTGTTTTTTGGATACGTTGCCAGCTTTACCTTTTTTGGTAAGG
>JAGQLW010000013.1 GCA_020428995.1 Candidatus Moraniibacteriota bacterium | reverse complement strand
CATCTCTCGTGAGAGTTCTTTCCACTCCTGTATAGAATTGTCCATAAAAGTATATGAGAGTAAATGTACTTATAGCGTAGCAAAAACCGACAAAAAAGAAAAGAACCTTAACTTGTTGTAAGGTTCTTGATTGCACAAACGTGCGATTATAACCCAGCACGGTATACCTTCCTCAATATCCACGTGTTTTGTTTCAGAAAAGCGTACCGTTCAGGAACTCCAAAATCGAAGAAGATGCCTGTTCCACTACTTACTGCACCGACGAGACGATCTTCTACGAGGCGTGGGAGGATTTCCTTTTCCAATGACGATCCGTAGCTGAAGTGTTCCGAGAGGACAAGTGACTTTTGAGCGAAATAGCATCCTGTACTACTTGCACGAAAGTTTCCACCATTCTTTGTAAGCGGTCTTATGGAGCCATCTTCTCGGAACTCTGTCACAATCCCACTTT
The DNA here is from genome assembly GCA_020428995.1 of Candidatus Moraniibacteriota bacterium. Classification (GTDB taxonomy): domain Bacteria; phylum Patescibacteriota; class Minisyncoccia; order Moranbacterales; genus JAGQLW01. The sequence goes on along the minus strand of JAGQLW010000013.1, from coordinate 4,115 downwards.
CCACCTTTATAGCCCCTTGGTTCGGTACGCCTTCGTTGAGGGTAACGACCGAGATCATAGGTTTTTGGATCATTGCAGATACTTGGAAAGTGGTGGGTAGGTCTATTTCCACCACAGTATCTGCGTTACACAGGAAGAGCGTTTCTTGGTTTGCATACGTTGATACAAACCGTATCGCTCCTCCTGTACCAAGCGGTGCTTCTTCACGAACTACTCGAACACCCTCCTTTTTCCATACATCTTTTCCAAAGTGGGATGCGATGTATTCGCCAAGGAACCCTGTGGAGAGGACAACATCTCGGATACCCGCTCCGATAAGCCATTCCACCAAATACTCCAGGAACGGCTTATCATCAAACGCAAGCATAGACTTCGGCACTTCCTTACACGCGTCTCCCATACGCGTTCCAGCTCCACCGGCAAGAACAATAGCTGTCACGTTCATCTTCTTTTCTCCTTGGTTGGGTGCTATAGGTTGACCCACTTCAACTCGCTTCCACGATAGAGACGCTCTCCCGAAACAACTTCTCGGTAAGTGTTATCTTGAACAGGAAGGAGTTCATCGACGCTTGTATAGCCAATGGCAATACTGCGACGCGTCTTGTCAGTCACATTTATTCCGACACTGTGAAATGCCAAGCTGTCGAAAACCAAGATACCGCCGATTTTCATCGGTATCGGAATTGACTGGTCGATAAGCGAGGCGAACACGTGATGACCATCCATCCACGTACCTCCGTTATTTGGAGTTCCGACGAACGGTAAGAATTGCGATCCAGGGATGATATGCGTCGCCCCCGTTTCTGCGGTAGCATCATCAAGATAGATTATGATGCTGGGGAGGAGGGATTCGAACCCCCGATGACGGGACCAGAACCCGTTGCCTTACCGCTTGGCTACTCCCCAGTGATTTTCAAATATTTTTTTGATTTCTTTTCGTCCTATTGCCGTTTTCAAGTATTTTTCTCTTTTGTGTGCCTGGGACAGATTATCATATGATTCTGTGTGAATCAATCTTAAAGGTCTTCTGTTTCGCGTTGATTTACACAAGCCTCTCTCATGTTCTTCAAGTCTTTTTCTCAGATCATCCGTTGATCCTGTGTACGTCTTTTTGTCTTTTTTACTGAATAATATGTATACAAATCCTTTCTTTACCATTTGTCTTTTTTTATCCATTGCCTTACCCGCCTCGACTCGCAGTCGCTCGTCGACGCGAGGCGGGCCGCTTGGCTACTCCCCAATGCTGTTGCTTCAGATTTTACTGTAGATTATTTTTAAAAAAAAATCAATAAAAATGGCGGAATGACTCTTTGGTGTCTGTTCCGCCTTTCATAAATTTGTTTGTGCTTCAATTTTTCATCTGCATCCCACTTTTTCTGAATTCTCCCACCGATCAAGTTCCAAATCGGAACCTCTTTTCTTTCCTGGCGGATATCTCAAATGTATTGAGAATATTTCTTGCCATTGCTCTTTTCCTCTTTGACTATACAAATCATAGTCTCTGGCAAGACATAGTTTGACAGGTTGACTAACCGAACGCTGTGTTTTTGCATTTACAAACAGCACTTCAAAACATTTTTCCGCATCCATGACGCATTTTTCTTCCTCCACAAAACACGAGATTCTTGCAACAACCCCTTCTCTTCTTTCAACAACCATTTCTCCAAGAGTTGCAATAATCATCTTTACAATTGTTTCAAACCTCTCTTGAACTTGTCTCAGGCAACCGTCTGTTCCGATGACGTATAAACATTCAATTTGTGATGTTTGACCGATTGAAACATACTCCCCACCTTTCTTTGCATGGATTTCCATGTTTTTCTCCGTGTTTGTTTACCAAAGAACGACTGGGTGAGAATATCACACTGTTTTCATCTTGGCAAAAATAAAAAAACTCCTTAACAGGAGTTTTTTTATTTTTATTTCACGCCTTATTTTTTCAAATATCGTGTAATGGCGATGTAACTACTGATGACGCCCAGCGTTGTTCCTAAAGTCACAAGTCCAAGCAAAATTAATCCGAAGTATTGGAAATATACACTCATAATCTTTCCTTGTGGAATTGTTCCAATGGATAATTGTGAAACGACATAAAACGTGACACCAAGCAAAATCATCACAGCCATTGCTCCTGCAAGACCATAGAGGACACCTTCCACGATTGATGGCATGCGCACATAGACATTGGATGCTCCCACTAAACGCATTACCTCAAACTCTTGTCGACGAGAATACAGTGTGATGCGAACGGTGTTATATGTAATGACGATCGCCAGGGCAACAAAGAAGATGCCTGTCACCAAACCAACGTTACGTGCTGTCTGAAACATTGTGCGCAATCTTGTGATGACATCTTTATTGCGTTCAAAGTTAATGTGACTGATTTTTTCAGCAAAATAACTCTCTTCAATTGCGCTGTTGATCATGTCGTAGTCGTTTGGATCATGCGCTCGCACAACAAGGGATGCAAACAATGGATTTCCGCCTGCTGCATCCACAGCTTTTTTGATTGTCGAATCTTCCTCTTCACCATCAAGCAGTTCTTGCAATGCCTGTTCACGTGAAACAAACTCCACAGAACGCACTTCACGATATTCTTCCAAATTCTCTTTAATTCCCAAAAGATCTTCTTCGCTGACGTCGGGATTGAAGTAAACACTGATACTGATGCGGTCTTGCACATTCTTTGATATGACGCTAAAACTGACTCCTAGAAGCACAGTAATTGCCACAACATAGAGTGATAGTGCCATCACAAGAATTGTTGCCACACTCAACCATCCGTTGCGGCAAAAATTATTCCACCCTTCCTGAATTGTTCGTGTAAGTTTCAAAAGTCTCATAAGCGTTTATCCAAATTCAACAAAACAATTTTATTTTATTTATTCCGTGTATTTTCCATGCTTTGTGTCACGAACGATCTTGCCGTCTTGCATGCCAATGACGCGTTTATCGATCTTGTCCACAATGTTTTTGTCATGTGACGCCAAAATGACAGTCGTTCCGAAATCATTAATCTTAAGCAAAAGTTGCACAATATCCCACTTCGATGTTGGATCCAAATTTCCTGTTGGCTCATCCGCAATAATCACTTTGGGTCGATGGATGAGTGCGCGTGCTAACGATGTCTTTTGCTGTTCTCCTCCGGAAAGTTGTGCGGGATATTTTTCCATCTTGTCCAACAGTCCAACGATATCGAGAATCTTTGGCACTTCCTCATTAATTTCTTCATCTGATTTTCCATAAACTTCTAGCGCGTAGGAAACATTTTCAAACACTGTCTTTTGTGGGAGTAGTTTGAAATCTTGAAAGACCATACCGATATTACGTCGGAAATATGGCAACAGTCGTCTTTTAATACTACTAATCGGTCTGTTAAAAAAAATCACTTCTCCTTCAGTAGGTTCTTCTTCTGCATAAATCATTTTTAACAACGTTGATTTTCCTGCTCCACTAGGACCAACCAATGACACAAACGATCCTGTATCAATCGTCAGATTAATATTTTCCAATGCAACAAAGTCGCCCGGGAATACTTTTGTAACCTTATCAAAGACAATCATAGGGTTATGAAGATAATAGCTGTTTTTTTATTGTTTTTTCATTATACCACACTTTTTTACTGTCAATAATCAACTACCACCACCCGAGGTAGTGGTTTGAACACCAGCCTGGAAGGCTTTCTATTATTTATATTAGTAAACTAACCTCGAGACTCTCTATCTTATTGCCATCGTACATACTTCCTAATCTGTTCTTCGTTCAGTCCTACAGTTGATACACAGTAACCTCGTGCCCATAGGTGTCGCCCCCAATATTGTTTTGTCAGAGACTTCTGTTCTTGAAACAGCTTAAGAGCGAGTTTACCCTTGAGAAAACCCATGATCTCAGATATGGCATATTTTGGTGGGATAGAGAGCATGAGATGAACATGATCAGATTGGATATTAATCTCTTCAATCGTAACATAATCTTTTTGTCCACAGAGTCGATACAAGGTGTTTCTAACAAAGATTTCTGCCTTGCCGTTGAGAATATTGTACCGATACTTTGGACAAAATATGCTATGATACGTGGAGAACCAAACACTGTGTGATAACCGTTTGTCTTGTGCG
>JAGQLW010000012.1 GCA_020428995.1 Candidatus Moraniibacteriota bacterium | reverse complement strand
TGAACAATCAAAAACCCCGATTTTTTTGCGGAATCTTTTTTGGGTGGGTCTGCCCAGAGTCGAACTGGGGACCTCTACAATGCGAATATAACGCTCTAGACAACTGAGCTACAAGCCCAAAAAAAATAGACAAAACAAACTCACACACAATATTCACAATCTCGACCACTCGAATTAACCATATGTTCCACCACAATCTTAACAAAAACAAAAAAAATACAACTCCTTATTTATTACTGTCGCAACAAAAATTCATAATCAGGATCACGTCGATAGACCGAAGAATTATCAATCAATGCTCTCTGTTTCGTTTGAAGAAAATCATCATCAGAAACAATAAGTCCCATATCATAAAGAACCTCATCAAAATAACCAGGAAGCACAACCTTCCATGTTAGCGGGAAATTAACATCAGAAACATCTTCAACACGTCGCGTCAGTGCATTAGTACAATTATTAAAAAGTATATTATACATACGCGGACGATCATAAACACTATTAATATCCTGAGAAATCTTCAATAACAATTCTCTCGCCAACCAAGGAGTAGCAATTGTTTCATAAAGATATACTCGTTCACGACGAATGTCCGTTCGCAAACCAACAATATCCGCCTCAGACCCAACAACATAAATAATCTCATATTGTCACAAGACACCGCCCAAAGGAGAAAAATCCTCTCCGGCCTCACGTCGCGTCTCCAGCGACACTACCAAACGCTCACCACTGGAAAAACCAAACGACAAAAAAATGTGCGCAAGGCCTTCAAAATCATCAAAATGAGAAATAAACACATCAGTTCCAACAATATCATCAAGATTAAAAAGACGTGTCTCATAACGAGACTCAGCGACACCTTCGCTTTCCCAATCAAAATCACGAAAATTTTCTACAGCAAAAATATTATCATCCTGAAAAACAAAACGCGGCAAAAGCTCCTGACCAAACTCCCACTCACGGTCATGCGAAGGCTGAAAAAAAACAAAAAGGAAGAACCAGAAACAAAAAATAACAACCGAAACAAAAAATATTTTCTTCATTTTAGACATAAACAATCAACAAAACAGTAAAAATCAAAAACCCTCTCCCTTACGATCAACCAAGGACAAAAGAGTATCAAAAGAATCCACACCCTCAAGAAACTTGTTCGATCGTTCATGTCCACACGACTGGCACTGCTGCAAAAGAACATATTTCTGACCATTTTTCAAAAATGAAACTGGTTTCATTGCACCCCCACACATCTCCGCTCGATCTCCCGGAAACACATCCACATGCTTGGACCACAAACACTGTGGACAATGATTCGTATACCCATTACCCGAAACAGATTTTCCACAATGTTCACACACAAAATCCTCAACAGTTCGTTTGAAATCAGTAGAAGCCATAAAAAAATATTTTGGAAAAATGGATCTGTACACCGATTCACGCTCCTCCATAACTTTGAAGACGAGAAAAGTGGATTTATCTACCGATTAATCCTCCGAAAATCAAGCGAAAGAGGAAGTTGGTCCGCCGTGGCGATCAGAACGTAGGTGGACGATAGTGGACTCGAACCACTGACCTCTACAGTGTGAATGTAGCGCTCTAACCAACTGAGCTAAACGTCCAAAAAAGTATAGACCACCTCTCAACACAACGACCTGTCATTATTTGGAGCAAACCAACTGCCTGTCCCGCCGTAGTCTTGACGAAGGCGGAAGCTAAACGTCCAAAAGTACACAAGACTATACTCCTTTGTATCAAAAAAACAAAAAAAGTAAAGAAAAAAATAAAGACTTTTTGTCTATGCTTAATTAAAGAAAAAACCAAATAACAATCAAAAAAGTTCGTATTATTCACATATTCATCTACAAAGAACTCTCAATCATCATTCGACACCGTTCGAAAACATCCGGCACCAATACGAAAAACATTACACTCTCTCTAACGCTTTTAGCAAAAAAGCCATAGCATGCAAAGCCTCAGCAAGCTGACCCGCCAAAGACATCATCTCATTTCCGAGATAATTCATGCGCACAATAGGATTTTTCATTTTACGCATCTCTGCATCAAGTCGCCACTGAAACTGCATAAGAATAACTTGCCGTTCAAACGACAAAGAAGACAAAAAAGCATTCCTAGACCTCTCAAAAAGTAACATGAGCAATCGAGGATTGGAGTTGAACAGTTTCACACGAGCATCAAAATCCAACTCACGAGATGTCTTTGCCAAAACAATCATCACACACCTCCACGACTAATTATCAAACGACAAAAGAACACAAAAATCACACAGACTTCACAAACCATGGAACAAAAGCATTCGTCCGCTTTTTATATTCCTCCCAATCATCCCGCCCATTCCATTTCTTCTCCAGCATAGGAACACCCGAAACAAAACGCAAGAGATATGTAATCAAAAGTGGGGAAAAGATAATCCACCAAGGAGTATACACCGCAGAAAATGCCATAAGACAAATACCCCACCACATCACCGATTCACCAAAATAATTCGGATATCATGTATATTTCCACAACCCACCCATCATAAGTTTACCATGATTGGAAGAATCAGCAAGAAATCTTTCAAGATGCCAATCACCAACAACCTCAAAAAGGAACCAAAAAATCCACAGACCAATACCTAAAAAAGATAAAACCGAAAGATCTCGACCAGAATAAACAGTTGTCAAAACAGGCAGCAAGATGAGAAGAACAATCAAACATTGAAACATATACACCTGAAAAAAACTTCTCAATAAAAAATACCACCTGCCATTTTTCATCCACTCTCCTCGCCAATGAGCATATCGCCAATCCTCCCCCTTGCCACGATGACAAGAAAAAATACGCCACGACAGACGTGCCCCCCCCAACAAAGACTAAAAGACTCACAAAAAGCGCAAGTGGTTGAAAATTCCACGTCGCAAAAAGCGCAAAACCAGTAACAACAATAAACGCAAGACCATAGAACACATCAATCACACTATTATCCGAAAGAAAAAGTGCTAAACAAAAAACGCACAACATAAAAAGAAAAAGAATCAAACCAACAAAAAAAGAAGCGAAGAAAACATAAAAATAATAATCCATAAAAACTAGCACATCCACAGTACCACAAAAAACACAAAAAAAAGGAGTTGAAAAAATAATCGACTCCTACACGAAGAGAATCATATCAAAACATCAGGGACACAACATATACCGATTGCTTTCAATACATTGTCTGATACACTGTCTCGGATCAGAACGATTAGCTGTGGCCTGGTTATGATACCGACCAACACACAAAACACGTTGCTTCCAAATTGGCTCATTACCTTGATAGTGAAATGCGAAATAATTCGCACTCAGCATATCATTTGCCAAACCCTTACGAGAATACCCCCAATTACCCCTCCACGATCGCGTTTGACCATCCAACCACCGCACAAGGCCACGTCAATATTCATCAGTCAACCGCACACCACAAGACGAATAACGAGAATTACTTGCAAGAAGTGCGTCTCGCTGCTGAACAAAAGAACGAATCTGACGATTTAAGTCATTACAATGAGCCAAAAGACGTTCACGCACAGCACGACTAGCTTGGGAATGCTCAAGCAAAAAAGACCGAAGCTCCACACGAGATCTACGAGGATAATGAGTGACATAATACATCGTCAAATCCTGAATTGCTCGTTGAGGATCCAAATAAACACGAAATTGTCCAAACGTATGCGTAACATAGAACGCATCCGAATCTAAAAGAGCGTAATTGGAATAATACTGCTGAATTTCAGAACGCAAAGAACTAATCCTGCACTCAAGAGCATCAGCTCTCCCAACATCATCCGCAAAAGAAAAAAACGGCAAGAAAAGAAGGCGCAAAAAAACAAAACCACAATAACACGACATGACAATATACTCCCATAGAAGGAACAAAAAACTGCGTCTGAAAATCAAACACAGCTACATACTACTCCTAAAATATAAGAAAGAAAGAAGAAAGAAGAAAGAAGAAAGGAAAAGAGAAAAAACAATCTTTCACACAACAAACAAAAACCACCACCTCAAACCTTCAAACGATCAAGCAGTGTTTGCAATTCCTCAGAAGAAAAATACTCAATCAAAACCTTCCCACGATCACCAGAAGACGTTACACGCACTTTTGTGCCGAGCGCATCACGAAGACGAGACTCCAGTGCAACAATATCGGGGTCCTTCACACTGCGCCGTGTGTGTGGGCGAACAGAAATTTCTTGTGTCTTTTCTTCTGCTTGACGCACGGTAAGTTTTTCTTTCACGATAAGCTCAAAAAGTGCCCGACGTTTTTCAAGATTTTCCACACCAAGAATCACCTTGGCATGACCTTCGGTAATTTCCCCATCTTCAAGAGCACGCTGTGCTTCAACAGGAAGATCCAAAAGACGCATACGATTAGCAACGACACTGCGACTCTTTCCAACACTTTTAGCAATTTCCTCTTGTGTCAAAGAAAAATCATCTGACAACTTACGATATGCACGCGCCTCTTCCAAAAGACCAAGGTCATGACGTTGAATATTTTCAATCAAAGCCACTTCAAGCTTCACACGCTCATCCATACGCTCCCTGACAAAAACCGGCACCATTGTAAGCCCTGCGCGTTGCGACGCACGCCATCGACGCTCACCAGCAATAAGCTCAAAACGATCCCCTCGTGCAACAACAGCCAATGGCTGAATCACTCCGTGTTGCTTAATAGACAAAGACAACTCTTCAAGACGTGCCTCATCAAAGTGTGTTCGTGGCTGTTGTGTATTGGGAATAATATCTTTCACAGCAACCATTTGAACAGAACCCTCTTTGGAAAAAGCTTTTTTCTCCCCAGATGAAAAAGGAATCAAAGCATCATCAACTTTTGAACGACGAACTGATTGGGCAGAAAAATAATTTGCCTTCTCACCCACTGTCTCTACCTGTCCACCTCGAGAAGGTGTACGACGCGACACAGAAGAGACCGAAGAATCATCAGATTTTTGCGGAATTAACGATGAAAGACCCCTCCCCAATCCATACGAACGTGCCATAAGCAAAAAAAATAAAATTTATGACGCTGTCTGCTCCATCCCGATGATTTCTTTAACAACACTCTTATACGCCCTTGCGCCCTTAGACAACGAATCAAAATCAAAAATCGATTTTCCAAAACTCGGCGCCTCTGCAAGACGTACCGATCGCGGAATCACACCAGAAAAAACATAACCAGGAAAATGATTCTGCACTTCACGCACAACCTGACGCGACAAACGATTACGCCGATCATACATTGTGAGTAGCGCTCCCATAATCTCTAACTCTGGCTGCAAATTTTGCTTCACAAGACGAATAGTTTCAAGAAGCTGGCTCAATCCTTCAAGTGCAAAATACTCCGTCTGAACAGGAATAATCACGGCATCGCTAGCAACAAGACCATTGATTGTCAAAAGACCCAAGCTCGGAGGAGAATCAATAATAATATAATCATATGACGTACGCACCTGACGAAGTACTTCATAAAGACGAAACTCCCGCTGATCAACGTGCACCAACTCAATACCAGCCCCTGCAAGATCTTGAGAAGCTGGCAAAACATCTGGAGCGCCAGAATCACTATATCGAACAATAACCTTCTGAGGAGCAACACCAGCAATCATCGTATCATAAAGCCCGTGTTGAAGCTCATTCACACGAATTCCCAAACCAGAAGAAGCATTGCCTTGTGGATCCAAATCGACAAGCAACACAAACTTCCCTGCCCGCGCTAAATAGGTTGCCAAGTTCACAGCAGACGTTGTTTTGCCAACACCACCCTTCTGATTGACAAGCGAAATAATCTTTGCCATAGTAATAAGGATTATAGCACACAAGACAAATGTGTAAAAAGTCCCCTCGGAACAACTGCCGCGGTGGCGGAATTGGTAGACGCGCTGGACTCAAAATCCAGTGGTAGCAATATCATGAGAGTTCGAGTCTCTCCCGCGGCACAACAAGAAAAACAAATCTAGTTCTTTTACAACCAAAAACAGAAAGAAGAATCACACGGACATTAAAAAATTAAGAGTGCTACCAGGAAAATTCCAGGAAGCACTCTTTTCATGACAAAAAAATATTTCCCTAAGAAGCCAACCGCACAACATTCTCCAAAAGACACGCAACAGTCACTGGCCCAACACCACCAGGAACAGGAGAAAGAATAATATGTTTCTGCGAGCGCTCACATGAAGAACGATCAACGTCTCCAACAACCTGACGATGAACACGCGCAACACCTCCATCAATAACAATTGCATTATCAGAAAGATGATCTGCTCTAAGAAGATTCGGAATACCACATGCAGTCACAACAACATTTGCCCGAGAAACGTCAACACTACCAGAAACGACATCCTCACAAGAAACATTCTTCACGCGCAAACCCTTACGACGAAGTGCGCACGCCATCGTATCAAGAAAAACGTCAGAACGACCAATCACAACAGCCTGTCCACCAACATAATTCTTCTCAGAAAAATCCAAAAGACGAACAATTGCCAAAGGAAAAACCGGCCACAAAACATCATGAGAATTGTCACAAAACGCACGTCGATTATCTGGATGAAAACCGTCAGCATCTTTTTGTGTTGCAATCAAAGAAACAACACGATCTGTATCATACGATTTTGGCAATGGAAGTTGAACAAGAATGGCATCGACAGCATCATCAGAATTAAGCCGAATAATTTTTTCTTGAACAACCGACTCAGACACCTCATCACCAAACCGATGCAACACGAAATCGATACCAACTTTTTTAGCAGCCTTCTCCTTAAGCGAAACATAAATCTCTGATGCTGGATCAGAACCAATCAACATGACATGAAGCGACGTACACAGACCAAAAGAATTGACCTCCTTAGACAAAGACACAAGAATTTGCTTTGATAATTTTACACCAGACAATAAACGAATCATGATAGCCCTTATTAAAATAAAAACAGAAAACAAAAAAACAACATTTTACCCTAACACAAAGATAGCCTCTTTTCAAAACAAAAAACACTAGCACATATTTCAAAAGTGAAATAACATGTTCTATGCAAAAAAATAGACACCAACAGCCAAAAGCAAACTATACCAAAAGAAAATACGATAATGAATATGCTCAATAAGACGAAGGAAAAAAACAATCGAAAAATAAGAAAAAATGAAAGAAACACCAACACCAACAAGAATCAACCAAGAAAAAGGACTTGAAAGAAGTGTGGAAAACTCAAAAAATGTTGCACCAAAAATCACCGGAAGCGAAAGCAAGAACGAAAACCGCGCAGCATCCTTACGAGAAAAACCCAAGAACAATCCCGCAGACATTGTTGCACCACTACGCGAAACACCCGGCAACAAAGCAATCATCTGAGAAAACCCGACAATCAAAGCATCGGGAACAGACAAATCAGAAAGAGACCTGACTCGAGAAGAAAAACGATCAGCAAACCACAAAACCCCACCAGAAACAACAACAAACAATGAAACAAGGAAAGGATCACGTAAAGATGCTTCCAATGGAGAAGCAACAAAAAAACCAGCAATCACAACAGGTATTGTCGCCAACAAAAACAACCACGGCATCGACGGAGAAAAACCCATGGAAGATTTCTGACGGAGAAAAAACATACAACTCAAATCAAAAAGATCGCGACGAAAATAGATCAGAGCAGCTATCAGCGTACCAAAATGAAGTGCGACACTATAGGAAAGCCCAGGGTCTTCAAATCCAAAAATATGTGGTGCGATTGCCAAATGTCCTGAACTAGAAACAGGCAAAAATTCAGTCACCCCCTGAATAATCCCCATAATCACAGCATCAAAAAAAGTAAAATCCATAAAAAAACAAGAAATTAAAAAAAATACCATCACTCAACCGTAACACTCTTGGCAAGGTTACGAGGCTGATCAACATCCAAACCACGCATCACACCTACATGATACGAGAAAATCTGTAATGGAACAACCAAAAGCAACGGCGTCAACATCTCCAATGTCTTTGGAATAAAGAAAACATCATCTGCAATCGAAGAAACCTCTTTTGCGCCAACTGTTGAAACAGCGAAAATACGACCACCACGTGCACGAACCTCCTCCATGCCACTAAGAGTCTTTTCATACACACTGTCTTTTGGCGCAAGAAAGACACAAGGAAAACCATCTTCAATAAGCGCTATCGGACCGTGTTTCATTTCTCCAGAAGCGTACCCTTGTGCATTAACATAAGCAATCTCCTTAATTTTCAACGCACCCTCCAAAGCAATCGGGTAATGATATTTACGTCCAAGAAAAAACATAGCATCGTTTTTAACATATGCGCGAGCAATCACACGCAGTTCCTTTTCACGCTTCAATATGGAAGTAATCAAATGAGGAATGCGTTCAAGCTCAGTCAAAATTTTCTGCCCCATAACAAAAGACATGTCTCGTCCACGACCCAAAAGGACGGTCAAAAGAACAAGAATACTCAATTGTGATGTAAACGCCTTTGTGGAGGCAACACCAATTTCTGGACCCGCATGATTATATACACCTGCATCAGTCTCTCTAGCAATAGCAGATCCAACAGCATTCACAATACCGAGTGTCAAAGCACCTTTATTTTTTGCTTCACGCACAGCAGCCAAGGTGTCAGCAGTCTCTCCCGACTGAGAAATAACAATCACTGCCATATGCTTATCAACAAGAGGTTTGCGATAACGAAACTCAGAAGCAAACTCCACCTCAACAGACACACCAGCATATTCTTCAATCATATATTTACCAACCAGACCCGCATGGTAAGACGTGCCACAAGAAACAATCACAATGCGCTTAATCTGACACAAGCGATCTTCGACGCTACGCAACCCTCCCAATCGTACCAATCCATCAGAAATCACAACACGCCCGCGAAGAGCATCGACAACAGCATGGGGTTGTTCAAAAATCTCCTTAAACATAAAATGTTCATACCCTCCTTTCTGTGCCTGCTCAGGACTCCAATCAATCACTTGTGGCTTACGACGCTTCACCAAACGATTTAAAGAACAAACAGAATATTCCCCATCACGAGACAAAACAATAACCTCGCCGTCATTCAAATAAAGAACATTTTTTGTACGCTGAACAATAGCAGAAACATCAGAAGCAATAATAAAATCATCACGCCCAACACCAACAACAAGCGGGCTACTGTTCTTCACCGCAATCATCTTGTCTGGATCATCATCGCACACAATTACAAGAGCATACGCACCACGAATCTTAGACAATGCGCGATATACAGATGTTTCAAAATCATGCTTCACTCGTTCAAGAGCAATTAGGTGTGCCACCACTTCACTGTCAGTATCAGAACGAAACCGACAACCACGCTCAATTAATTTTTCTCTCAACGATTGGTAATTTTCAATAATACCATTATGAACAACATGAATATTCCCAACACTGTGCGGATGCGCGTTAGCCACAGACGGACGCCCATGGGTTGCCCAACGTGTATGAGCAATACCAACAAAACCAGAAACATTTTTTTTAGAAACAAGATCAACCAAAGCATCGACCTTACCCACTGAACGAACAACAGATGCACGACGTTTTCGAGAGTGGGCAGAAGGTAAAACACAAAGACCAGCACTATCATAACCTCGATATTCCAAGTGATGGAGACCTTCGAGCAAAACAGTAACGGCTTCTTTTTTACCAATATACCCAACAATGCCACACATAAAATTATAGTCTAAAGAATTAGTGAGCAATTCAAACACCGCCAAACTTAATCCAAAGAAGAAAGATTCACAATTGCCTGCGCAAGCAAATCGGGATCATGACGAATAAACGAACGCTTCCCAGAAATTGAACTTACATCAGACATAACATCTCGAGGAAAAGATCCAATCAGTCCATCAAGAACAACACGATAAGAACGACGAGAAAGACGATTCTCACGAAAAAAGACAACAGTGTCAGACCCTTCCATAGACTCATAACGACGCACAAGCTCTTCTGGAATGTTCTCACTATTAACCAAAACACGACCAACACGAGAAGCATCCAAAAAATGATTAATCACAGAAACATAATCGTCCACGTCAAAACCATCTGTAATCCCCCTCTTATTAGTCAAACTACAAACATAAACAACGAGAGCAGACGAGGAACGAATTGCCGAAGAAACACCTTCAACCAACAAATTTGGAACAATACTACCATAAAGATCTCCAGGACCAATAACAATAACATCAGCATCCTGAATTGCCCCGCAAACAGAATCAGTGGTCTTAACAGGATGTAGAAGAGACACATCAGAAATACCAACACAACGAACGTTAACATTGTCATCCAAATGACTCTCCCCATCAACAAAACTTCCATCACGCAAATGAACTCGAAGACGCATGTCTCCCTCAGTCACAGGCAAAACAACTCCACGCACATGAAGAATTTCAGCAGCCTCACGAACAGCACAAGACATGCTTCCTGTTGTTTTTTCCAAAGCACTCAAAAAAAGATTGCCGAAATTATGCCCGTCCAACCCACCTGAATCAAAACGATAGTTCATCAAATTACGCAACACATCAGACGAGTCTGACAACGCAACCAAACACTGTCGAACATCTCCAGGAGGTAAAACCCCCAATTCATCACGCAAAACTCCTGTTGAACCACCATCATCAGCCATCGAAACAACAGCCGTTAAATCAACGGGGTACTTCCTCAAGCCAGAAAGCAAAACAAAACTTCCAGTACCACCACCAATAGTAACAATTCTTTGACGCTTCATAAAAAAACAAATAACAAATCTTGTACACAAGCCTGTTCAAAAGAAGAAAAAAACACATCACCAATTATTCTGTGCAAACAAAAGCTCTTCCACGGTGCCAACAGGAGACCAGTGAGAAGCAGCAACAAAATAAAGTCCTCCACTGGCACAACCAGCCATAAGTGTTTGTGGCAATCCAAACTCACCACTAGGGAGCACAACCGGAGAAAAAGAAAAATAGTCCATTGACAAATGATATGCCCCGACATTTGCAAAACCCGCCACAACACCATCTGCCGAAACAAGATCTTTCACAACAGAAGGATTGTTATTCTCAATAGACCACATGTCAAAACGGGACGGAACAGGATCACAATAAAAACCCATCACGGAATTAGCACGAACAGACAAGAACAAAAGATCATCCGAACAGTACAGATCATCCCCCATCAAAACAAGAAAAGACGAATCTTTAACAAAATCACGCGCCAACAAAACTGCCCCTCCAGTACCATTCAAATTCTTCTGTACAACATAATGAACACGGCGTCCACCATAAAAATCGCCAAAATATTGCTCAATTACCTGATGCAAATACCCAACAACAAGGACAACATCCGTCACGCACAAAGGCAAAGCAGAGAAAGTGTGTTCAAGCAAAGGCTTTCCACGAAAAGAAATCATTGGTTTTGGAACAGATGTAGTAAGATCACCCATACGAACCCCACGTCCAGCAGCAAGAATAACGGCAAACATAAAAAAATAAAAAAGAATAACAACCACCTCCTCCTTTCTGAAAAATCACACAACAATATTCACTAACCGTCTCGGAACGTAAATAAACTTGCGAACATCTTTATCACCCACATACTGCAAAACACGAGAAGAAGCAAACACTAACAAACGAACATCTTCTTCAGATGCATCAGACGAGCACAAAATTTTATCCCGCACCCTACCATTAATTTGCACAACAATTTCAACATTCTGAGAACGAAGCAAGGATTCATCATGCACCGGCCACAACTGAACATGAATAAAATCATCATTTCCCAACATGTGCCACAACTCTTCTGACATGTGTGGCGCGAACGGACTCAACAAAAGAAGAAACTGTTCGTACACACCACGCGAAACATCCCCACTCTTTTCCAAATGATTAAGAAAAACCATAATCTGAGAAACAGCCGTATTAAATTTAAGAGCGGTAATATCCTGCGCGACCTTCTCAATAGACCGATGAAGAAGAACCATCGTAGAATCATCTGGCGTGACATTAGAAACCTTTTCAAACAATCGCCAAACACGTTCCAAAAATCGCCTCATACCAATGATTCCTTCCGTACTCCATGGATAAGAACCAACCTCATTGTATGGACCGATGAAAGCTAAATATAATCGCATCGTATCCGCTCCAAGCTCCGCAACAATTTTGTCAGGATCAAGAACATTACCCTTAGACTTACTCATCTTTTGTCCATCGGTTCCAAGAATCATGCCTCTGTTCATACGACGAACATATGGCTCTGATTCAGAAACAAGACCAAGATCAAATAACGCCTTATGGAAAAAACGAGAATACAAAACATGCATCGTTGTGTGCTCCGAACCACCAGAATAAAAATCAACCGGCATCCACGAAGAAAGCGCCTCAGAAGAAGCAAATTGCCTTGCATTTTTTGGATCACAATAACGTAAAAAATACCACGATGAACAAACAAACGTATCAAGTGTATCCGTTTCACGAAGCGCACGACCACCACAACGCGGACACATTGCCTCAACAAACTCTGCCGACTTAGACAATGGAGACTTTCCATCATCAGAAGGACGAAAATCATCAATCTCTGGCAACAGAACTGGGAGCTGATCATCAGAAACTGCAAACCAACCAGGATTAATCGCCTCTCCATTATTCACACCAGTGGATTCATCTTGCACCTGTATTGCACACGACTCGCAATACACAAGAGGAATCGGAACACCCCAATAACGCTGGCGACTCACAGTCCAATCACGAAGACGATACTTTTTTGAAATTCTCCCCCCAACATGATCAATGATTTTCTTTTTTGCGTCATCCGTCGTCATACCATCAAACGAACCAGAATTCACCAAGACACCAGAACCAGTCCATGCTGATTGAGAAACATCTCCACCATCAACAACTTGTCGCACAGGCAAATCATATTTTTTTGCAAAAGCATAATCACGCTCATCATGTGCCGGAACAGCCATCACAGCACCCGTACCATAACTACCCAAAACATAATCAGCAACAAAAATAGGAACTTCTTCACCATTTGCAGGATTGACAGCAACAACACCCTCAAACAAAACACCTGTTTTTTCACGACCGTCTGACAATCGATCAATATCCTTCTGAACAATTGCCTGCGCCACGTAATTACGAACAACATCTGAATTTTTCACACGATTCGTCAAAACAGAAACTAGTGGGTGCTCAGGTGCCAACACAACATACGTCACACCAAAAAGAGTATCTGGTCGCGTCGTAAACACCGTAATTTTTTCAGAAAAACCAAAAATAACAAAATCAACCTCTGAACCCTCTGACCGCCCAATCCAATTACGCTGTGCTGTCTTAATTTCCTCTGGCCACTCCAAAGATTCCAAATCATCAATCAAACGATCAGCATAATCCGTAATTTTTACACTCCACTGTTTCATGTTGCGTTTTTCAACAACACTATTACAACGCTCACACTCACCAGAAACAACCTGCTCATTGGCCAAAACAGTTTTACACGAAGGACACCAATTCACTGAAATTTCTTTACGATACACCAAACCAGCCTGAAACAATTGCAAAAACAACCACTGCGTCCAACGATAATACTCCGGCTGACAAGTAATCACTTTACGAGACCAATCAAACGAACCTCCCATCGATTCAATCTGACCAGTCATATACGCAATGTTTTTTTCAGTCCACTCTCGCGGATTCACACCATGCTTAATTGCTGCATTTTCCGCAGGCAAACCAAATGCATCAAAACCAATCGGAAACAAAACATGAAAACCCTGCATTCGTTTAAAACGAACAAAAATGTCAGGAACTGCAAACGCATACCAATGTCCAACATGAAGATTACCAGATGGATAAGGAAATTCAGAGAGAAAATAAAAATTTTCTTTACCAGAAGATTCATTCGACGTTTCATACAAACACTCATCAGACCAAACCTTCTGCCATTTCTTCTCAATTGTTTTATGATTGTATTTTTGCATAAAATAAAAAAATAGAGCTTATTCCAAAAGCAATCCTAAAA
>JAGQLW010000011.1 GCA_020428995.1 Candidatus Moraniibacteriota bacterium | reverse complement strand
CCCCCAGTCTGAAAACCTACTTTCCGCGCATTAACGCACAAACCTGATACCCAAGAAGTGTACGCATGTAATGAACAAAGCATCTTCTAATCGATCTGGGAAAGGACGTTACAATATGAAGCTGTTGTTTCAAGATACCAAAAACACTCTCAATGCGTGAACGTTCAGAGAGAAGAAAATTCTGAAATGGCGTAGCGACTTTTTTGTTCTGCTTCGGCCATGGTGGAGAGATAATTTTTATTCCAAAGAGATTATGCGTCTTTTTTCTCATCACGGAAGCACCGTAGAGTGTGTCTCCGACAAGCATGTCAATACTCTCGTTCACAAGAAACGGTAGTGCTTGTGCATCGTAGAAATGTGCACCAGAAAACCACAATGAACACAAGTGTCCATAACTGTTTGTTGTTGCGTGAAGCTTAAAACCATAGTGCCGCCCTTGATGATTTTTTCCAAAAGAAGTCAGTGTTTGCGCGACTTTATGACAATCAGCGCGTTGGGAGTGAATAGTGGCGAACTTTTGAAATAATTTTTATGAAAAAAATACTAAAGACAAATTCTCGATTGTTTCCCTTTTTGCTGGTTGTGGTGGTTTAGATCTCGGTTTTATTGGCGGGTTTGAATCAAATGGTAAAAAATACCACAAAAATCCGTTCGCAATAAATTGGGTAAACGATATAGACGAACCAGCGTGCAAAACGTTCAAAAACTATTTTAAACACGATATTGTTTGCGGTAGTATTGTCGATATTTTAGACGACAAGCACAATGCGATGTTTGATGTACCACTTCCAAAAAAAGCTGACATTGTTCTCGGTGGTTTTCCATGCCAAGAGTTCAGTCACGCTGGAAAACGTAGAGGCTTTAATAGCGAAAAAGGACTTCTATACCAGAGTATGGCGGAAGTTATTCGTAGGACTAGGCCCGTGTTATTCGTGGCGGAAAACGTGAAAGGTCTTCTTACGATTAACAATAATAAAGCAATACAAACAATATGAAAAAGGAAGAAGCACAAATTATAATTTATGCTATGAAAACGGCTTTGGCGTTGCTTACGCAAGAATACGAAACGCTTGATGATGAGGAATTGCAACAAAAATATGATGAAGCAACGAAGAAGTTACAAGAAGCAATCAACATCATGAAAACATATGATTAAGGAATTTGAAATAGGAAAATTATATTCAAACGAGGAAATTTTCAAAACGCTTAAGGTGGCGAATGCTGGCGGTATTCGTCTTTCAATTCAAGATAAAGAGTGGTTGCGAGAGTAGCAATAATGACCTCAATTCAAGATTTTCATATTACTGGCGAAAACCCATATTACGATAGACTTGAAAACGATATTTTAACTTACACAGCGGCTGGTAAGATTGGAGAGCAGACGCTTGCAGGCGTAAACAAGCGCGTAATTGATCAAAAAGATTTAAACTTTCCAATTCACGGTTTTGTCTTAGTTGCTAGTCGTCGAGATAAAACTGTCGGACCAAGACGTTGGAAGTATATCGGATTGCTTGAATATCTGCGTTATTATCCTGACACTCAACTTGACTCGGGTGGTAAGGTTAGAAAAGTTTGGATTTTTGAATTCAAAATTCATCAAGACCCACAAATTATCCCACTATCGTTAGACACTAACATTTCTAATCAAATACTCGCCGAATCAAGAAAGCATAATATTGTAAGCGACGATGAAATTGTCAATGAAAGCGAACAAGAGCTGGTTGAAAATCTTGAGCAAATTGAGCAAGTTCGGGGGAAATTGCTTATCATGGATCCAAAGAAGTTTGAGTTTTTTATTAAGGATTTATTAGTTCATACTGACTTTATGGAAGTTTGCGTTACCAAATACAGCGCTGATGGCGGTGTTGACGTAAATGCTAAGACAAGCGGGCGTATGTGGATTTTTGAAAATACTTTTGTGCAGGTGCAGGCAAAGCGCTGGCTGCACTCCGTCGGAAGAAAAGAAGTAGCAGAATTACGTGGCAGTTTACAGCCGTTTTCTAAAGGAGTCGTTATTACAACAAGTCATTTTTCGAAAGCAGCGTTAAATGAAGCAAACGAAGAAGGTAAAAATCCTATAGCTCTAATTGACGGCTTTCGTTTATCTAAGGTTATCGTAGACGAAAAATTTCCAATTCATTGAAAAATGTTAGAGTGTAATTTTGATGAAGCTATTCTCGAGCTTACGCTTGGGATTTTTGCGCTGACTGCATGATTCTATTTCCTGAAATGTTTGGATCAAGCACGACAAAATTCGAAAGAGCCGCAGCTTATTTGATAACGGAGTACAACGCCGTGTCCGCAAATTTACGAGATACTTTTACGGCTGGCGGGCAAGAAAAAATAAACATGAAAGGAAAGAGCGTTACTGTTCCTAAAATCTTTTTTCATTTATTTTCTCGGGCGAAGGCAATACAAAATCAAATTAAAAACATCAATGAAGACACCCTTTTAAATTATTGGCGCATTGATGAGATTGAAGGTGACAGAATCAAACAATGGAAAAAACTACTCGACGAAAAATCCACAAATAATCTTGAAAGTTCTGCTTCTGACGTGTTCGAGGCAGGGCTATGAGGAAAAAACCACAAATTACGCAAAAAGAAATTTCAAGAAAAAACGATTCAATGATAAACTTTCGCAAGCAGATCGTTCAGAAAGAATGTCAAAAATTCGTTCGACGGGTACTCAATTTGAAAAAGATTTTATTTTGGAAATCAAAAAAGTCACGAGAAAGAAATTTGAACTAAATGTTCGTTTAGTTTTCGGAAAACCTGACATTGTTTTTAGGAAGCAAAAAGTTTGCGTTTTTCTTGTATAGTGACTTTTGGCACGGCTGGCAATATCCAAGGTGGAAACATTTATTAAAAAATGATTTTTGAAGAGAAAAAATTGAAAGAAATCGAAAACGTGACAAAAAAGTTACTCGCCAACTCCGTTCGCAAGGTTAGCCAGTAATTAGATTATGGGAACATAATATCAAAAAAGAACCCGAAAAAAGTATTTCTAATATTGTAAAAATTCTCTGAATGGCTTAAAATACAAGGCGGAGTGACACTTTGAGTGAGTTTAGCGAATTAATATTGATTCGATTTCCTCTATATCGTTCATGGCGCGAGAAAAGAGGTGGTTTGGCGCCCAAAAATGCTGTGGACATGGGAGTTCTTTCATTGATTGGTACACACGGCTCCACAATCAGCACTGCTTTTGAAAAATTCCTCCATGAACATCCAGACGAATCTGTTTCTGATCTTGATTTTTCAGAACTTAAACAATCTCTGTCCGGTTCTTCTCTTACTGTTGACGTTCTTTCTCCGCTTGCTCAATCTCTTTATGACGTCATGTGCACTGCTGTTTCTTCTTCCACCGATAAGGATCGTCAAGTAGCTTGATTCTCACAACACATCTTGTTCATTTAAAACTGTGACCAATCTTTTTTTTGCACGGCGCAACAATGTGCCAACAGTGTTTGTTGGCTTTCCTAAAATTTCTGCCATTTCCTGATATGAATGAACGCACTCGTAACGCAATGCCAGAACTGCACGATATTTTTTTGGAAGCTTCGCAATTGCGTCTTTCACCTCTTGTCGTCTTTCTTTGCGCATCCACACATCCATTGATGACTCCTGTCCCTGCTCTTCTTGGAGTGCCATTTGATCTTTGTACGAGATGATATCCTCCCACGACACCAATCGTCTTCGTGTTTTTTTCTTAAGGAAGTTCACTGCTTCGTTGTGTGCAATGCGATAGATCCACGAGGAAAACTTCTGGTTAACGTCAAATTTCTTGATGTTTTTATACACTTTCACAAACACTTCTTGGAGCACATCTTCTACCTCTTCTTTGTTCCCAACTAGGTGATAGAGATATGCACTGAGGCGCTTTTGATAGCGTTTTACAATCTCTTGATAACATTCCTGATTTTTTTGACGTGTCAGAACAATTACTTCATTGTCGTCCAGATC
Source organism: Candidatus Moraniibacteriota bacterium (assembly GCA_020428995.1). Lineage (GTDB taxonomy): Bacteria > Patescibacteriota > Minisyncoccia > Moranbacterales > JAGQLW01. Next base: position 28,250 of record JAGQLW010000011.1, on the reverse strand, counting down.
ATTCATTGCTTTGCTGTCGCATGGATTAATCAGCTTTGGTACTTTCTTTTGCTTTGTTGTGGTTTCTCTTTTCATATTTTTTATATAGTGATATTATTATATTTCACTTTTGACATAATTTCAAGCCTTTCTCTTTATTTTCCTTATGCGCATTTTTGCCATTGAAACATCGTGTGATGAAACAGCGGCTTCAGTTGTTTCTGTTGATGATTCCGGCCTTTCCCCTCTTTCGTCTGTTGTCTCGTCTCAAGTCGAGATTCATGCTTCGTGGGGTGGTGTTGTTCCCAACCTTGCCGCGCGCGAGCACACAAAAAATATTCTTCCTGTTTGTCAGCAAGCTCTTTTTGATGCTGGTGTGTCATGGCATGAGATTGATGCTATTGCCGTCACCCATGCTCCCGGGTTGATTCCTGCCCTTCTTGTTGGTGTGTCCGCTGCAAAAACACTTTCATTTGTTCACAATAAACCCCTTATCCCCGTTCACCATATTGCTGGACATATTTATGCAAATTTTTTCGACCATGATTTGTTCACGATTTCGCAGGAGAACGTCTTTCCTCTTCTTGCTCTTGTTGTCTCTGGTGGTCACACACAACTTGTTTTGATGCGCAGTCACTGCACATATGAAATCATTGGGCAGACACAAGATGATGCCGTTGGTGAGGCGTTTGACAAGACATCACGTGTTTTGGGGTTGGGATATCCTGGTGGTCCAGTTGTTTCACAACGTGCTGATGCATTTTCTGGCTCGTATGATTTTTGTTTACCTCGACCTATGATTGATTCTAAAGATCTTGATTTTTCTTTTTCTGGACTCAAGACTGCCGCGCTCTATTTGGTGCAAAAAAAATGTGAAGAAAATCCAGATATTTTGTCCGACGATTCGTTTGTTGGCGCTGTGTGCCATGAGTTTCAAAATGCTTGCGTTGACTTGTTGGTCTCCAAAACGTGTGCTGCTGCTTTGGCGCATAATCCCAAAACTGTTGTGCTTGCTGGCGGTGTCTCTGCTAATCGCTCGTTGCGTGAACGATTGGGTGAAAATATTTCTCAGAAATTTCCGATTGCTCATTACGTTGTCCCACAAATGGCGCACTCCATTGATAATGCTGCAATGATTGGTGCTGTGGCAGCGTATCAATGGCAAGAGATGAATTCTGAGCAAAAAAAATTCGCCAAAGACAAAGCTTGGCAACATGTTAACGCACACGCAAATATGTCGCTTGATGTTATTTAAATTTGTACACCATTGTTGTTTCTCGTTGTTCCAAATTGCCCCCCTCTTCTCTTCCAGCTTGTGAATACATCATTTATTCTACTTCTATATTACGGTCTTCATGGAAACCCTCTTTAATTCTTGAAAAAACCATTTTTGCGTGATAGATTGGACAATATGAAAGAACTATCTAAAGCATACAATCCGCAAGAACACGAAGACACTGTTTATCAACAATGGGAGTCCAGTGGTTTTTTTAATCCTGACACCTGCATTGACAAGGGTGTCACACAACCTGACGCGCCTTATTTTTCTCTTGTTTTGCCACCGCCAAACGTTACTGGCACACTTCATCTTGGTCATGCTTCCATGCTTGCTGTTGAAGACATTATGGTTCGTTATCACCGTATGCGTGGGTATCGCACACTCTGGATTCCTGGCACAGACCATGCTGCCCTCGCTACACAAGAAAAAGTAGAGCGTCTTTTGTGGCATGATGAGAAAAAAACACGTCACGACCTTGGTCGAGATGCTTTTTTGAAACGTGTTGAGCAATTTGCACAAAACTCACACGACACGATTGTGAACCAGTGCAAAAAAATGGGGGCGTCGTTGGATTGGAGTCGCGAGGCATACACTCTTGACAACAAGCGTCACGAAGCGGTATATACAGCGTTTAAAAAAATGTTTAGTGATGGAATTATTTATCGTGGTGCTCGCATTGTGAACTGGGACCCGCGCTTTCAGACAACTGTTTCTGACGATGAGTTGGAACGCAAAGAAGAACGTGCATCGTTTTATTATTTGAAATATGGCCCTTTTGAAATTGGGACGGCACGACCAGAGACAAAATTTGGCGACAAATATATTGTAATGCATCCAGATGACGAGCGTTATGCGGACTACACTCACGGACAAGTTATTGAAAATATTGAATGGATCAATGGCGTGATTAGTGCGATGGTTATTAAGGACGAGGTTGTCGACATGAATTTTGGTACTGGTGTAATGACTATTACTCCATGGCATGATGCCACAGACTTTGACATTGCCCAAAGACACAACTTGGACAAGGAACAAGTGATTGATTATGATGGAAAACTTTTGCCAATTGCTGGTGAATTTTCTGGGATGAATATTTCTGATGCGCGTGACAAAATTGTTGCAAAACTTCGTTCGAAAGGTTTGGTTGCGCGTGTTGACGAAAATTATGTTCACAATATTGCGGTGAACAGTCGTGGTGAAGGTGTGATTGAACCACAGATCAAAGAGCAGTGGTTTGTCGACGTGAACAAAGAGTTTGAGCGCAATGGCACGAAAACAACTTTGAAGACATTGATGCAAAATGCTGTTCGTTCTGGCGACGTTTCTGTGATTCCGTCTCGTTTTGAAAAAATTTATTTTCATTGGATTGATAATCTTCGCGACTGGTGCATTTCTCGTCAAATCTGGTTTGGGCATCGTGTTCCCGTTTGGTATCGTAACGGTGAGGTTTATTGCGATGTCCACCCTCCTGAGAATGATGGTTGGGTGCAAGATCCTGACACATTGGACACATGGTTTTCTTCTGGGCTATGGACATTTTCCACGCTTGGCTGGCCATCGGACACACCTGACTTGCAAACGTATCACCCTACCAGTGTTTTGGAGACGGGTTATGACATTTTGTTTTTTTGGGTGGCGCGCATGATTTTGATGAGCATGTATCTTTTGGACGAGATTCCCTTTCGTGCGACATATCTCCATGGTCTTGTGCGTGACGAACAAGGGCGCAAAATGTCCAAGTCTCTTGGCAATGTGATTAACCCTCTGGACATGAATGCACTTTATGGCACTGATGCTGTTCGTCTTTCTTTGGTGATTGGTTCAACTCCTGGCAGCGATCTTCGCTTGGGTGAGGAAAAGATTGCGAGCTTTCGAAACTTTACAAATAAGTTGTGGAACATTGGTCGCTATGTTATGCACGCCGTTGACTCTGAGACTTTTTCACAAAAGATTAGTGTTGATGAAATTGGTTCTGTGACAGATGATCTTTCTGATGCTGATCGATGGATTTTACACAAATTATCTCGCACTGTTTCAGATGTTTCTTTGCACATTGACGCATTTCGTTTTTCTCAAGCTGGTGAAGTCTTGCGTGATTTCACATGGAATACGTTTGCGGATTGGTACGTGGAAGTGCATAAAATTGAAAAGAATGATTACGTTTTGACGTTTGTGTTTCAGACACTACTTCGTCTGTGGCACCCTTTCATGCCTTTTGTCACAGAGACTTTGTGGCAGTCACTCCTTGGAACCGAACACATGCTCATGACAGAACAATATCCTAATGCAAAAAAATTTCATTCTTCTTTCGGCTCTTTCGAAACTTTTTCTTTTGAAAACACCGTAGCTCTTGTTAGTGCAATTCGAAATATTCGTTCCACTTATCGCATTGCACCTTCTGAACTACTGACGGTTACCATTGCCACTAATCCTAATACTGTTATTCACAACGACATCATTTGCCGACTGGGTCGCATTGCCTCCGTTGAACGAATTGGCCTTAACGATTCTGCTCCAGAAAATAGTGCTTCTTTCTTGTCTGGAGATCTTAAAATGCATGTCCATCTTTCTGGAGTCGTTGACTTTGATGCTGAACGGTCTCGACTAGACAAAGAAATTGCCTCTGTGGAGAAATATATTTCCGGTCTTTCCTCTCGACTTTCTGGTCCGTTTGCGCAAAAAGCTCCCGCTCATGTTGTTGCCAAAGAACGCGAGAGCTTGTCTGACGCTCAGTCACGATTATCTCAACTTGTTTCTGAACACGACTCCCTTCCTGTATAGTTTTCTCTTTGCTTTTCTACGCGCACAGACTTTTCGTGTCACATTTTTTCCTCGTATTCATGGTTGGATTTAAGATTTATGCGTTTGAGTATAATTCGTACTAATCTGTATTAATATACTTTTTTTCAGCCTGTTCTCTGATTTGTCCCGTGCAATTGCCATTGATGTTGGAGAGAGTCTTGGCACTGGATGAGAAGCATTTTTTAAGCTGTCAGGACAGTGTCAGATGCAGAAGTCTTGTGATTATTTTTTTACACTAATTGTGTATGCGGCATGCTTTTTTTGTCTTTTTGTTTTTTGGCATTTTTGCCAGCTTCCTTGCACTGGTCACACAGGTCCTTTTTTTAAACTTCTCTTTGTTTTTTTCCGTCTCTACACTTTCCCTTCAAGACCTTTCTAACTCTGCTTCGACGTTTTCCATGCCTGTGAGTGTTGCCATCGAAGAGTTTGCAAAACTCCTTGCGTTGTTTGCTGCCATTTCAAGTTTGCGCGGGAAAAATCTTCCTTTGAATAACTTCCTTGCAGCGCTCTTCTTTGGTGTTGGCTTCTCTTTGTACGAACTCTTTCTTGTAATGTCTTCTGCGTCCATCCTTCTTGCTGGCGTTATTTTTCTCTTGCACTTTTCTACAACAGTCCTTTTGCTTTCTGGTCTTCGTCGTTTGTCAGACCACGCTATATTCCCCATCTTTTCTCTTTTGGTCGCATTTCTTGTACATTGGGGATATAACACACTTGCACAATCCTTACTCCTCTCTACTGTCTCTGGTGTAATCATCTCTCTCTTCTTGCTTTTTCTGTCATATCGCATCTCTTCTTACGGATCACGTTCTTCTTGATTTTTATCTTTTTTTGATATTGACTTTGCTGTACAACATCTTTTACAGCACACTACTTGCACATGTTTTGTTAATACTGTTATAATTGATTCAAATAAACTGACCTTAATTGCACTTATTACTATGCCACAAGAAAAACGTTCATTTTTTTCCCGCCTAACAGGTTCCCAGTCTGGTGACGAGCTTCAACAAGACATGTCCATGCCGATTTATTCTGACGATGATCAGTCCGAAAATATTGAAATGGGTGTGTCTGATCAGCAAGATTATGCTCCTCGCCAACAACAGCAACAACACATTTCTCAACCAATGCACGAGGAAAATCGCTGGGTTCCCGAGACACAAAACAATGATGGTGAAGGGCAACTCACGATTGATGTTTTCCAAACTGAGTCAGAGATTGTCATCAAATCAACGATTGCTGGCGTGAAACCTGAGGATCTTGATGTTGCCATTAACAACGACATGATCACGATCAAAGGTGAACGCCGACTTGAAGAGGAGGTTACCAGTGAAGATTATTACTACCAGGAGTGTTACTGGGGTTCTTTTTCGCGATCTGTTGTACTGCCTGTTGACGTTGTTGCGGAAAAAGCGGAGGCTTCTTTGAAGAATGGGATTCTTACTATTCGTCTTCCAAAAGCTGATGTGCACAAGATGCGCAAAATTCAGGTTCGTGGTTTTTAAGTATTGTTTTTTTTCAGCAAATCTTTTTGTGTCTGTTGGCCGTTGCTGGAGCAACGGCTTTCTTTTCTTATTTAATGATCTCTTTTGCGATCAGATTTCTTATGCCTCGCTTTTTCCCATCTTTTATACTACCCATTTTCTTGACCTTTGTTTTGTCTCCTGCCATTGTTTTTGCATCTGATAGATCCTCATCAGAGGATGTATTGTTTGTGTTGGAAGGTGGTTCAGACTACTCTGAACCTGTCGTTCGGCAAGAAGCTTCCACTTGGCTCACTTTTTCCTCACGTCTTTTCCTTGGTGAACCATCATACTATTCTGAGATTGAGAATTATCATGCATGCACCTTTCCTGGTGATGATTTGTGTCAATTCCTTCTGACTTCCCGATTGCGTGAACACACCATGGTTGAGACACATTTAACTGTTGATCGTTCTCGCGTTTCAGAATACCTCCAAGACACTGCTCGATTTGTCCACAAAGAACCTGTCAATGCCACTTTTGAAATGCGTGACGGGCAACTCTCTGTTCTTTCTTCAAGTAAGGATGGTGTCAATTTGAATATTTCAGAAACAGCTGACCGCATTGTTACGTTTCTTTCTGAGAGTTCTTCTGCCAATTTTCTTGCTTCTCCCGGAGCTGTCTCTATGGCCATCGAAATCGTTGCCCCCACTGTCGACTCTCACAACATTTCAACTCTTGGTATCACAGATGTTGTTGGCGAAGGTCGTTCTAATTTTTCTGGATCTTCTTCTGATCGTATTTACAATATCAAAACAGCTGCAAGTCGTTTTCATGGACAACTCCTTGCACCTGGTGAAGAACTATCCTTTGTCGATCTTCTTGGGCCGGTTGATGGCGACCACGGATACAAAGAAGAGCTTGTCATTCGCAACAATCGCACTGAGCCAGAATTTGGTGGTGGTATATGTCAGGTTTCCACAACATTGTTTCGTGCTGCAATTTTTAGTGGTCTGGAAATCACTGCTCGTCGCAACCATTCTTATCCTGTAAAATATTATGCGCCTGTTGGTTTTGATGCTACGATTTATGTTCCTCGTCCTGACTTGCGTTTCGTGAACAACACTCCTGGACACATCTTGATTCAGCTTGCTGTTGAAGGAACAGAATTGATTGTTCGTTTCTATGGGACTAGCGATGGGCGTTCTGTTGCTATGGATGGTCCACACATCACCGATCGTGGTGATGATGGGTCTCTCAAGACAACATTTACTCAGACAGTCACTTCTGCTGACGGAACTGTTCGTGAAGATATTTTTCGTAGTTACTATCGTTCACCAGATTTATATCCCAAGCCTGAGGATGTCGCCAAGCTTACTGAGAAACCAAAAGGTTGGTCTGATCGTGAGTGGCAAGAATATAAGCGAGGAAACGGTCTATAATTTTTCACCTGTTATTTTTTCCTTTGACGACATCATGATTATTTGATAGGATACTTGTGTTTCGTTTTTTTTGCGCGCGTAGCTCAATCGGCAGAGCAGTAGCCTCTTAAGCTAACGGTTGGGGGTTCGATTCCCTCCGCGCGCACAGTGATTTTTCTGACTCTTTTGATCTTTGGTTTTCTTGATCTTTGGTTAAGATTCAGTCACCAACAACACTCTGCCCCCGTAGTTCAATGGATAGAACAAGGGACTTCTAAGCCTTTAATGGGAGTTCAATTCTCTCCGGGGGCACAATATTTTTTATCGTAACTTTTTATGGTCTGGCAAACACCTCCAACCATAAAGGTGTATGAAGCATTAGGATCTGTTGCTGATGGTCGTGTTGATGTTGTTTCGAAATCTTTATGAAAAGTATATTCTTCTAGTCGAAAAAAATTTTATACTGTTGTGTGGGATAAAAAATCTCACGCAATCATGTGCAATGATAATGCTTCGTATTATGTTGGATACCTTGGGTACCCAGCGATTTCTTTTCTCATGCTCGTGAATGAGCTTCCTTTTTCTACTATCTATTCACAATGCTTGAACGACATTCACTGGAAAGATCTCAACCAAAAATATCACAATGATTTTACGCGCACTTTGGACCATGTCCGCACTCGAATGATTCGTGATAATGTTGACATGGACAGTTTCGATGCCTTTGTGCGTTCTGTTGTTGACAGAATCACTTCCCGCCCATTTCATGTTCTTGGTAAAAAAATTTCCCTACCGAAAGGATATTAGCTTATTTTTTTCCAAAATCTTTGACGGAGACGTGACCCCCTCCTGTGGTAACAGTATCAAAATACCTCTTCTTATTAAAAGAGGTCTTTTTTTGATTTCGCAAATCACTTTTTCATCAACAAAAAAAAGTACAACAGACACAACATAGTCACAGCAAGAGGGTTGCCTTTTACAAAATTTAAGCATCTCCAGCGTTGTTGCGTTAGATTCTGAGAACTAAGTCATAACAAAACCACTCAAAATTATTTTGAGGTTTTTCGTTAAATTTAGCATCTTATTCCCCGGTTTTGTTTAATCATTCTTTACTCTATGACTGCCTTACTATTTATTTCTGCAACCATCACAACAATACTCCATATTTCTTACATTTTAGCATTTGTTTGCTCTTCTTTCCGCTTTCCTGCTATGATTTTTATAGAAACTTACTCTATAAATTGAATTCTTATGTCTCTTTCTCAAATACCTCCCAAAGGAACACGTGACTGGACGCCTGAGGAGTTCGCAATCCGCAAATATATCTTTGATACATGGCGACAAGTGTGCACATCGTTTGGTTATCAAGAATATCTTACACCAATTGTTGAGTCAGCGGATCTTTATCGCGCAAAATCTGGGGACGAAATTGGTGGGTTGGAACTGACCACATTTGTTGATCGTGGTGGGCGTGAACTTGCCATCCGTCCCGAAATGACACCGAGTGTTTCGCGCATGGTGTCGTCTTCATATGCGACTGAACAAAAACCAATCCGACTCTTTTCCATTGCAAACTTTTTCCGCAACCAACGCCCACAGCGCGGTCGCAACCGTGAATTTTGGCAGTTGAATTATGACCTCTTTGGCTCTGATGCTGCAGAAGCTGATTTGGAAGTTGTTCTTGTGTCTTTGGAAATCATGCGTGCGTTTTCTCCACCGGAAAATTCTTTTGTTGTAAAAATTAACAACCGTCGATTGATTGATGCAGTTTTGTCTCATGTTGGCATCTTGCCCGAACACACACAGGCTGTTGTTCGTGTCTTGGATAAGTTTGCAAAATTATCTGAAGAATCTTTTGTACAACAACTCTCAGAAATTGGTCTTTCTCAAGAACAAGCTGGTATGCTTCAAAAATTTCTCTCGCTCACAGATGAGAAAGATTTTGTTAATGCTTTTCCGACTCTTTCTCAAGATCCTGCCTTTTTGGAAATATCTTCTTTGTTGGAACAGTTGCGCACGTTGGGATATGGCAAGGAAATTGTTTTTGCGCCGGATGTGATCCGTGGTTTTGATTATTACGATGGTGTTGTTTTTGAAGTGTTTGACCTGCGCCCTGACAACAACAGATCCCTTTTTGGTGGCGGGCGGTACAATGGTCTTGGCGGTCTGTTTGGTGTTGACTTTCCTGCTGTTGGCGCAGCTCCTGGAGACGAAACGCTTCGTTTGTTTTTGGAATCATGGGGACTGCTTGATCAGGTCACTTCCAACGTTCCACCACTTTATTACGCACCACTTTTGTCTTGGAAGCATGCTGAGACTCTCCAAAAACTTGTTTCCTTTCTTCGCAAGGAACAGAACATGAATATTGTTATTGGCTTCCAGGAACAATCATTGTCCAAAGCTCTTTCATGGGCAGACAAGCGCGATGCCAGATTTGTTATTCTTTTTGGCGAGAATGAAATTGCAAAAAAGATTTATGTTGAAAAGAAACTCGAGGATGGCTCGTCTCTTGAGCATAACATTCCTTTCTGATCTTTTTTTTCTTACAGAATCTGCACGAATGAAAAAAGCGAGTCATTTTTCTGACCCGCTTTTTTTGTTTTTTTAGGATTTTTGCGTTTGAGCGCAGTTCAAGACAAAATCAAGAAAAATCATAAGACGTATGCACAACATGACGTCGATTTTTCGAGATTTTAACATAGAAATGTGCCAAAGGCATAAGTCCTTGTCATTTCTATTTTTTCACCATAAAGCGTTTCTTCGTCCCACATTCAATTGCGTGATAATTTCCATTAATCTTTACGTGCATTGGAAATTTTTGCCCCTTCTTTCCCTGTGGTTCTATGGCAATGCTTTTCTTGGTAATCTCAAACGTGATCCATGTTTTTCGAATGAGTAACTTGAATCGCAGACGATCAATTGCTTTTGGTAAGTGTGGCTCTACCTCGACATAGTCGTTGTAAATCCCGATTCCTGCAAACCCACGCACAATGATATCCACTGATCCACCCATCACTCCCGTGTGGATTCCTTCTGGCGTTGTCCCCCCTTGAGTGTCTTCAATGTCTGATTTAATTACCGCTCCATACCATTGCCATACCTCTTTCTCACGCTTAAGCTTCTGTGCGAGGTAACAATGCACAACTTTGCTCAACGTCGACCCGTGCGATGTCCTTTGAACGTAATAATCATAGTTCTTCTCCAGAAGCTCCTCTGAATATGAATACCCCATTCCTTCAATGGTTTCTTGGATTGCGTCTTGTGACAGTGCGTAAAATGCCATCAAAACATCTGCCTGTTTGGCAACCTTGTACTCATTCGGGAACTTCTTCTCTGCCTTCAAAATACGATCCAGTCGTTCAATGTTCCCATACTTTTTCTTGTATGCCTTCCAGTCCAGTTCTTTGAGAGAAAAATATCCTTGGAACTGTTCAATGACACCTTCTTTGTTCATGTTGAGAGTTAGGCCTGTAGCAATGTCATCCCACATGTCACAATCACTTTTACTGATTTTCAACGAACGCAAAATTCGTCGGCGCTCTTTTTCTGGCAATATCTCCAAAACGTCTTTTGCTCGCCTCAGAATCCAGGCAATCATAATATTACTGTAGGCATTATCTGTAAAACCATCCTGATCAGACCCCGGGATACGCTCATGAAATTCATCTGGCCCCATCAGACCATGGGTGTGATATCGCTCATCTTCTTCAGACCATTCACCAAGACTTGCAACAAAGTCGGCAATAGACAAAAATAGTTCCGCCCCGTGGTTGATAAGAAATTTTTTATCTGCACTCCTGTTATAGTACTGCCACGTGTTTAGAGCAATCGCAAAAGATACGTGTCGCTGTCTCGCACTTTCGTCTGGCCCCCATTTTCCTGACAGTTGGTTTAAGCGCAAAACTTGTGTTTCTTCCACACCACTGGAGCCACTTTGCCATGGAAACATTGCCCCGTCATATCCATTTTCTTGCGCATACTTTCTTGCCTTCGCCAACCTTCGATAACGATAGAGCAATAACGCTTGGGAAACTTCTGGCATGTGCAAATCATAGATCTGAAATGCAAACAACTCATCCCAAAATATATGTCCGCGACAGGCTTCTCCATGGAGTCCGCGTGCTGGGAAACCCACGTCGAGTTTCTTGTTGTGTTCGCTTGCTGTCTGGATCAGATGAAAAATGTGCAGGCGTAATATTTTTTGATAATTTCTTACACCGTGTAATTCTACATCGAACTTATCCCATAATTCTTGCCATTTTTTTTCTTGTTTTTTGAAGTAATCACGTGCGCGCAGTGTTTTTTTTGCTTCACGTATTGCAAAATCCCTGTGCCCACCATTCTCCTTGTCCCGCGATGTTGCTGTGATGATAATTTTTTCCACAGATATTGTTTGTCCTTCTTTGATTTGTGCATCATGTTCAAATCCAACCATCTTGCCTTCGTTTTCTACACACTGTTTTGGTTCTGTCGAACTTTCTTTTGTTCCATGAAAAAATCGTGCCGTAAGCACCTGTGAAATCTGAATTTCTGACACTGTTGTCTCCACGTCAAACACTAGTGTGTTTTTGTTTATCAGCGCTGTCTGATGTTTATGCAGATGTTGACTTGTCAGATCTTTGTACCTAGCAACATTGTTATTCTTTATGTCTCCATCAAGCATTGTGCGCATGGTTATCTTTGCTTGATAGTTTTCTGGTGTTACCGCATATGAGAGAATTGCACGGTGAGGATTGTTCATATCTGACGCGCGCGCTGCTTCAATACGCGTACGTCGTCCTTGCTCATCCTTGCAAATAATTATTCTTTTCAAAGTTCCTTTCTGCATGTCTAGGCGATTCTCGTATGTCACAAGATTTTCTTTTGATGGCGTGAACCACTCTTCGTCATCAATCTTGAATGTCGTGAACAGCCAGTTTGGACAGTTTACAATATCTTCGTTATAGATTGTTTTTCCGGAAATTTCTGTTGGTACTTTGTTATATACTCCTGCAATATATGTTCCGGGATAATGTGCTTCTGAGTCTTTCACTTCATATTCTGCTCCACGTGTTCCAAAATATCCATTTCCAACGGTGAATAGTGTTTCGCGTAATTTCTGCTCTTTCTCGATGAATTTTTTGTAGACAAATGTCCACGGTGATTGATAATCCATTGTCTTTGTATCCCTGATTATATCCCCTTATTTTTTACTATTTGTTTTTTTGTTCAAGCATTTTTTTCAAAAATTGCTCTGCTTCGTATGGACTTTTTAATGAAAAATCTGCGGATGATGCCCCATCTTGATCTGTTACACGTATTCCCACTCCGCGTGTTCGCACAACACGCAATGCGTCTTCATCTGTTGTGTCGTCGCCCACATATACCACCGTCGTATCGTCCCATGAAATATTGAGAGCGTTCATGACCCAACGCACAGCAAAACCTTTGTTCCACGCAAATGCTGGAAGTATCTCAAACACCATTTTTCCGGATAGTAGTCGCAAATTCTCACTACCTTCCACAGCCTCATCCACAACTCTCTTGATTTTCTTCACATCTTCTTGATCTTTCACCAATCGATAGTGCACACCGACACTAAACTTCTTTCGTTCAATGATTACCCCTTCAATGTCTCCCACTTTTTCTACCATCTGCGCAATCACCTTTTCCACTTCTGGAATCGTCTTTTCTGCATGCGGTTCAATCAACGACAGCTGTGGCCCATGAATATCGAACCCGTGACTGCCGGCATACACAATGTCCTGAATGTTTACCAAACTTTCCACATCTGATCGCATGCGTCCACTGACAATAGCAATGGTGTAGTTCTCTTTTATCTCAAGCAGTGTTCTATACATTTTTTCCGATAACTTCGCCATTTCTGGCCTGTCCACAATTGGCGTGAGTGTCCCATCATAGTCCAAGAAGAATACAATCTTTTCTTTTTCTGAAAATATTTCTTTGGGTGTTTTCTTTAGATGTGGGTTGATTGCAATCATCTCTTCTGTTGCACCGTCAAGTCGTTTGAGCACCACACCCGTGTTGTCCCACGCATCAAACAATGGTGCTGGAGTTACGTTCTGCATCCATTTTTCAATCCATTCTTTTGACAACTGATCCACTTGTGACACGCAAACATCTGCACCGGAAGCAAACAACTCTTCCTTGTCATCTTTTCGTGCCACACCCACAACCAGTGCAAAACCACCATTCCTCCCCGCTTCAACTCCCACGGTTGCATCTTCCAAGATAGCACTTCGTTCTGGTGTTGTCTTTAACTCTTTCACAGCTTCTATAAAAATATCTGGCTCTGGTTTTCTATTCAAGCCACGTTCTTGTGAAACAATACCGTCGATCATCACTTCAAACAAATCACCCAATCCTGCTGCTTCCAAAATGGGGCCACAGTTTTTTGATGATGACGCTACTGCGACACGCACTCCCATACTTTTCATTTTCTTGATAAAATCTACGGCTTCGGTAAATACTGTTGGACCCTCTTTATCGAGAATCTCACGAAATATCTTATTTTTTTTGTTTCCGATTGCCATGATTGTCTCAAGTTTTTCCACATCATCTCCAAGTTCTCCTTCTGGTAATGTGATTTTACGTGCGGACAAAAAACTTCGTATACCATCCAGTCGCGGTCTTCCGTCGACATATGCACGATAGTCTTTCTCACTGAACGGTTCGCATGTCTCTCCTTTTTCTTTTGACACCTTTTCCAACATCTCGTCAAAAACAATCTTCCATGCTTTTGCATGAATGACTGCTGTATCTGTCACTACCCCGTCCAAATCACACACCACAGCATGCAATCCTTCCTTTTTTTCTTCCATCATATTTTTCTTTTTCAGAAATTACTTCTTAGTTTCGAAAGATGATTGCCCCTATGTATACAATATACATTCCGAGAAACAATGCTCCGTTCCACCGATCAATCTTATGTCGTGTGCCAATAAACATGAAGGTAAACAACATTATTGTTGCCGCAATGTTCATCATGACATCTTGATTCAATTTCTCGTTAAATGGCAATTTTGTGATCAGAGAACTTGCCCCAAGAATCCACAGCACATTAAAAATGTTTGAACCAACAATGTTTCCAACCGCAATATCCGCTTGTTTTTTCATTGCAGCAATTACTGAGGTGACTAGTTCTGGTAGAGATGTTCCGATTGCCACAACCGTCAGTCCAATAAGTGCGTCAGAAAGCCCCGCTGCTTGCGCTAATGTAATTGCATTGTCAACAAGGATTTTTCCACCAAAAAATAGTCCGATGATTCCTATGATGATAAATACTATCGCGCGTGAGTTTGGATAAATTTTTACATCATCATCATCTTTTTTGCTATTATTCTTTGCAATGCCAAATGTGTAGTAGATAAAAATAGCAAAGATACTCACAAGCATCAATCCGTCTGTTCGTGTGATGGCGTTGAAATTCACCCCATCAATAATACTATCGTTTCCAATAAACAAGACTATCACAGCTGCCAAAAGTGCCAGTGGAATTTCCTTCCATACCGTGCTTTTTTGCACTGCCAGTGGCGCAACGAGTGCCGCGATACCAAGAATTAAAAGAATGTTGGAAATGTTTGACCCAATCACATTTCCAATTGCCAGATCAGTGTTTCCTTGCATTGCTGCCAAAATGTTCACAATGAGTTCTGGTGCCGATGTTCCAAACGCCACAATAGTGAGCCCCACCACCAATGGTGAAATTCCCATTTTTCTGGCAATTGATGCTGAACCACGCACCATCACTTCCGCTCCTCCAATGAGAATTGCAAGTCCGGCAATCACGAGGATGATTGCAATAAATATCGTCATATTTTTCTTATTTTTTATATTTCTGAACCGTTTTCATATTATATCACGGTGTGATTTTCTTATAAATGTTTTGGATATCCACACCATTTTGCACTTTTGGGGTAAGTTAAAGTTTACAGACCCCAATTAAATGATAAAAATTGAATGAGTAACAGTTTATTCTTAAATGCATGGTGACAACGCTTGATATTATTACATCTAATATCTGTTTCCTGACCTCTTTCTAACATATAACCTCTCTTCCCGTGATCTGTTTGCGGGCATTTTGTTTGAAATAAAAAAAACTGACCTGTGAAAAGGTCAGTTTTTTCAGTCTCTGTTAGGGCGACTAGAGGGAATTTCACTCGCTTCCCGCCAGAGGCGGACAGGCGCTCTTTGAAACCCGGTGATTTCAATACTTCCGCTACGGGAAAACCCCTTTTTTCCCGACCAATTTCCCGGTTCAATTTGGGCGACTAGAGGGAATTGAACCCTCATTCTCAGGACCACAACCTGATGTCCTACCATTGAACGATAGCCGCCATGTTTCTTTACTTTTTTTGACTTATTCAGGCTAACAAAATTCTTTGAAAAAATCAACCTTCTTTGTCACTTGAATGGTCCATGCCCATTTCCTTGCATGTTTTGCACACCTTCTCCAATGGTCCACACCAGATCAAGAATGACATCATCTGCACATCCACATTGACTGTCTTCGTTTCCGTAAGGCATATCTTCTGGACGTTTAATAAAGTGTGTAATGATTTTTGGAAAGGCTTTTTTTACTTCATCAATATGTTGTGCTTTGTCATCAACAAAATGAATTACATCATATTTCTCCACAATATGTGCAATTGCCTTGTCTTTTCTTTCTTGTGTAATAACGACCCCCACTTCTTCTGGAAGTCCGCTGTGAGCAATTTTTTCTGTTTGGAGCTCGTAATTTCCCTTAGTAACGATCACAATATCCCACCCCATGGCCGTGTGTCGCCGTATAAATACCAAGGCGTCTTTGAAGACAAGCGAGTGCCCATATTGTTCAATCACATGATGAATCGCATCGTGCATCTCTTTTTTGTATGGCGAGGATAACTGTAGTGTGAATGAATCAATATCCACAACAGCACAACAGTCTTTCAAATATTCTCGCTTTTGTCCAAATTCTTCTTCCGTTACTCCCAATGGCTTGAGTGCATCCTTGAGCAACCGCACAAACAATGTCGTGTTAAATATCGTATGGTCAAAATCCAAGAGAATTAATCCTTTTTTCTTCATGCTTTTCTTATGCATTACTTGCTTACTCTTTAAATTAACACTTCAAGCGCACATATTGCTTCTGCTTCTCCAATTACTTTTTCTTCATCTCTTTGCTTGATTCCTGCTTGTTTGAGCAATGATCTTTTTTCTCTCACGTCACGACACAGCACCAAACCGCTTTCAGCCAATCGTTGTTTTTGACCACGACTAATGCGTGTTAATGCCGTGATTGGATGTAGTTTTAATTTGTCCACCATCCGCGCAAGGCTTTCCTCTCCCGGATACCCCCAACTCATCATTGACACCCCACTGCACTTTGCATATTTTAAGGCGTCTTGTGTAAACAATGTGTTTGTCACAATCCACATATCCGTTTTCTTCTCGCCAGATGCAGACGGATTATCCTTTCGACCCTCCACAAGGTCATCATATCGCGCCTTTACATAGAGTGCTGTTTTTACATCTGACTTCACTCCTTTGTTGTTGTGAAATTTGCATTCAATAATGTGTGCTTCGGTGTCATTTTGTGCCAAGACGTCTATTTCATGATTCACACACCGTCCCTTCAAAATCAAATTTGTCTCCGTTTCATATCCCTGAGCACGGAAAATCTCTGCCACGAATTTTTCGAATGGGTACCCTGAAGGTCCCATGTCCATAATCGCTGTTTTCAGATTGTACCGCCCCGCAACAGGACGCTCTTTTTGTTTGAGCAGGCGCAGTGCAAATCGATGAACATCCTGTGTTGTGCGAAAATCTTCTTGTTGTTGTATTGCTTTTTCCACAATATCTTTTGCGACTTTCTTGCTAGCCCCAGCACGCCTGAGTGACCTCTCTAATTTTTTTTGTGAGAATTGTTCTTTGTCTCCAGTTGTCTTGGTAATAATATGCATACTGAATTTTTGGTCTTGTTATTGTCTTTTGTGTTTTTTACTGCATCATCTTTTTCCAATCGTCAGCAAACTTTTGCAATCCTTTTGTTGTTAGCTCGTGTGAGATATTATATTGATTCCAAGACTTCTCCATGTCGATTTCTTGATATTTGATTGTCTCCAATTTCGTTTCTTCTTCCACCGCTTCCGTGCTAACTCTTTTTTTATACTGTTGTAGTGTTTCATATGGCACCGTGATGATATCCACCTCTGTTGCCAAAATTTCTTCCATGCGCCGTATGTCTCTGACACTTGCGGCAAGAACTTCAACATGAGAACTGACGCTTTGAAACATTGTGTTGATATTTTTGAGTAACGACACACCGTCCAAGCCAATATCATCAAGCCCGCCAACAAACGAGGACACAAACACTTGCCCTTTCTTTGCCCCTTGTGTTGCTGCGTGCACTGCTGCAGCTTGTTCCTGGGAGAAGCACAGTGTCATATTTACATTTATTCCCTCTTTGACAAGTCCGTATGCAGTCTCCAATCCTGCACTTGTGATGGGCAGTTTTATGTGTGCGTTCGTCGTCCACATATTCATCTCTCGTGCTGTTTCAATCATTTCTTTTGCTGGCGTCTCCGTATCTGCCGGCACTTCAATGGATATGGATTTGTTTGGCATGATTGTCGAAATCTCTTGGATAATTGACTTGTAAAGATTCATTACTTCTTCTTGTGTCATTTTCTTTCCTTGTGCCGTCAACTTCTTTGCTTGTGGATTTTTTGCCACCAGTGATGGATTTGTTGTCTGTCCATCAAGGCGCTCCAACACCTTCATGATTTTTTGTGTCTCTTGTGGATCGCCTGAGTCGAGAAAGATTTTTGTTCTCATGGTCTTTGTCTAAATAATGTTTGAATCCTGCGCTACTGTCTGATCTATTGTGGCGTCTGTGTACAGCGTCACATCTGTCATTTCATTCAAGATACGCGCTGGTGCGTCACACAACACCGATGGCTCTATTAGTAATTTTTTTATTGCATCTTCCTTATGAGCTCCAACAGCATATGCCACCACCTGTTTCACGTGCACTCGCAAAAATGACAACGTAACACTTACACGCTTGGTAAACTGATTTTCTGTGTGTGGTACACGGTATCCCACCACCCACTTCTCGGGATTATCAAACATCGCATGAAACCATTGTGGATCTCTTGCTTCATATGGTTGTGAAAAAATCCCTGCAATATGCCCGTCATGCCCAATACCAACCACTGCAGCTATTAACCCATATGAATACTGTTCACCCCACTGATGAAGGGATTTTTCAAATCGATCTGTGTATTCCTGCATCGATTCATGTTCTTTGATTTGCAAATCGATTGTCTTTCCTCGAGATTGTTGTAATTTTTTGTAGAATCCTGTCTTTGAGAGTTGAGCAAAATTATTTATTTCCGGATTTCCCTTCTCGAAACGCTCATCCAAAATTGTGACTGTTACATGTTCCATGTTTTCACCAACAACAACACTTTCCAGCATTTCCAACACTGACCCGCCAGCACACAACAAAAGCATTGGTCTTTGTGTTTCTTCGTTGATAATTTTTGTCACGTCTTGCGCAGCCTTTTGTATTGTTACATCCTTGCTGTTACATTCTTCTATTTTCATAGATATAAGGCAGACGGATTATTCTTTTCCATTCAGCACACATGTTTTGATAAACTCTAATGCTTCTTCTGATGAGTCCACAAGCGTAAACATGTCCATGTCTTCTTTGTTAATTGCGCTGTTTTTCTCATACATTGTTGTTCTGATCCATTCTAGAAGTGGCTCCCAATATTCCTTTCCCACCAGAATCACTGGGATTGGTGCTGTTTTTTTTGTTTGAATCAATGTTAGCATCTCAAACAATTCATCCATTGTTCCAAAACCACCTGGGAAAAAAATATAAATTTGTGAAGAGAAAGATAGGATAACTTTTCGCACAAAGAAAAAGTCAAAACCCGCTGACTCTTCCACATATTGATTCTTTCGTTCGGTTGGACCTGTTCCATCTCCGAGATTGATATTGATTCCAACTGACTTGCCTTCCCCCAGTTCAGCAGCTCCTTTGTTGGCTGCCTCCATCACGCCAGGACCACCACCCGTAAACACAACATATCCAAGCTTTGCCATGTCACGCGCCAGTTCATATGCTTCTCTGTAAATGTATGAGTCAAACCCTTGTCGCGCACTTCCAAAAAAACTGACTGACTTTCCATACTTTTCCAAAAATTCAAACCCATTAACGAACTCACCAATAATCTTAAACACTCTCCACGATGTCTCTCCATGACTGTGGGCATTGAGGATTTCTTTTTGACGATCGAGAGATACATGTGTTTCTTTTCCATCAATTGAGATGGTTAATTCTTTTTTTGATTCTTCGTTCATAATTCTTTTTTTATTCTTAATCTTTATTCCTTATTTATAAATTCTTTTACTTTTTTGACAATTGCGTTTGCGTCAATTTCTTCGTAAGCACGAAGTTCTTCTGGTGCGCCACTGCATGGTGTTTTTCTTACACAAAGATGTTCACATGTCGCACCTGTTCCTGTGACTGTTTTCATTACCACCTCACCAAGCCCACCAGCCTCATAATGATCTTCCACAACGATCAGATTTTTTGTTTGTTTCGCTGCGGTGATTATTGTTTCTTTGTCCAACGGCTTGATGCTATATGCGTCAATGACACGCACGTCAACATCTCCTTCTTTGAGCATATCATGTGCTTTCAGTGCTTCAAAAACCGCAACGCCTGTCGCAATAATTGTTGCCTGGTCATTTTCTCCATTTCTTAGAGTCTTGCTCCCCCCAACAACAAATTCTTCTTCTGGATTGTAGATTACTAATGTCTTTTCCCGCGCAGTACGAATGTAGGTCACTAATTCTTGTTCCAACGCAAGATTTGCTAGCGACTGTGTCGCCACAGCATCTGCTGGACACAATACTGTTGCACCTATTTTTGTACGAAATAATGCGATATCTTCAAGCCCCATTTGTGATGCACCATCTTGCCCAATTGACACACCAGCATGCGACCCAACAAAAACTATCGGAACCTGTGCATATTGTGCCATGCGAATCTGATCGGCAGCGCGCGTAAAGAACGCAGCAAATGTTGAGACAAACGGTTTCCATCCTCGACGAGCCAAACCTATTGCCACCCCTACCATGTTTTGCTCCGCAATAAACATTTCAAAAAATCGCTCTGGACACACTTCTTTTGCCTTCTCTGAACGCGTTGAATTGCCTACCTCGGCATCTAAGACAACCACTCTTTCGTCTTCTATTATCTGCCTGAGTGTGTTTCCATATGAATCTCTTGTTGAAACTTTTTCACCCGTTGAATAGATGCTGTCTTGTGTTCGCTTAACTTCTTTTCTTTTTTCCTGACTTAACATTCCTGGTTTTTTGAGTGCGTCTCGTATTTTTTCATCAACACCACCAATCTCTTCCAGTGCTTGCGCACACTCTTGTTCTGACAACACCTTGCCATGCCAATCATCTTTATCCTCCAGAAAAGACACCCCTTTTCCTTTGATCGTTTTTGCAATGATCATTGTTGGCTTGTTGGATGTTTTGTTTTCGTCTTTTATTTTTGCATAGGCATTTGTGATTTCTTCATGATCATGCCCGTTTATCACAATAACGTTCCACCCAAATGCTTCACATCGTTCTTGGTATGTGTCTGTGTCATCCCCTAACATTGTTTCTCCTCTTTGACCCAAACGATTCACATCAATAATCCCCACTAGATTGTCTAATTTATAGTATGACGCCAATTGCATTGCCTCCCACACTGATCCTTCTGCCATTTCACTGTCTCCCAACAGGACATATGTTAGACTGTTGGACTTGTCCAAATTCTTTGCCGCCAGTGCCATCCCTAGACCAATTGACAACCCTTGTCCCAATGAACCAGTTGGCGCTTCTGTTAGAGAAAACCGTCTTGTTGGATGACCTTCCAAAAAACTATTGAACACTCGATACTCTTCCAAATCTTCGACCTCGATCTGCCCTGCAGCCGTCCACAACGCATAGAATAATGGAGAGGCGTGTCCTTTTGAAAAAATTAATCTGTCATTATTTTTGTTTTCTGGGTTATCCGTATCAAAAAGAAAAAAGTTTTTGAAGAATAACACGGCCATCAAATCAGTCGCGGAGAGTGAAGATGTTGGATGACCTGACCCGGCTTTTGTTGTCATTTTAACAATCCACCGTCTCATCAGTCTCGCAATTTCCTGTGTGTTTTGATCTTTGCTGTTCATCTGGTTTTTGACTTTATTGTTTTTCTTAATTTTTGTCTGACCCTGTCCCAACTATTCTTTTTCTTTTGCCTCATGCCCTCCGAATTGATTGCGCAGGACTGAAATTATCTGCCCTTGAAAACTTGGTTTTTTTTGACTGGCTGTACGTGCATTCACGGCGTCTTGGATTACTTGGGCTTGCACACCATATTTCTGCGCAGCCTCCAATGTCCACAATGCTTCTCCAGTCCCAACAGCTGACCCTGTTATTCCTTCTAAATCGTTACCATGTTTTTCAAAACCTTTTTCCATCCACCCAACAAGCCGTGAAGTGATGACACTTTGTTGATTATAAATATGAGCAACGTCTTTCAAATTCAGTCCAAAACCAGAACATTTCAACACATCGAACCCTTCAGCAATTGCCTGCATCATGCCATATTCAATACCGTTGTGCACCATTTTCACAAAATGTCCCGCACCGCTTTTTCCCATGTATGCATAAGCATCTCGTGCGGAAATATCTTTGAAAAGTTTTTCATTTTTTTTATACACCTCTTCTTCTCCACCAACCATGACGCAGGCTCCGTTCCTTGCTCCGTTTGGACCACCTGACACCCCCGCATCAAGAAAGTGTATTTCTCTATTTTTAAATTTCTTTGCTCTTTCCATACTTTGTGTATATGGAGAATTTCCTCCATCAACAACAACATCCCCTTTTTCGAGAACTTCTTCCAATTCACCAAGAACGTTGTCCACAATATTGTGTGGTACCATAACCCAAATCAATCGAGGTGCTGTGATGAGCTCTTTCATTTCAACAATCCCTTTTGCAACAATAGCACCAGCCTCTTTTGCACGACTGAGCGCTTCTTCTTTTGGATCGTATACAACTATTTCATGCCCTTTTTCCAACAATCTTTCAACCATGTTGCTCCCCATCTTTCCTAATCCTATGTAACCGATTTTCATATATTTTTATTTATAAATTAGGCCAATTTCCTTTTTCATATACATGAAGATCTTCTTCCTTCCATGCATTTAAGATTGGTGTCACAAACTCCCATTGCGCGTATATTTCTTCGGTGCTTGTAAACAATGTTTGGTCTCCTTTAACACAGTCATGAATCAATTTCTCATAGTCGTTCACGCGGCGGACACCGTCTTGTTGATCGTATGAGAATGTCAGATCTTTCGGTTCCACTTCCACATTGAAACCTTTTCTTTTTGCCAAAAATCGCACCATAATTTTTTCCTCTGGTTGTATGGAAAATCTTACAGTGTTAAAGTGTGTTGAGAGTCCTGGACAAAAACACGGTGCTGCTGGTTTGAATACTACTTCAATTTCGGTATGTTTTTTTGGCAGTGCTTTCCCTCCTTCCAAGATACATTCCACCCCCTTCCATCGTGATGTTTTTATGTTTGCTCTGATGCGAAAAAAAGTTTCTGTTTGTGACCCTTCCTCCACACCTTTTACCTTCTCATAGCCTTTGTATTGGGCACGTAAACAGACATTTTTCCCTTTTGCAACCTCTAGTTTTTTGATCACATTTGCTCGCTCCTTTCTCATCTTTGTCACCTCAATTTCTCCCGGATGCTCCATTGTCACAGACGCCAGCATTTGTAACATGTGGTTTTGCCCAACATCTCTGAGAGCACCAACATTGTCATATGTTTTTCCACGTATGCTGACATCATTTGTTTCATGTAGTCTTACGATGATTTTTTCGATGTATTCATTATTCCATACGGGTTCAAATATTGTGTTTGCAAAACGAAACAACAAAATATTTTGCAATGTCTCCTTTGCCAGATAATGATCAATGCGGAAGATCTGTTCTTCTTTGAACAATTTTCCCAATAACTCATCCAACTCTTGTGCTGTTGTATCATCTTTTCCAAAAGGTTTTTCTACAATTACTCGCGTCCAACCTGACTCATCACTACACGGCGTCGTGAGTTTGGATTTTGCCAAATTTTTGAGAATTGTTTGATAATGTGTTGGGGGCACGGCTAAATGGAACAATTTGTTGGTGCACTGCCCAATGCTTTTGTCAATATTTTCCAGGTGCAGGGCGAGACATTCATAATCTTGTGTGTTTTCGAATCTTCCCTGGCAAAAAGATACTCTGTTGCAAAATGCATCCATAACCACCGACTCTTTTCGCCCGTCTTCCTTCAAGGATTTTTGCACAAACCGCACAACGTCATTACTTGTCATTTCCGTGAAGGCAAAACCTACGACGCGAAATTCTTTTGGCATCATCCCTATCGTATACAGGTCATATAGTGCTGGCAAAAGTTTCTTCTGTCCAAGGTCTCCCGTCATCCCCAAGACAACAAAAATTGTTGGGGCCAAACTACCATTTTGCTGTGTTGTTATATTTTCTTTTTGCATAGTATTATCTACACGCGTTTTCTAGTATTTTTTTTGCTTTTTGAGGTCCTCCTAATTTTGCAATCGCACTTCCCACGGCTGCCATATCTGCTCCAGCCACCACCACTTGTTTAAGTGTTTTTTCATTCACGCCACCATCAACGCCCACATGGAGATTGCTGTTTATCTTTTTAATTTCTTGAATTTTTTTTACTGCTTCGGACATAAATTCTTGCCCTTGCTTTCCTGGCACAACGGTCATTACCAAAACAGCATCAATGTCGGCGGTGTATAGTGTGATTGCTTCTACTGGTGTGTACGGATTGATTGCAATTCCTTTTTGGAATGGGTAGTTTTTCATTTCGTCTAATGTCTGTGAAATACTTTCGACTGCTTCGGCGTGAACATACACTCTTTGTGCACTGAGATATTTGCATGCGTCAAAATATTCTTCTGGCTTTTCCACCATCAAATGCACTTCGATGTTGAGTGATTCTACCTCGTCAACAAAGACCTCTGGATGAACTGTTTTGCCTGCAATCCACGTATCGTCCAAGACATCGATTTGCACCCAGTTAAAAACGCCTTCAAATGATTTTATGTCACTGATCGCTTCTTGTTCATTGTCTGTCAAAATTGCCGGAATGATTTCCATAATGCCATTTTTGTATTATTTTTTGTTGCCACGTAGCCCGAATAACCATTTTACCATTTTCTTTTTTGTGTCGGTATAGGATGCTTTTCGAAACAGATCCGCACATGTTCTCAGAGCATACATATGTGTTGGATATGGCATGATTGTTTTTGACAGTGCCGTGATTGGCAGATTGTTTTTCATTGCCATTGCAACCAGACCAATCAACTCACCTGCTTGTGCACCCACAATTGTTACGCCGAGGATCATGCCACGTTTGTTTGTGATGATTTTTATGAATCCGTTTTCTTCATGCTCTGTGATTGCACGGTCATTGTGCGAATATTCTTTTTTCAATGTGATTGTTTCTTCTTTTTTTTCTGCCACCACTTCTCCGACTGATGCAATTTCTGGCGTTGTGAACGTGACACGTGGCACCACTCTTTTTTCGCGCCCCGCGGGTGCGTGAAAAATTGCTCGTGCCAGTGCGACTTTTGCCTCACTGTCAGCCATGTGCGTGAACTGTGGACCAGCCACAACGTCCCCAACTGCAAAAATATTTTTTGCCGACGTTTGCATATGATCATTCACAACAATACCAAACTTGTCATATGCCACGCTGATTTTTTCCAGACCTATTCCTTTCGTGTTTGGCGTGCGCCCAATCGCAATAAGGAGTTCATCAGTTGCAACCTCTTTCTTTTCTTTGTTGGTTTCTATCCATATTTTTTTTGACTGGCCGACTTTTTCTGTCTTCACAATTTCTGATTCAAGAAGAACGTTCACCCCATCGTCTTTCAACTGCTTGCAAATGAGTGCTGATGCTTCCTCATCTTCTTTTTCCAACAACCTTTTTCCTTTGTGCACCAACGTTACTTCCACACCAAGATTCTTGAACGCTTGGGACAACTCACACCCAATTGCACCGCCACCGAGAACGACAATGGATTTTAGAGCGCGTGGAGTGAATATAGTTTTGTTTGTTGCATATCCTGCCTCATCCAGACCAGTAATGCTTGGAACGCGTGCGAATGCTCCGGTTGCGATGATAAATTTTTTTGCTGTGTACTGAGTGTCACCACACTTAATTGTGTGTTTGTCGAGAAATGTTGCGCGTCCACGTGCAATGTCCACACCTTTTTGGCGCAGTAATTCTTCAGACTCAAAACGATTCTCGACTGTTTCAACTGTTTCTCCTACTTTCTTGAGTACGGACATGATGTCAGATTTTTCGTCATGTGTTTGTATCAGGCCATACTGCTTCCTTTGACTCCATTTTTTGGCAAGACGTGCCGTGGCAATCAATGTCTTGCTTGGCACGCATCCATAATGCGTGCAGTCTCCGCCGATTTTTTCTTTCTCCACCAAAAGCACTTTTGCACCAATGCCCGCAGCCCCTACCGCAGAAGTGAGTCCGCCAGAACCTGCTCCGATTACAATAATGTCGTAATCATATTTGTTCATGTAACTTTTTCTTGTGTGTTACTGTTTTTATTATTTTCTTTCTTCTGCGCAAGCTCTGCTCCTACCTTCGTGCGCTTTTTTAGTACGCGTGAGATTGCAATTCCTAGCATGATAAATATCAAGACAATACCGAGGTTTCTTGGGTCTGTGAATGACGCACCGAGATAAACAAAAGCCACTGTCCCTGGCAGAATTCCCAAAAATGTTGCAAAAGCAAAATCTCTTTGTCGCATGCCGGATGCCCCACTGATATACCCCAATGGATCGTATGGAAAATATAATAACCGCATCACGAGTATGGTAATAAATCCGTTTTGGCGAATCTTCTCGTCAGTCGGGAAAATTTTAATGTTCTTGCGCACAAAATGAAATGCGTCGGTACCAATATATTTTCCCGTCATGAAGGCCACATTTGCACTAATGTTTGCAGCAACTGTCGCCCACACTCCGCCCCACACGGGACCAAAGAGCAATCCACCAATAAACGTAAAGACGGTTGCAGAAAAGAAAGTGAATCCTCGCACTGTGTAGATCAAGATGTATACCAAAGGCCCCCACAAACCTGCATGTGCCACTAACCGTCCAATGTCTTTGTTAACTTGTGCCACTGGTACATTTGAGAACCAGAACCAAGCACCTAAGACAACAAGGGCGCCGAGCCATAATACGCTTGCGACAATTTTAATACTTTCTTTTTTATTGTTCACAAAATTTCTTTTCGATCATTTTGATCTTTTCTTGTCGTCTTTTGTACCGTTGAGGGGTTTGGTCTGTTTTTTTTGCCTGAGACCATCTCTTTACAATCTCTTTTATTGTTTCTTTGGGTGTTGTATCTACACCTAAACACAGGATGTTTCCTCCCTCGTTATGAACGATTGTCTTTTCTGCCGATTCGGGACTTGTCACCAAAGATGCATATGCTCCTGGAACTTTATTTGCGGCGATTGACATCCCGATACCACTTCCACAGATTAATATTCCTTTCCCAGAGTTTTGTGAAACATTTTGTGCAACAACTTCGGCGAAGTCGGGATAATCATCATCTAGATCTTGAACCGTGTTTCCGCAATCAATAACACTTTCTTCCATCTCTCTGAGCATTTCTATTATTTCTTTCTTTACTTCAAATCCTCTGTGGTCAGCGCCAATATAAATTGTCTCTTTGTGTTGTGTCATTGTCGTAATTACTATTTTTCTTTTTTTGGTGAAGCGCATCAAACGAGTTGCTACTATTTTTGTTCTCGTCGTTTTTTGAGCACATAGTCATATGCCGAAAGAGCTGCTTTGACAGCGTCGCCTGCGGCAATATTGTTTTGTTTGTAGGGTGTGTCTGTTGCGTCGCCTGCGGCAAAAACACCGGGTTGTGATGTTTCTCCTGATTTGTGATTGATCACAATTTCTCCAAAATCGTTTGTCTCCACCAAATTTTTTGCAAACTCCGTGTTTGGGACGGATCCGATTTGCACAAACACCCCATCCACATCCAATGTTTTTTTGATCTTTTCATCACTTGGAATCTCTTCATATTCCAGTCCTGTCACCATCTTTTCTCCAAGAATTTTTGTTGTGTTTGCGCCGTAAATAATTTCTACTTTTTCTGAGGCTTTCACTTCCTCTTGCGTGATTGGGTCACCCTTGAGAGTATCTCCCAAAACAATCAAATATATTTTTTTTGCAAATGGAAACAAATCAACAACCGCTTCCAGTCCCGAGTTCCCTCCACCAACAACAGCGACGGTTTTGTCGCGAAAAAATGGTGCGTCGCACGTTGCACAAAAGACAACACCTTTTCCAGAAAATTCTTCTTCACCTGGAACGCCCAAATGGCGATGACGTCCACCAGTTGTGATGATTGCTGTTTGCGCTTTGATTGTGTCACCTTTTTCTGTTTCAATTGTCACACCGTTTTGTGTGCTTTCCAATTTTGACACTCTCTGACTTGTTTGTATATTAATATTTTCTTGCGCTCGCAAGTGTTTTTCCAATGCTTTTGCCAGCTCAATTCCACTGAGAGACTCTACTCCAATCCAGTTTTCAATCCCACTGGATCCGACTGATTGTCCACCGATTGTGTCTGTCAAAAAAATTGTCTTGAGTTGTTTGCGTGATGTATAAATTGCTGCAGCAACTCCTGCGGGTCCACCACCAATTACTGCCACATCGTAAATCTCTTCCATATTTTTCATAAAACTAACAGTGCCCGACAGCCTATCTACTATCGGGCACTATACTGTTTTTGTTTAGGCTTGAAGGTTAAGTGCTTTTGCCATTTCATCTGGGTTATATCCCACCATCACTTTTTCTTCTCCATCGTCCTTTGTGATTGCAACCACTGGCACCCCCATCTGCCCCGTCTTGTTCATCATCTCTTGTGCCGCTTGTTGATCTTGGGACACATCAATCTCTTTAAAATCAACATTGTGTTCCTTCAAAAAATCCTTTGCCATTACACAGTATCCACATGTTGGTGTTGAATACACGATTACATTTGCCATAACGGTTTTTCTTAAAAATTTAACATAACCTCATTCAGGCATTTCCTAGTACCTTCATGGTACCAGCTTTCTTTCAGTAATTCAACTTATTCCTTCTTTTCCCCCAAATATAAAAACCCCTACAAC
>JAGQLW010000010.1 GCA_020428995.1 Candidatus Moraniibacteriota bacterium | reverse complement strand
GACGCTCTAACCAGCTGAGCTACACCCCCAGATTTTTGATACTTTGGCAGTATACGTCAGATAAGTCAGCTTTGCAAGAGTAATCCAGCTTCTGATTTACTGAAGATCTTCCATAGTTTAGTTCAACGAGGAACTTGTGATTTTCTTAAATTCATCTCGTATTGCCTTCATCCGGCTTTGCCTGTCAGATGCTGTTGAGCGAAAGACGCTGAGATATTCTTCTGTCACTTTTCGTATTTCTATTATTTTTTCTTGGCTTTGCAATCCTTTTTCTCCAAACACTTCCCAAGATGCCTTTGTTTCGTTCATCATTGACTCAAACGCTGCTTTGAAATTTGTTGCTTCCAAAACCCCTGTTTCTGGAAAGAGTTTTTCAAGTGTTTGTTTTTTACCCCAACTCTTTTCTTCATTGTATTTTTTTGGGTCAAATTTTTCTGTTTTTGTTGTTCCCTGGAACCGCTCCTCTCCTGCCCTGAGCATTCCCAAACCCCTTGTCATATCTTTTGGCGCTGGTTTTTTTTCAGATGGATTTGTTGTTACAGGATTTTCAAATGACATATGTTTTTGTTTTTTATTTTTTTGTTTATGTCACAGTATTGCACTCTGATATTTCATAGCCATATTGTACCAGGGGAGAGGCTCGAACTCTCGACCTCGGGCTTATGAGTCCCGCGCTCTAACCAACTGAGCTACCCTGGCATATTATTTTTTGTTTTGTCCTGAGAGAGGCTCGAACTCTCGATTCGCCACGGCGAACTTATGAGTCCCGCGCTCCCCGCCCGACTGGACGACGTCAGTCGTTCGGGCGGGTAACCAACTGCCTGTCTCGTCTCATAATTTCTGAGACGGAAGCTACCCTTGACATGTTATTTTTCATTACTCGTTCACTGTAGCGTATTATTTGTGTTTTTTCAATCCTCGTGAACAAAACCACCTGTCTGACGGTTCCACATTCTTGCGTATAGCCCACTGTTTTTCAGCAACTCTTCGTGCTTTCCTTCTTCTTCGATTTGACCATTTTCATTGAGCACGATGATGCGATCCATTTTTTTGATGGTGCTGAGTCTGTGTGCAATGACGACTGCCGTTTTATCCTTCATCAATTCATCAAGTGCGCGTTGAATTACATGCTCGCTTTCTGAGTCCAGTGAGCTTGTTGCCTCATCCAGAACGAGTATCTGAGCGTCTTTCAAGATTGCTCGTGCTATTGCAATGCGCTGCCTTTGCCCACCTGACAGTTTCACACCGCGTTCTCCGACTAGTGTGTCATACTGTTTTGGTAGTCGCATGATGAATTCATGTGCCTGCGCCTTTTTTGCCGCACTAATCATTTCTTCTTCGGATGCCTCTGGCTTTGCATATGAGATGTTTTCTCGAATTGATCGATGAAACAACACTGGCTCCTGAGGAACATATGCGATGTGAGAACGCAAATCGTCCTGTGTGATTTTGCTAACATCTTGATCGTCGATTGTTATCTTTCCATTTGAACAATCTGCAAATCGTAGGAGTAGTTTTGTGATTGTACTTTTTCCTGCACCACTCGGTCCCGCCAAACCCACTTTTTCATTTTCTCTTATTTTGAATGATATGTCCTTGAAAACCTTTTCACCGTTTGAATATGTGAATGCGACATTGTGAAACACGATTTCTCCTTTTTTGATTTTGTCTTGTTGTGGATTTTGAGGATCAGTCACGCTTGGTTTTAGTGACAAAATATCAATCATCTCATTTGCGTCAGAGATACTTCCTGACATCTTTGCAAAAATGCGCCCAACGGCATAAAGCAATCCAAAAATACTTGAAATATATATTTGCACAAGCGCCACAGTTCCGGCGGAAACCACTCCTTTGTGCCACAGCTGAATCGCCATATACATTCCCCCAATTTCCAAAATGCTGAGCATTCCGATTTGTGTCATGAAAATTATGTTCTGAAAGTTCCATGCTTTGCGACGCGCACGTTCTTCTTTGTTGGTCTTGTCTCCAAAACTTTTTATTTCTCTTTTTCCTGACGACATCATTTTTACAGCAAGAATGTTTGAGATCACATCTGCAAGACGCCCCACCACAAAAGAATCCTCTTTGGCAACGATCAGATCATATTTTGTTTTCTTTTTTGCAAACCACGACGCAATTGCAAGGTATACACAGATCCACACAAAAAATATTATACCGAGTGCTGGTGAAACAACTGTCAGAGTTACAAGAATTCCCACCAGACTCACAAATGTCATCCAGATTGAAAAAACAATACTGTCGAAGAGGTCTTCGAAGGAACGCACATACCGTTTTGCCTTTGTCACCAAACTACCACTGAAATTTTCTGAAAAAAATCGTTCGCTGTGTTTTTGCAATCCCGCAAATACTTTGTCAGTGATTTTTTTTATTAGATTGCTCTGTATGTATGCAATTGCATAGTCACCTGCACGAAACATGATTTGAGTTGTTGCAATCAGTCCTACAATCCACCAAAATGCTGTCATGATTTTTTCATTACATCTCCTTCGATTCCATTTTTTGCAATAATGTCAATGATCTCGCGATAAAACAATGGCGTGATGGTGTTTGATATCAAGGACGCCAACCCATAGAAAATGAAGATCAGACATGTCAAAAACCAATAACCACTGAATGATTTTGTGTATGATTTGAAAACACGCACGGCAATATTTTTCTTCTCTTTTTCTTTCATAAAAACACTAAATTTGTTTCTCCACATTATCAATATAATTTTTGTCGCAGAGACACACCCCAAATTCTTTTGTTAGGAGTTTTTTCTTATATTTTTTTACTCCTGTGGTCAGTCACGTTTAGCCTTCTTTGTCTACTGTGTTAGAATTTTTTCGTCCTTTTTTGACGGAACCGAGCAATGAACACAGAGGCTCATTGCTTCAAATCCCATCGTACGCAAAACTCTTTGCGCACTCTCCCTTCACTTTGTTGCGGGGGTGGGATTTGAACCCACGACCTCCTGGTTATGAGCCAGACGAGCTGCCAGACTGCTCTACCCCGCTATGTTTCACTGTATGCAATTCTCTTGTAACGATCGTTCTTTTGGAGATGCTCGTCTGGTGTCCAGACGACTGCTCCCGCCATGGCGGGACTCTGCCCCGCTATGGTTTTGTGTGATTTGCACCACACTTTTTATCAAGGATAGAGTGTATTTTTGTTTCTGTCAA
The DNA here is from genome assembly GCA_020428995.1 of Candidatus Moraniibacteriota bacterium. Lineage (GTDB taxonomy): Bacteria > Patescibacteriota > Minisyncoccia > Moranbacterales > JAGQLW01. The sequence continues at coordinate 2,192 of JAGQLW010000010.1, read as the reverse complement.
CAGATTGGTTGTCTTTATACACTAGAACAGTTCAAGACCGCGCATGAATTTTTCATATATTTCGAGAGTCTCATGTGCTTTATCTTTGTCTATTACATAACTTTCGTCATGCACAATTTGGTTTCGTGTGTAGTGCGCTCTGAGGATGTCATCGTAATAATCCAGTTGCGCGTTAGTTGCATTTTGAAGTCTTTCGCCAATGTTTGTCCCTTTATATCCAATTTTTTCCAAGATGCCATCTGCCATTTGGTCGGCTTCGAGCACTGCTACTTTGTATTGTGATTCGTTCTCACCATCCAATCGCATCATTATTTTTGCCCACTGTTTTGCATATGTCTTTTTTCGTGTCAGTGGAATATCCACACCCCTGAGATTCTTCCGCACACTGCCAACGGGGTCGAGCATGATCACCACAAGAACAATGTCCACAACCAACACAGCAACATAAATTGCCAAGAATACTTTCAGTGCTTTGACAATCCACAAGCTTTCTATTATCTGCCAGAGATTACTTGCTTGATCAATAATAATTTCCATTATTTTTTTGCGCGCTGTGTTTGTGTTTTCTTTTTTCTTCCTCCTTCACTTACCAACGCGTGATGCTTACTTATTTTTTTGTCTCCAACTCATAGGCATGCGCCACTTTGAGAACACGATCTTCATCAAACCATTTTCCCATAATCTGCCCCCCAACAGGAAGTTCTTTTCCCTCTTCGGCAACAGTCCCTATTGGAACAGAAATTGCAGGCACACCAGCAATGTTTGCTGTCACTGTAAAAATATCTGAAAGATACATCGTGATTGGATCGTCTGTTTTTGCACCAAATGGGAAAGCAACTTCTGGCGACGTCGGTGTGAAAATCGTGTGCACTTTTGTGAATGCTTGTTCAAAATCTTTTTTGATAAGTGCTCGCACTTTCTGCGCCTTTTTGTAATACGCGTCATAGTAACCCGCACTAAGCGTATATGTTCCTAACATCACACGTTTTTTCACTTCATCACCCAATCCATATTTCCGCGTGTCTTTGTATGTCTCCCACAAACCCTTACCTTCTTTGTCGTCGATTTGCATACCATAACGCATTCCATCAAACCGTGCCATGTTTGAACTGACTTCTGACGGCATGATAATGTAGTATGCGGGTAGTGCATATTTTGTGTGTGGAAGCGAAATGTTTTCAATTTTTGCACCACGCTTTTTCATATCCTCGATTGCTGTGTGATATTTTTCTTTAACACGCGCATCCATACCATCGGTGTCATATTCTTTCGGAATACCAACTACCATTCCTTCAATATTTTCCTCAAGATAATTTTGGTATGGCTTTTGATGACTCTTTGCACTTGTTGCATCTTTTGGATCAAATCCCGCAATTGCTGAAAGGATGATTGCCACATCTTCAACTGAATGTGCGAATGGTCCAACTTGGTCAAGACTAGACGCCATGGCAATAAGTCCATGACGCGAGACTCGTCCATATGTCGGCTTCAAACCAACAACTCCGCAAAAGGACGCCGGCTGACGAATCGATCCCCCTGTGTCTGTTCCCAATGACCAAACAACTTCATCTGCAGCCACTGCGGCAGCACTTCCGCCTGATGATCCACCAGGAACACGGTTTATGTCATGAGGATTTTTTGTTGGTCCGTAGGCACTATTTTCCGTTGATGAGCCCATGGCAAACTCGTCCATGTTAGTTTTTCCCATCATGATGATGTCTTCTTTTTTGAGCCGTTCCATTACGGTTGCGTCATAGGGTGCTGTGTAGTTATCCAAAATCTTTGACCCTGCTGTTGTGCGCACATTCTTTGTCATGATAGTGTCTTTGATGGCACATGGAATGCCAGCAAGCAAACCAATTTCTTCTCCGTCGTTAATCTTTTTGTCCACAACTTCAGCACATCTTTTTGCCTCCTCTTCGGTGATTGTGAGAAATGCATTAATGTTTGGTTCTTGTTTTTTGATTGTGTCTAAGTATTGCTGAACAAGTTTTGTCGCCGTTGTTTCTTTGTTTAACAGTTTTTGGTGTAGTTCGGTGATCATTGCTCTTGAGTAAATATTAATCAGTGATTTTGCAAATCATTTTATGTCCAGAATTTGTTTTTGGATTTATAAGACCTTTGGTACTTGGACATACCTATCTTTTGTTTTTGGAATATTTCTCATGATTGCTTGGCGTTCTTTCCCTTCT
>JAGQLW010000009.1 GCA_020428995.1 Candidatus Moraniibacteriota bacterium | reverse complement strand
ACTGCCGTGATTGCAAGGAGTTGCACGAGGGTGTGGTTTTGGAAAAGCCTGAGAAAACGCATAAAAAAGAAACGTAAATACAAACTTCATTATAGCACAAAAAACACCAAATCTAAATAAAGATAAACAAAAATAAAATCTCAAAATAAAAAGTCTGGATGAAATTCAAGGCGAAAACGCGCATCGAAACGAAATGTATCTGTCATACATTGAGTGAGAAGCGGAGTTTCCAACACAGAAGTTCGCCAGAATTTTTATTCCCCACCTTTGGAAAGTAAACCCTTACTACGTTTTTGACGGTGGAAGGAAACAGCAAACCTATGCGACTCATCCCTCACTTGCGCAAGAAAATTCACATCTTCCAACAAATCATCCGATGGTGGAAACAACTCACTTTTGTGAACATCAAGTTTCTTTCGTGTCGGACCTTTTGCCAATCCCGCCAACCCAACTTTTTTCAGTTTATACAAATCCAAAACTTCTTCTGCCACACCAACTTGACCCTTTCCACCATCAACCAAGACAAGATCTGGCATTGGCCACTCATCATGCCGAAACCGTCGTGCCAACACCTCCCGCATCATGGCAAAATCATTACTTCCAGAAACAGTCTTAATGGCAAACTTGCGATAATCACTTTTTTTCGACTCACCATTTTCAAACACAACCATCGATCCAACAGCATGCTGTCCAGAAATGTTAGAAATGTCATATCCCTCAATGCGTACATTTTGTGAAGAATCACGACCAAACAAAGATGTTTCTCGTCCCAAAAGCGCAACATCTCGAATATGCCGGAGTGCAAAGACCTGATCACGCACACGTGCAGCCTGCTCAAAATCACCTTTTTTTGCAAAGACAGACATATCCCGCTCAAGCGAAGAAAGCAAACGTCTTTTCTGTCCTCTGAACATAGACACAATGCCACGAATATTTTTGCAATATTCCTCTCGTGTCACGCCACCATCATACGGCCCGGGACACAATCCAATCTGTCGATCAAGACACCCTTTCTCACTTTTTTCTCTTCGTGCATGAAACGGAAAAATCTTACGCAAGATTTTCAACGCAATCATCATGTGCTTCTTTGATGTGTACGGACCGAAAAATGACGCAACAGGAACACTTGCAGAAGACTTGTCAAGATTTCCATCAGAAAAAAGTTCCGTCTCACGCAAAATCAACACACGCGGAAAATCTTCTTTTGTAATCACAAAATACGAAAAACTTTTATCATCTTTCCCATCAACATTATATTTCGGTCGATATTGCCGAATCAAATTTGCCTCCAAAATCAAAGCCTCCATCACAGTATCTGTCTCTTGCACATCAACACGATCAGCAACAGAAACAAGTTGGGCAATGCGCTCTCCACGAGAATCATGTCCGGAAAAATATTGTCGCACACGATCTCGCAAACTCGTTGCCTTTCCCACATACAAAACAACACCAGAAGAATCTTTAAAAAGATACACCCCAGGTGTTTGCGGTAAACCTACACACAATTTATCCTGACTTAACTTTTTCATAAACTAAAGAAAACGAAAGAAAAAAAACCGAACAAAAACAAAATCAACCATAAAAAAGATTATTTGAGGAAAAGCTCGCAAAAAAAACGTCCACCCTCCATAGCCTTAGTGTAAGAGGAAGTAGCAAAGTGCCTGCCAGCCCGCTTCGACTCGCAAATCGAGACGCTGAATTGGAGGAGATATGTATAAACACACATCGGTCGAGAAACGGAAACTTCAACAGACTTGTCCTTCCGAAGCTTCGCTTGTTCGCGAAGCGTAGGAGGAGAAATTCGCTTAGAAATTGTAAAAAAACGAATTCTGCACGACAAAACTTTCATGTTTGAGTGCAATTCGAGGCAAAACCGCAAAAAATCGTAAGGCGTATATGCAATACGGCGTCGATTTTTTAAAGTTTTAACAAAGAAGTGTGCCAAACATGAAAGTCTTTTATTCTCAAAGAACGTGCCGAAGATATTGCCCCGTATAACTAGAAGAATGTTTTGCCACATCCTCCGGCGTCCCCGACACAACAACCTTTCCTCCACCAGCACCACCATCTGGACCCATGTCAACAACCCAATCAGCACTCTTAATCACATCCAAATTATGTTCAATCACAACAACAGTGTTCCCAGCATTCACAAGTCGATGAAGCACTTCCAACAATCGTCGCACATCATCAAAATGAAGACCTGTTGTCGGCTCATCAAGAACATAGAAAGTATCCCCCGTCGCTCGACGCGCCAACTCCGTTGCCAACTTCACACGCTGTGCCTCACCGCCAGAAAGTGTTGTCGCGCTTTGTCCCAAACGAATATACCCCAAACCAACATCATCCAGTGTTTTAATCTTTGTGTAAATCTCACGATATGGCTCAAAAAATTCACATGCCTCCGTCACAGTCATGTCCAAAACATCAGAAATCGTTTTCCCTTTATACAAAACACGCAACGTCTCCGCATTGTATCTTTTGCCACCACACACATCGCACGGCAAATACACATCCGGCATAAATTGCATTTCAATCTTCAACGATCCATCGCCCTGACAATTCTCACATCGACCACCAGAAACATTAAATGAAAAACGCCCCGGTTTATAACCACGCTCCTTTGCGTCTTTCGTCTCAGAAAAAAGTGTTCGAATCGGCGTAAACACTCCAGTATACGTCGCAGGATTTGATCGAGGTGTCCGCCCAATTGGTGCCTGATCAATCATGATAACCTTATCAATATATTCAATTCCCAAAATCTCTTTATGCTTTCCCGGTCGATCCATTGATCGCATCACCTTGTTTGCAAGCGTCTTATACAAGATATCTTCAACAAGTGTCGACTTTCCAGAACCCGAAACACCAGTAACACACGTGAACGACTTCAACGGAAAGTTCACCGTAACATTTTTCAAATTGTGCTCAGATGCCCCACGCACAACAATACTCTTGCGCTTGTTCGTCGAACGACGCACAACCTCCGGCGCAACAACAAGTTCACCACGAAGATACTTCCCCGTAAGAGAATCAGGGTGAGAAAAAACTTTTTCTGGAACACCAGACACAACAATGCGCCCACCATGCACACCAGCACGCGGACCAACATCAACCAAAAAATCCGCGGCACGCATTGTTTCTTCGTCATGCTCAATCACAATCACTGTGTTTCCACGATCACGAAGTGCCAACAATGTCTCCAAAAGTTTAGTATTATCTTTCGCATGAAGACCAATGGATGGTTCATCTAAAATATACAACACACCAACAAGCTGTGCGCCCAATTGTGATGCCAAACGAATTCGCTGTGCCTCACCACCAGACAACGTATGTGCCGCTCGATCAAGACTCAAATATCCCAAACCAACATTATGCAAAAACCCTAAGCGTGCAACAACTTCTTTCAAAATACGGTCAGCAATCAATTTATTATTTTTCGACAAAGTCATGGAATCAAAAAACAACACAGCATCATCAATCGTCATGTGTGACACGTCAGCAATACCTTTTCCAGAAACAGTAACTGACAATGCCTCAGATCGAAAACGTGCACCTTTGCACGCACCACACGATTTCTGCGCCATATACGCTTCAATATCTCGTCGAACACTATCAGAATCCGTTTTGCGATAACGTTCTTCCAAAAACACAACGATCCCTCTCCAATCAACAGTAAATTTCCACATCGAACCCGTTTTAGAACGAAGTTTCACATCAATATCTTCACCATCAACGACACCGTGAAACAAAATGTCTCGATGTCGCTCTGACAAATCACGCAAACGCACATTATCCTTAATGTGATAATGTTGCAAAACTGCACGCAAGATACCATTTTGATAAGTATTCTTCCGTGAGCTCCACGGCAAAAGACCTCCTTGCGCAATCGTCTTGTTCCAATCAGGAGCAATCAAAGAAGGATCAATTTCTTTTTTTACTCCCAACCCCTCACATGCCGGACACGCACCAAAAGGAGAATTAAACGAAAAAAGACGTGGTTCCAACTCAGGAATCTCCTGCTCATCATGAACAGGACATGCTCGACGTTGATGAAACAAGGCAACGGATGGAATCTTTGTGTCACGCGACGAAGAAGACAAAATACCCAAAAGCCCGTTGGTCAAACGAAGTGCTGACTCGACCGCATCAAACAGACGTGTCATCTTCGACTCAGAAACCAAAACAGAATCAACAACAACATCAATAGAATGTTTTTTGTTACGCGCCAAATCAATCGTATTTTTTCCAGATAGCGAATGCTCTACACCATCAATCCGCACACGAACAAAACCGCGGTGGTACAAATCATCCAACATTTTTATATACGTTCCTTTTCGCCCCCGCACAACAGGAGCAAGAACATCAACAGTCTCATCATGATGACGATCAAAGATACGTTCAACAATTTCATCAATCGACAACGCAGAAATTTCACGACCACAAACCGAACAATGTGACACACCTGTCTTAGCCCACAACAGACGCAAATAATCATGAACCTCTGTCACCGTTCCAACAGTGGAACGCGGATTATGAGATGTCGATTTTTGATCAATAGCAATTGCTGGTGACAACCCTTCAATGGAATCAACGTCTGGCTTATCCATCTGACCAAGAAATTGACGAGCATAACTAGAAAGACTCTCAAGATAACGTCTTTGACCCTCAGCAAAAATCGTATCAAACGCCAACGTTGATTTTCCCGAACCAGAAAGACCAGTAAACACAACAAAAGCATCGCGAGGAATCTCAATCGACACATTTTTCAAATTATGCTCACGAGCACCTTTGACAACAATAAATTTTTCCGACCGAGAAGACACCATAAAAAGAAATGAAAAAAGTTCGATTTGCTGGTAATTTGTTTGTAACATTCCCAAACAAAAACATCCATCCTCCGAAATCTTGGTAACTGTCCAAGTTCTCATGTCGAGCTATAAATTTCAGAATTTTAAGCAAAAATTATGAGGTTTTAGTCGACAAGAATATTTTTTAACAAAATTGGTAAAAATTTAGACAGTTACTTAATACAAAAAGAAAGAGATTTAAAATATAGTGAAAAAATATACCAAAAAAAACAGATTGCTCTACATGCTATTTTTGAGTACAGCTCAAGGCAAGACCGAGTATGAGAGTGAAATGTATGCAAGATACTTTGAACGAACAGCACAAGTCTTTAACGCACGTGTCCTCCAAAGCCTTGGCGTAGGAGGAGAAATATACCAAAAATAGCACGTAGAGTGACAAAACAAGAGTTTTAGTATATTATACCAAAACAAGAAATAAATCAATACACCAACTTAAAAGACACCACCATCCATGACAAAAGAAGAGACAAGGCATACAAAAAAGAAAGTTTGCAAAATTCAAAACCCTGTCAAAAACAATAAAATTGTAACGTCATACAAATTCTATTTTTTAGGGACAATTCTGGCGACAAGTGCACTGTTTGGCATGTTTCTGTGGATCACAATCCCTTTGTTTACAACACAACCGCAACAAAAAACGATCTACGTTAATGCAAGCGCAAAAACTAACGTGTTTTTTCCCGACGGCTCATCAGAAAGACCTTTTTTAACGATCTCTAAAGCAATTCAAAAAACACAATACTCACAAGAATTTTCAAAAATATTCATTAGCTCAGGAGTCTACACAGAAGAAATAAAAATGCCAGAAAACACAGCCCTGTACGGTGTTGGGGACATTGTCATACAAAATCCAAAACAAAACAGCAAGACTCTTACTCTCAACAATAACAATCTGATTTACAACATTCACATACACGGCGGAAAAGATGCGATTTTTATCAACCCAAACACAAAGACAATCATCATCAATTCTTCAGCAACCAACGCAACACAATATGGCATCCACACACAAAAAAGTGAACCTGACCGCACAAAAGGAAACACAACAATCATAAACTCCCGTATCGCAAAAAACGCCCTCCAAGGAATCTACGCACAAAAAGGACTCTTGAGCATTTCCAATTCAATCATTGAAGAAAATGGCGAGGAAGGTATTGACCTCCATCACAGCATGGAAACCACTGTAAAAAACAGTACCATGCGTAACAACGGCGAGAGTGGACTAGAAACAGAAATCCAAGAAAACATTGTCACCCTCATCAACAATATGTTCGAAGGAAACAAAAAAAACGGAGTGAACATCCAAACAGGAGAAAACACCGGCTCAATTATTATGATTGACAACACTATTGCGAACAACAAGAAATATGGACTTCGATGTGCTGTTCACGATCCCAAACCAGACGACGCACCCCGTCCATATTTCCCTTACGTGACATCGTTCTCGGGAAAAAACATTTTCTTTGAAAACGAAGGAGGAAATATCGACCCAGAATGTGAAGGATGAAAACAAGACAAAAAAACCACATGATTTCTTGCGTGATTTTTTAATAGAAACATTTTTGCCGACAATTACACTCGTCTCAATCCGAAAGAAAACACCTCCTCATCAATCTTTGTCTCCGAAGAATAATCAATGTCTCCAGAAACACCCTCAAGAACTTCTTCCGCCAAAACTTCCGAAGCAATCAACTTCTTATGTGCACCAAAAACATCAGGAAAACCCTTGTAACACAAAACAATTCTGTCTTCCACATTGAATCCAGCTTTTTTTCGCCCAGCTTGCACAGCACGAATAATCTCCCGCGCCTGCCCCTCTCTTTTAAGCTCAGGAGTGGTGGCTAAATCCAAACCAACTGCAAACCCCTTAAACTCCCCCCATACAATAGAACGCTCTTTGAACAAATTCTGATACTCCTCTTGAGAAACAGACAAGAAATTCTTAACATTCACCTCCTCCAAAAAGATATCATCAAACTCCTTTGCACACTTATGGTTTACAACATACAAGACTCCTAAAGGTTGACGAATCTTACGCTGATGCTCAGAACTCAATTGCAAAGCAACACCAACAATACCTCGCACAATTTGCATTTGAGCAAAAATATCAGAAGAAAAAGAATAGATAGTCTCAGGATAATCCTCCAGATGTACAGACTCCTTGCCTGTTAAGTTTTTAAAAATCTCCTCAGAAACAAACGGGGCAAAAGGCGCCATCAACTTCGACAATTCAACCAAAACATAATGAAGTGTCGCATATGCCTGATTCTTGTCGGCCTCATCATCATTCTTCCAAAAACGTTTGCGACTCCTGCGAATATACCAATTGGACAAATCATCAACAAACGGCACAAAAGCACGTGTTGCCCGCGAAAGATTATACCCCTCCATCGCATCGTTTACTTCTCCAGCAAGGTTTTGCAACAAAGACAAAACCCATCGATCAAGAACATGTTTAACTTTTGGAACACCCGAAGAAGGTTTCCATTCATCAATCGACGCATACATCACAAAAAAACTATATGATTGCCAAAGCATACGAAACATGCCACGTGAAAATTCAGACAATTCCCTCTCCGAAAAAGAAAGATTCTCAGCCGAAACAACTGGCGAAGAAAGAAGATAAAAGCGTAAAGGATCAGCGCCGTACTTCTGAACAACCGCCATCGGATCAGGATAGTTCTGCAATTTCTTACTCATTTTTTTTCCATCTTCAGCAACAACAATACCATTGACCACAACTTGCTGGAAAGCAGGTTTCTCAAAAAGTGCCGTCGACAAAACATGAAGATAATAAAACCATGCACGCGTTTGATCAACACCTTCAGCAATAAAATTCGCAGGAATATTCTTTTCAAAGCCACCCCCACCAAGATAGTGCGCCTGAGCATATGGCATCGCACCACTGTCAAACCATGTGTCCAAAACATCCGGCACGCGACGCATCACACCAGAACACAACGAACAAGAATATGTCACATCATCAACAACATGCTTGTGAAGATCATCAACCAAAACACCACTAGCTGTGTGCAAATCAGAAACACAACCAAAAACATCTTGCCGACCACAACCAGCATCACATCGCCACACAGGAATCACACTTGCCCAAAAACGCTGTCGAGAAACAGACCAATCACGCGCACCTTCCAACCATTTTCCAAACCGTCCATCCTTCATATGTTTCGGAAACCATTGAATATCTTTTGCACAAGAAAGAAGTTGCTCTTTAATTTTTGTCACCGAGACAAACCATGAACTCATCGCATAATTCAAAAGCGGTGTGTCACATCGCCAGCAATGTGGATACGTATGCTCATATTTTTCCTTCAAAAATAAAAGACCGTTCTTTGCCAAATGTTTCAAAAACTCAATGTCTGTTGCTTGCACATTATCTTTTGGTTTAACATGAAGTCCAACAAACGGCTCACCAACTTCACCACGAATCACTCCATCCATACCAACATGTTGCACAAACGGCAAAGATTTTTCCCGACTCAAACGCATATCATCCTCACCAAACGCCGGCGCAACATGAACAATGCCAGTACCCTCATCAGCCGTTACAAAATCAGCAGTATAAATCTGCCATCCATTCTCACGATTCTCCAAATCTTCTTGAGAAGAATATGCATCAAAAAGTGGTCTATATTTTTTTCCAACTAAATCAGAACCAGAAAAACTCCCATCAAGAACAAAACCTGAATCACCAAAAAGTTTTTCAGAAAGACTCTTTGCACAAATAAACCGGACAGATACGTCATCTATTTTGTGAACCTTCACATATTCAACATCTTCTCCAACAGCCAACGCAACATTTCCCGGCAATGTCCACGGTGTCGTTGTCCATGCAAGCACAAACGTCCCAGGCTCGTCCACAAGCTCAAATTTCACCGTCACAGACAAATCCTTCACCATCAAATACCCTTCCGCAACTTCAGACTGAGAAAGCGTTGTCTCGCACCGTGGACAAATGTGAACACTGCGATAATCTTCATAGACCAAATTTTTGTCATGAAGCGATTTGAACACCCACCACACACTCTCCATAAAATCCTTATCCATGGTACGATACGCGTTTTTCATGTCAGCCCATCGTCCAAGTCGTGGAATAATTTTTTCCCACTCGTCAGCAAACGCCAAAACACGCGCGCGACATTTTTCATTAAACTTAGCAACACCCATTTTTTCAATATCCTTCTTTGAAGTGCTCCCGATTTCTTTTTCCACAAAATTTTCAATCGGCAAACCATGACAATCCCATCCCCACCGTCGCGAAACATGTCGTCCACGCATCGTCCAATAACGAGGAACGACATCCTTAATCACGCTTGCAACAATGTGACCATAATGAGGTAAACCTGTTGCAAAAGGAGGTCCGTCATAAAAAGAATATGACTCTTTTCCTTCACGCTGAAAAACAGATTTTTCAAAAATGTGCTGTTCGTTCCAAAAAGACAAAACATCTTCTTCCATCTCAGAATAATTTTGCCGAGGATCAACTTTTTTAAACGCCATAAAATTTATAGAAAAAAAATAAAAAAACACCCCGTCCAAACAAAAGAAAAAAATCTCTGTTCAAGGACGACGTGTTGCCGTGGTACCACCTTGGTTCACCTGTAAAAAAACAGGTCTTCATCAACTATAGAACTTACGCGTTTAAGTAAAATCCAACCCACTTCGACTCAAAGCGCGAATCGAGATGAGGAAACCCCGCCATGGCAAGGTGACACATTCACCCTTCCGAACTCGCCCAAACAAGGCAAGAGGAGTTTGCCAAACGCACACAAATCCTACAACAACTGTAACGGGCTTACCCGGGAAGATCTACTAACCCCTCTACAAAGGGATGTTCTGCTTCCAGCTCCGAAGTGATTGCTTCATCATCGCCTTTATAAACTATCTACAACCACAATATAAGAAAAAACCAAACATGGCAAGAAAAACAAACAAGAACGCACTACTTTCCAACAACATCTTCATAAACAGCCAAAGTTTCCTGAGCTGTTTTTTTCCAATCAAATTTCTTCGCCTGAATAAACCCCTTTTGACAAAAGTCTTCTCGCACAGTTTTACTCTCAGAAAAAAGCGTAAATGCATCAACGAGTGAAGTAACATTTTTTGGATCAACAAAATGAGCAGACTGCCCAACAATCTCTCTCATTGTCGGAATATCAGACACAATTGACGGTGTCTGTGTTGCAAGAGCTTCCAAAGCAGTCATACCAAAACCTTCATAGAGCGACGGCATGACAAAAAAATCAGAACCCTTAAAAAGCGGAACAAGATCATCTCCAACAACATACCCCGTCCACACAACATCTTTAGAAACACCAAGATCCTTTGCCAAGCGAGGATACTCTTGAGACAACCAACCGCGCTTTCCACCCAAAACAAGTTGCCAATCAAAATCGTCACCTCCACGACTCACAAGACGCTGTTCCTTGAAAATCGCAAACGCCTCCAGCAAACGAGAAATATTCTTCGATGGCTCAAGTGTTCCCAAAAACAAAATATACTTTTTCGAAATACCAAACTTCTCCTTAACTGAATTGATATCCACAGAAGAATCATTAAAAAAACGTCGATCAACAGCACTATATACAACCTTCACAGAACCACTTAAAACATGGTGCTGAGAAACCAAAGCATCTTTAATTGATGAAGAAACAGCAATAATACGATCAGCTTTTTTTGCCATATATGAACATATGGCCTTGTCACGCGAACGACGAAACCTCGGTAAACACTCCGGCACAACAAACGGTGCCATGTCATGAAACGTCACAACAGTTTTTCCAGAATATCCAATCGGAATACGACTTGATGGAGATGTTGCGTGCAAAACATCCAAACGTTCACGTCGCAATGTTGCAGTTCCCAAAAGCTCGCTATACGCACCCGGCAAATATTTTTTATAATCCGAAAATGGGTAGAAACGAACCTTGACATTCGGACGCGAAAATTTTTGCACATCTTGTTCACGCACACGAAAATCAAAAAACAAAACGTACTCATTTTTCGTATCCATCTCCAAAAGATGACGAATCAATTGATATGTATAGTGCCCCGAACCAATTGCATCACCACGCTCAGGATTCAAAATAGACCGAGCGTCAATACCAATACGCATAGAAAAAATAGATAAAAACTAAACCATACATCATTCTAGCAATCTTGAAATAAAGCGTCCAGCAAAGAAAAAAGCGTCGAAAATTCGACGCTAAAACCAACACAAAACAATTTTTATAAATGCAACTTAATCAAGACGTGTAAGCACACCCTGAAGGAAGTGCAAACGAAGCCGACTGCAAATGCACGACGCCGAGTTCCAAAACCAACTCATTTCGAATATGTTGAAAAACCATCGGCGACAAATCAACTCCTTCCGCACGAACGATCCAATCGCCTTCGTGCTGACCAGAAAGCAACGTCCACGTTCCTGATTCGACACCCACCTACTGCCATCAAGACAAGGTGCTCTCGAAAAACGACAACCTCGTTCACGCAAAAGCACAGAAAAAAAATAACCAGCCAAGTCGTTCTCCGTAAGTGTGTGCAAAAATGGATCATCTCCGCACAGACAAAAAAACGAAAAACCATCACCAGGAATATCAGAAGAAAAATCCGCAAAGGAAACCACGACAAAAACCTCCTCAAAATTAGAAAAAACACACTCTAATGAGCAACAGCAACATAACAAAAAATGAAAAGAAAGTTAAGAAAAAAAACAGACAAAAAACAAATTTTCCCATATAATACAATTACAAGGAAAATAACAAACACCCAAGAATATGTTTAGACAAATAACCGTCGAATCCACAAAAACAATCTTCACAGTCTGGCAAAATATGCTGTGGTTCGTGTGGCGCCTATTCAACATACCACACCTTCTCAAGACACTCTTCTCACCATGGAAAAAAGATGTATCCATCAAATCGTGGCGCGGATTTCACCCAGGAAAATCACTAGAACAACTCGCACTAAACGGAATAACCCGCCTCTTGGGAAGTATTGTGCGTTCATTAACAATCATAACAGGAATAACAACCTTAACAGCAACAGCACTACTGGGGATTATTCTCATCTTTCTGTGGATCACCACACCCATCACCCTACCAGCAATAGTTATTCTTGCAATTACAAAAAGTTCCCTGTCATTATGGACACTAGCACTCCTTCACATTGCCATGATTGTATGGCTACTTATCACAACAACAAGAACCTCAAGTGACGAAGAACAAGATCCAACAAACCAACAATGGTACCAACGAACACTCAAACGATTAAATACAGACTCCTTAAACAACATCGCAATTGAAGAAATCCTCAGGCAAAACAATCTGACACAAGAAGATTTCAACAAAATCATTGCATGGGAAAAAAACCAAGAAAAAGAACAAAAGCAAGAAAAAAAATGGTGGGACAAAAATAATCTTTCAAAAATACGTTCCATCGGACAAGAATGGCACTATGCATACACACCACACCTAGATCGTTACTGCACCGATCTGTCAAAACACGACCCAACACCACTAAACAAAGCGCGTTTGGTTGGACGCGAAAAAGCAGTGGAAATGCTACTCCTCACACTTGCTGAATCACAACAAAATAACGCGCTTCTCATTGCAAACCCAGGAACAGGACGCAAAACAATCATTCACCACATTGCACGTCTCATTCGAACAAACCAAACAGAAGGAACAGTCTTTCACAACAAACGCATCTTATTTTTTGAGACGACATCAGCCATTGCACAAGCACAAAGCACAGGAACACCAATTGACTACTTTCTTGATCGCTTATTTTTTGAAGCCGCCTATGCCGGAAACATCATTCTCGTCATGGAAAATATTGAAAACTACGTCGATGTAAACAGCGCAACAAACATCACAGCAATTTTGTCACAATATCTAGACCTTCCAACATTCCGCTTGGTGAGCATCACCTCCCCACAAGCAATCAACCGTCTAGAAACACGAAGTGCAATCATACTCAAATCAAGCAAAAAAATCATCATCGACGAACCAACAAATGAAGAAGCAGAACTGATCATCCTAGATCATTTCAAAGACATTGAGAAAAAACATGTCCTCTTCACATGTACCGCAATAAAAAGCATTGTCCAGTACTCATCACGATACAACAGCCAAATACCCCTGCCAGAACGCGCACTCGACCTTGCAAATGAATCTCTTCTCTACTGGAAAGAAAACGGTCGAGAAGGAATAATCACAAAAGAAATCATTGAAAACTACGTAACACTAAAAACAGGTATTCCATTGGGAGAAATCAAAGAACAGGAGCAAGAGAAACTGCTCAACATGGAGTCATTTTTACACGAACGCGTAATCGGACAAGAACACGCAATCAATAAAATCGCCAGTGCCGTCAGACGAATCCGCACAGACATTACAGACAAGAAAAAACCCGTGGCAAGTTTCATGTTCCTCGGACCAACAGGAGTAGGAAAAACAGAAACAGCAAAAGCACTAGCAGAAAGCTACTACGGAGACGAAAACAAAATGATCCGACTCGACATGAGCGAATACCAAACAGAAGCCGGATTTGACCGACTACTCGGAGCACAAGAACGAAATGAAATTGGACGTCTTACAACCGCCACACGAGAAAACCCCTACGCACTTCTCCTGTTAGATGAACTAGACAAAGCACATCCGCGCATCCTGGATATTTTTCTTCAAATCCTTGACGAGGGGTATGCAACAGATAGTTTCAACCAAAGAATCAATTTCACAAACATGATCATCATCGCCACAACAAACGCAGGCGCCGTTGAACTGCGAGAAATGCTCGACAATGAAGTTCCAAAAGAAGACATCAAACAAAAATTAATTGACGTTGTTGTTAAAAAAAACTCATTCCGCATTGAATTCCTCAACCGATTCAGTGACATCATCCTCTTTGAACCCCTCAAGACAGAAGAACTCCTAAAAGTCACAAACCTTCTCTTGGAAAAACTACAAAAAAGACTACATGAAGAAAAAGGAATTCCACTCCTATGGAAAAACGATGTCCCAGAAACAATCATTCAAAAAAGCTACCAACCACTTTTTGGAGCCAGATCAATCGCCCGATACATACAAAACAATATTGAAAACATCGTTGCAGAAAAAATCATACGACACAGTGCAACAAAAGAAGACCCGATTGTCATCGAAGCAAAAGACATTCCATAAAATACACAAAAAAAACCAAAATCAAAAAGATAAAAAAACTCTCGCAAAAAAGCAAGAGTTTTTTTATTTCACAGACCATTAACAAAAAGATGCTCCAGATAATAAACCATGTAAACAAGCTACGCACAAAAAAAACGGAAACAAGAGCACATCAGCAACGAGCAACAATGATTTTCATCATACAACATTGAATCAACAGAATTTCAATTTTTGAGTATAGTTCGACCCACTTCAACTAAGCTTCTGCGAGGCAAGCCGAATTGATAGGAGCTGTATATAGAAATACAGCAAGTGCGTCCCGGAGCGTGTGACAAAGAGCTACGTTAAAAAGACAATCTTTTTTTATTTGACGATGACGGGAGTGCCGATTTCTGCCCAATCATAAACAAACTCCGCGGAACCAACACCAAGACGCACACATCCATGAGAAACAGGAATGCCCAAATGATTAGCCCCTTCCTTATACCCACCTGGCCATTCAGGAAGTTCATGAATACCATATTTTCCATCAGGAGTAATTGCCATCCAAAACGGCATGAACAATTCATACTGACGTGACCACGGACGCGGATGCTTGTTCTCAATTGCAAAAGTTCCCGTTGGTGTATCCATCCCCGGCTGTCCGGAAGAAATCAAAAACGTATCAACAACCTTTCCCTCCTCAAAAAGAATCATGATCTGACTAGCACGATCAACATGAATATACTTTCCGGTGCTAATCTTGGCAGAAGCAAGAAGTCTCGCGCGATGCAACCGTTCTTCCACACTACCAAAACGAGGGTTCTCAGGAATAGCCAAAGTCTCAAAACGACCAGAATAGATCTCACGTCCCTCATCATCAGAATCAGTACGATGACGAGCAATTACAGAAACATTATATGACATGCCTGGCTCCAGAGACTTTTTTGGCAAAAATGAAACAACTCCTGGCCGTGCTTCACGCTGAAAATAAAATTCCATTGGCGGATCAAGCAACATGTCAATATAGAAATCTTCAGCAACAATATCAAGCGACACCGCAATTGGATCCTCAATACCAACAAGAACATTGGAAGAACCATCAGAAGGAATGACTGACACAACCTCAGGGTAACGTACTGTGCGAAAAGAAAAAACTACAGGAGAAACCGGTAAAAAAAACCGACTCTGCCCCTGCCCAAAACGCAAACGATATTCAACATCTGGCTTCCACGAATCCTTAGGAACAATTGAAACTGAACGAAAATCATCTGCCCACTGAAGAACACCATCAGGTGATGGTGAAATTGTTATGGTTCCGCGATACGAATCCGGAAAGACTGGCTGAGAAAAAGAAACAGTGACAGCCTCATGAAGCAAAACAGGTGAAGTGGAAGAAAAAGAAGATGTCGCTGAAAAAAAGAAATAGAAAACAACATACAAAGAACCAAACATAACCAAAATCAAAAAAAGAGGAAAAAAGAAATAATGTGTGATTGCTGATGGAAAATGTCGACGCATAAAAAAAGAAAAGGCTTAGGAAAATAGTCTTTCAATTCTACCACAAGAAATCAGTCCACCGAAAAAACCAGCCGTGAAAAACGACTGGTTCAAAAAAAATAAAAATATTTCAAACACTTATTGATTCTTTCGTCTCGCGCGCACACGTTCTGTCTCAGTCAACTGCTGTTTGCGCAAACGCACACTCTTTGGTGTCACCTCCAAATATTCATTACCTGACATAACTTCCAAACCACGCTCAATCGTGATCTCAAATGGTGGCACAAGAGCAATTGAATCATCAGTTCCAGAAGCACGCATGTTAGTCAGTTGCTTACCCTTGATTGGATTAACTGTCATTTCGTCCCCCTTGGCAGTGTTTCCAATCACCTGTCCTTCATAAACTTCCGTCCCAGCACCAACATACAACACACCACGATCCTGCAAGTTTGCCAATGCATAGCCAAGCACTTTGCCTGAGACACCAGAAACCATTGAACCTGCTTCACGTTTCTTAATTTCTCCAACATGCTCCCGAAAACCAACAACACGAGCGCACAAAATCCCCTCACCTTTAGTATCCACAACAAACTGTCCACGATAACCCAAAAGGCCACGAGTTGGAATTTCAAAAATCATACGCGTCTGACTCCCATGTGACTGCATGTCCATCATTGTTCCTTTACGTTTTCCCAATCGTTCAATCACTGATCCAGACAATTCCATCGGAACATCAATCGTCACTTCTTCAAACGGCTCATGCAAAACACCATCAACCATCTTTGTGATAACATGTGGCTGAGACACTTGAATTTCATATCCCTCACGCCGCATTTGTTCAAGCAAAACAGCAATGTGAAGTTCGCCACGCCCATAAACCGTATAATATTCCGCTGAAGAAAAATCAATCCGCAAACCAACATTCACTTCCAATTCTTTTTTCAACCGTTCACGAATTTGCGTGTTTGTCACAAACGTTCCTTCCTTGCCACAAAATGGTGAATCATTGACCAAAAAACGCAAAGAGATGGTTGGTTCATCAACATTAATCGCCGGTAATGCTTCCTGATCAACACTTTCACAAAGTGTCTCACCAATATCGATTGTTGGAAATCCCGCAATCATCACAATGTCTCCAGCAACAGCTTCGGATGTTTCAACACGTTCTGTCCCACGAAAAGTAAACAACTTCGTCAGACGACCTTTTTCAACACTACCATCCAATTTCTTCAAAAAGAGAGTCTGGCCACTCTTCACAACACCCTCATGAACACGCCCAACACACATGCGCCCAAGAAAATCATCATAGGCAAGATTGAACGACTGCAGACGAAGTTGTGCCGACACATCAGATTTTGCCGGTGAAACATGAGAAAGAACGGTGTCCAAAAGTGGCATAATATCCGATGAGTCATCCGTCAAATGCATTTTTGCAATCCCATCACGCCCAATAGCATAAACCGTCACAAAATCCAACTGCTCATCAGTTGCACCGAGATCCAAAAACAATTCAAAAACTTGTTCCTGGGCAACATCAGGCTGTGCAGCAGGTTTGTCAATTTTATTCAAAACCACAATCGGCTTCAACCCGAGTTCCAAAGATTTTTTCAACACAAATCGTGTCTGTGGCATTGGACCTTCCTGAGCATCAACAACCAACAAAACACTATCAACAGATTTCAAAACACGCTCCACCTCTGAACCAAAATCAGCATGCCCTGGCGTATCGACAATATTAATCTTCGTATCTTTATAAAAAACAGCGGTGTTCTTCGCGTAAATAGTAATCCCTCTCTCTTGCTCCAAAGCATTGCTATCCATCGACACATCATCAGATACCATCCCTGTTTGGCGCATAATTGCATCAGTCAAAGTGGTCTTTCCATGGTCAACGTGAGCAATAATGGCAATATTTCGAATCTCCATAAAATTCAACAAAAAAAATACACAACATAAACCAAAAATAAAACCGCAAAATATGCGGTAAGGCTACAAAACAATAATACCAAAAAAAACAGAATTGTCAAATCTCAAAGCATTATCTGTTTCAAAATTATCGCAAAAAAAAGAAAAAACCGGTCCTCCCAAAAAATAATAGAGAGAAACCGGTTAAGAAAAACAAACCATGAATGAAATATGCTAGAAAACGTACAGGCCTTACTTCAAAGCCTGGGCCTTTTCAACCGTCGTCGCTACCGGCATGTGAACATGCCTTCGGTCGGCCGACACGAAGTCAATCGCCAGACCATCGAGATCTTTGGCAAAAACCAACATCGTAACACCAAACCTGGCATTGTACTCCGCCTTGTTGTTGTTGACGCTAAAACCACCAATCAAGGACAGAAAAGTGCTCAGACTGGGCGTGGAAGACATGCCTGGCGAAACACCCAAGCCCCAGCCACTGCCAAGGACCCCGAGGTTGGAACCAAAATAATCCCCCAAGGTAACAATATACAGCTCACGATGTCCTTGAAGCTTGTTTTGAACAAACTCCACAGATTCATGAACCAGGTCCGCCGGCCACGCCTTTTCCTTGCCAGAGACGCTCATAATCCCAACACACGACAGATTGTTGAGCGACCGTGGCGGCATACGCAGAGCCACACGTTGCACCGGAATCGGAAGTAACTTACCACTTTGCGCTTTGTCAGCATAGCACCCGTTCAGACCATCGGCATCCACCCGATTGGGATCACACCACTCGCCACCAGAGAGAGCATAGTTTGCAGAACTCTCAGGATGGAGCCACAGACGCGCAGTGGAAAACTCCATATCCGCAGAAACTTTCCGCGGCGGATGATTAACAAACATCGGGACGCACGCCTGAAGATATTTCTCAAGCGCACCGATGCTGTTAGCTTCAGCCGGAGCCGTCGGCCCAGTAAACATGTTCTGTTGACCAGTATTCACTCCCAAAGCCGTTCCGGCACCAGCCCGCTGAGGCTTGACCGCCTCATAGACCGTGTTCGTCACCGGCGCATAGTTCAGACTGGCACTCGAGGACAAGTCTTCCAGACTAGCACTCGAATCCCCCGTCTGAGCACCTACGTTTATATCCGGGGAAATCGTCGGCGCATTGACCACGACCGAACTCGCACCAGCAGAACTGCTACTGCCAGAAACAGCAGTCGAACCGGAAAATGCACCAGAATTGGACAACGAAGTCGCACCGGACCCCCCACAACCAACACCAGCGCATCCGTCACCGGACGCGAAAGAGGTGGAAGAAGACAGAAGACCCACAACAACAAAAATCAACAAATTTATTTTCATCAAGACACTCCAAAAAGATGAAAAAAAAACGGGCGACAAACTTAATAAGCTGCCGCCCGTCGTACATACACAAATCGCCGTAAACTACCTTCCTAAAACCACCTTGGTCAGACAGTTAAAAGGAAATTGCCCACCGCTTAGTGGTGACGGGGCGACGAGTAGGCCGGCACAGCAACATAGCCACTGAAGGCCCCGGACTGTTGACCAGCGCCATACAACGCGGACGAACTACCACCGCAG
Source organism: Candidatus Moraniibacteriota bacterium (assembly GCA_020428995.1). GTDB lineage: Bacteria > Patescibacteriota > Minisyncoccia > Moranbacterales > JAGQLW01. Next base: position 3,717 of record JAGQLW010000009.1, on the reverse strand, counting down.
TAGTAGCAACCGCCCGTGATGTTGGCGTAGCCATCGGACCCACCGTTAACGGAAGACGTGGCGGACTGAGCAGGATTGTATCCCGTGTACGCAGTCGCCAACCCACCGGACGTAGCACCAGAGGCCGCGCTGGCATTGCCATAGGTCGCACCAGCGATATCAGTCCACTGAGTCGCGTACGTTCCGCCCGCCGAAGTCACACTGGTGCAGGTATTGCAGACCGAACCGTAGTTCGTCGCATTGGCAGCGCCGACGCCGACGAAAGAAGACAGGGCGATAACAGCAGCAACAGAAGCAAAGAAGTTTTTCATACATGCCTCCTGAGGCATTTAGTGTGAACGAGAAAAATGTATCCAGCACTCCTCAACACTCACGATATTTAAAAGTACACCTCCTTGTAAAAACAAGGCTAGCATGGGCAGAAAACTTTGTCAAGCTTTCGAAAGACAAAGTTCAAAACCACTAACCTATATGGATAATAGCATAGATAAAAATATTGTCAAGCCCCACATCAAAAAAAACCAAAATAACAAATGTATCGGCAAAAAAAATTATACCACACCACATAAAATTTTACAAAATATCCGCAAAAAAAAATCACTCAACACACCAACTATTTCTAGTTTGTATACGCAATTTACCAACTCACAACAGCAACAATTTCTTTTTCTTAAAAAAAACTTACCTATCAACCAACAAGATTACACACCTCTTCATTTCAGTGAAAATTTAGACAGTTACCAAACAATATCTTTTGTTCACAATTGCCCTGCAAGCATCTAACCCAAAACTCGCAGAGACAAACAATAAGATAACATTATATACACAGTATTTCTTTAACAATTTTTATCTTCTTTTTTGCTCATGTGCCAAACATCCTTTTTACTAAAAATAATCACCACCAATATACTCCGCTGAAATAAAAAATTCTTTCCATATACAAATCATCTTTAATACAGACAATTGAGCATCTTTTGAAACCCAAAAACACGGCTCAACACAAATATATATGTAATAAAAAAACAGCGGAAACAAATATGTCCCGCTGTATTAAAAAAATGTCTCCCAAAAAACAATCCCTACTTCAACTTGAGAAGTTTATTCGTACGTAATACGTCGGACCGACCCTTCTTTGACGACCCAAAGACCGTCAGAAAGGCATGCCACGAAAGAAGTGTTGACCTGCTGGTTCTGTTCAGACCAATGCGATGAGAGACCAACAGTTCGACACGGCAACGACCCAAAACCCGAAGAGGTATACGAAATAACCATCGCATACACCCTGCCACCATCCCGCCACCGATTAGTGACGCCGTCTCGCACTGCATGAACATTCCTTGCAATACGATCCAGTGTCTCCTGCGTCATTCCTCCATGTGCCCTGGACAAATCAGAATAGTGAGAAAGGGGTGCAGCGGTCACTCTGCCACGAAAAGACGTGTGTCGAGAAGTCGAGTCATCAGACGAGTGCGGGCCAGGCTCATTTTCGATGCTTGCGCACCCAGAAAAAACCACCGCACAAAAGACAACCATCAAACAAACAAAGATCTTATCCATAAAAAATCCTCTTGGAAAATGTTTCCAAAAACCCACAAAACACCATTATTTCATGGATTAATGCTAAGTATACACAAAAAATAGCTTTTGTCAATGGTTCTCGATAATGTACATGCCCAATGGCGAGTCAAGCAGAACAACGAAATGACCATAAAAATAAACACAAAAACACAATCAAACCTCTGGTAAATAAAAGCTATCGATATGTACAATATGGATTTGGCCACTCATCAGGATCCAAGCAACACTCAAGATCCAAATGTTTATGCTTCGTCTTCTTGCTAAAACTTGGTTTATCTTTTTTCTTCGCACACACAAGATGCCCATTCTCTACTTTCGCCGAAACAGGATACCGCAATATATACTCCGGACGCGGACGAATAATCTTTTGCACAGCAAACGTTGAAGGAATCAAAAAAAACTCTGGGACAACATGAGACAACTCATCAAAGTAAACCTCTTTGCCTGAAGAATCAAAAAAAAGGGACGAAACGAAAAACATAACGACTCGAACGAATGGTAAAAAAAGCTTCTGGCTCATAACAAGGATCCTTCTCAGAAACAAAACCATAAACAACAGAAAAACCATTATTTTCATCAGAAGAAAAAGAAACTGGTTCACATAAGTGTGGATACAAAAGATCTGAACGAGAAGTAACCTCATCAATCTCAGAAGCAACCGATAGTGGATATACAAAAAGATCAAAACCATTCCCAATCCCCTGATTATCGCGAAAATGATAGACATTCTCCCACAAAACAGAACCGTCCTTCTGAGCTGGTTCAGAAATGACCGTCCATTCACGCGGATAACGAAGAAAAAAACCATACCACTGATTCCCATACGATTGCCAACCCTCAAAAGAATTTTTGTCAACCGAAACATCTGATTCAAAATCAAAAGAATCAGCAAAATGATCTTCAATCAAAAAAGTCTCGATAAAAGCGTGTGGCAGCCCTTCAGACACAAAAGAAGGAACAAAATAATACTTGTGCACCAAAAAAACAATCTCGAACAAAACAGACAAAAAAGCAAACGACACAAGAAAAGAAACAAAAAAAACGACGCCAAGAAAAACGACGTACACAACCCTTTTCTGTTTTGCGATAACAAAAAAACATTAAAACTGTATACAAAAAACACCTCTAAAACCTATCTACAATATCATGCCCAAATTGAAATTTCAAAATTTTCAACACCAACCACAAGCACAAAGCTATTCCATCAAACCAATTCCCTCTTTCACAGTAACTGTCTGGACACCAGTAGACAAAAGATAATCAACAATACCCTGAAGAACTGCAGGATTGTTGCTATACTGCCCACCACCAACCTCTTGCTCATGAAGTTCAATAATCAACCATTGCTTACTAGCAATAGCCTCATCAATCCACTGCTTCGCATCAGAAACGGTCACACCACTCTCAACGTGCTGATCTTTGAGCACATATCGATTAGAAGATGGAATATTAAAACCAACGTCAACACTTCGAGCACCAACGTATCCAGCGTCTTTTACAGCCTGAATCACAACATCATTATACTCCCCATAAGGATACGTAAAAGTCACCGGATCGAACCCCATTGCTTGCAAATCATCTCGATTTCCAACAACCTCAGACTGCAACTGAGAAGCATTCAGTTGAGTCAAGTGTGCATGAGTACGTGAATGAGCACCAATTTCATGCCCTAAAACCGCCATAGCCAAAACATCATCCTGTGTCATGTACGAATTTTCTCCAAGAAAATCAGAAACAATATATTGCGTACTCTTAATACCAGCGGAATCCAAAATAGGGATAGCCTTCTCATAAATACTCTTCCACCCATCATCAAACACCAAACTCACCATCGGTTGAGAAAAATTCGAAGAAACAGCATACAACTCATAATCATCAATCGTAAAATTTCCTTTCGCGCCAAGCGCCTGAAAAACCGTCAAGCCAACTGCATTAGCAGGAACTGTAAAAACAGAAGAAAATTCACGCCAATTCTGACTAGAACTTTGGACATCTCCAAGCCAGATGTAAGAATATTGCCCATTGTTCAAACGATACCGAACATTAAAAGATGTTAATTTGTTTGACTTATACCACGAACGGAAAGAATAGGACTGTCCACCAGAGATTGCCACTTCCTCATGTGACCACTTTGCGTCC
>JAGQLW010000008.1 GCA_020428995.1 Candidatus Moraniibacteriota bacterium | reverse complement strand
AAAAGACGTTGATCTTCTTTCCACAAAGGACGTTACTCAAACATCTGTGATTCTCCGCGTGCGAGTTAATGATGAATACGATGGTGAAAAACTGGATTTTCGTGTGCGCGTCACCAACGAAGACACGGGGGAGAAACACACGGTGAAACTGACAAAAAAAACATCAGACAATGGACGCGCAACACTCGTCATTGATGATCTTCTCCCTGGCACGAACTATTCTTTTCGCGTGAAGTTTTCCGAAGAAGACAAAGATGATTTCAGCGCGTATTCAAAAAAACTTCCGGCAACAACACTTCCACCAACTGTTTCTCTTGCTTCATCTTCCACAACCCCTTCTTACGACACAATTGATGTCTCTGAGGATACGGAACAAGGTAATGATTCCTCCGAAGAAGAAAATACAGAGGAACAGAATAATCCTTCCGGTGTCGTCACTTCTCCTGTTATTCCTCCTGCCATTGACAACAATACATCAGAGACAAACACCATAAACACTATTGAAAAAACTTTTCTTGGCAGTGTCTTGGAACAAGTTTCTCGCATTTTCTCTTCCCCCGATCATTCTTTGATTGCTTCACCCGTCATTCAATCGCTTGTTCTTGTTGTCCCAACGTTGCATCTTTTGATGATTTTCATCCAGATTCCTTTGAAAAACATTGGTTCCGTGTTTTTCTCTCTCATGAATATCATAAGCGCCTTAAAACGACGCGCCCAATATTCCTGGGGACTTGTCTTTGACGCACAAACAGGACAACCAGTTTCGAGTGCCTTGGTCACTGTCACTTCCACGACGGGACGCTCACAAACAATTGTTTCTAATGCTTATGGCATGTATGGCATGCTTGTTCCGAAAGGAACATATACCGTCAGTGTTTCCAGAGATCAATACACTTTTCCTGTCGCGCCACCATATGTTCACATCAGACCAAAACATCCTGTTTCACTAGGAGAGGTGATTACCTTTGATCAACCATCCTTACTCTTTCACGATCTTCCTCTTTCTGTTTCACGGTCAAAACGAACAGTCATGGGCATCCTCAGAGATTTCTTTTCTGCTCGCGAAGGATGGATGATTTATACTCTTTTTTTCTTTTATGTCATTGGCTTCATTCTTTCACTGTATATCTTCGCCACTCTTCCAACATTCGTTCATTTCCTTTTTGTTCTTCTCTATATCATTGTTGGACTTTTGCGACTTCTGGGTTTCTTCGCAAACCGACCATATTGGGGAAGTGTGATAAACAACAAGACGAAGAGACCCATACCATTTGTGCAGGTCAAATTGTTTTCAACCAATGATACGCTTGAAGCACGTGGCGTGACTGATCAACAAGGGCGATACTATCTGTTTGCAAAACCTGGAACATACACTCTTGTTACTGAACATGTTGATCGCGTGACAGGGCAGACACAGTCATCCAAACAACGGGTTAGTGTTTCTCATCGTGGACCCGTGAGCGTGGTTACTGAGACGGTGAGGGTGTAGGGGGGGGGTGACTTTTTTTGTTTTTGTGCTAGTGTTTTGTTTAGTAGTATTTTTTACATTTTTTGTGGCAGGAGGGCTTTCCGATGTCTTTTGTTGTTCGTTTTGTTTTTGTCCTTTCGGTCTCTTTGGTGATCAATGGTTGTGTTGCGACGGGACAGAACCATCGTAGATCATCGTCGGACGGTGCTGTGGTCTCTCACCATAACACCCCTGTTGCTTTTGCACAGGTTGAGTTACGGCAGAACAACAACCGCGTTACCTGTGCTGTTGTGACTGACATGCTGGGATGCTATTTTCTTCTTGCGCTTCACAGGGCGCTATGACCGCATGTTGAAAGGCGCAACGGTTTCTAACATTTCCTTTGAACACAGACGCTCCGTGCGATTGAGCAAAGGAATCTTGGTGAGTGATTGGGAGGTGTGATGGAAAAAAAAGCACTTGACAAAGAAACACCCAGATGATAGCATCAAATTAAATGTGATACTTTTTCACACGGCATCAAATCAGGCCTTAGGAACAGAAAAGTGCCAAAAATGTTCAGAAAATGATAGAAAAAGAGAGCTTTCCTATTAATTGTGAGGGTACGAGACAAGAAAAGTGCCCAAAATAATGAACAAAGAAAGCAAAACGGTAATATCATCCTAATCGCCAGACTCAACGGATTTACGCCCAAAAAGCCCAAAATGGCTTGCGGGAAGTCCAGTGAGGAGCTTTTTTATGCTTACAGAGAAGAAACCGATCCGTGTGCGCGACTCTTTCAGTGAGAAATCATCTCTCTCTCGTCGCAAATTTTTCAAAAAACACTTGGCAGTCACACTGCCAAACCTCATTGAGGCACAAACAGATTCCTATCACTGGTTTCTGGACAAAGGGCTCAAAGAGTTGTTCGAAGAAGTGGATCCAGTCAAAGACTTCGCTGGACGCGATTTTGAGTTGAGTGTCAAAGACTACTATCTTGACGAGCCAAAATGTGACGAAGAAACCGCAAAGAATAAAAACATTTCATACGAAGCACCATTGCGTGCAAAAGTTGAACTTTTAATCAAAAAAACAGGGGAAATCAAAGACCAAGAGATTTATCTTGGTGATTTCCCAATCATGACAGATCGCGGAACATTCATCATCAATGGTGTCGAGCGCGTTGTTGTCAGTCAGTTGATTCGATCTCCTGGAGTTTTCTTTTCGATGATTTATCAAAAAGGAAAGCGTCTTTTTGGTGCAAAAGTCATTCCAAACCGTGGTGCCTGGTTGGAAATTGAAACAGATATGGACGGTGTAATCTCCGTCAAAATTGATCGTAAGCGAAAAATCCCCGTGACAGCATTGTTGCGAGCTTTCGGTTTTGAAAAAGATGAAGAAATCAAAAAGATTTTTGAAGAAATCAACAATGGCCCTGTTGATCATATCTCACAGACAATTGCCAAAGATATCACAAAAACACGAGGGGAAGCATATCGCGAAATTTATAAGCGTATTCGTCCAGGAGATTTGGCAACAGAAGAAAACGCCAAGCAGATGGTGGAAAGCATGTTTTTTAACTTTGAACGATATGACTTTGGGAGTGTTGGACGTTACCGTTTGAACCAACGACTGAGTGTTTCACGAGAAGACTCAGAAAAAAACCGCGTCTTGGTTGTTGATGATTTCATTTTGGTAATCAAAGAGATTATCAACATGAACAATGACCCAACAGCACAGGCAGACGACATCGACCATCTTGGTAATCGTCGTGTGCGTGGTGTGGGGGAATTGATTCAAAACAAATTGCGCATTGGTGTGGCAAGAATGGCACGAAACATCAAAGATCGCATGAGTACCTGTGACATTGCAACAGTAATGCCAGGACAGCTCATCAACTCACGTCCAGTTGCTGCCGCAATCAAAGAATTTTTTTCCAGTTCACAGTTGTCCCAGTTTATGGACCAGGTGAATCCATTGGCAGAACTTGAACACAAGCGACGTCTTTCAGCGATGGGGCCAGGAGGTTTGACACGAGAGCGTGCTGGTTTTGAGGTGCGTGATGTGCATCATTCTCACTATGGACGCATCTGTCCTGTGGAAACACCAGAAGGTCCAAATATTGGATTGGTGGGGCACATGGCAACATATGCACGAGTGAACGAATACGGATTCTTGGAGACGCCATATCTAAAAGTGGCAAATGAAGTGGAAGCAACCGTGAATCAGTTGGAAAACCGCATCGCAAGAGAGGGTGTCGAAGGCACCATAAAAGCAGGTGACAAGATCACAGCAGAAATAGCAAAGAAAATCGCCAAGGAGAAAAAAGGTGAGAAAGTTGCCACCATGCCATTTATTACAGAAGAAATAGAATACTTAAACGCAACCGTCGAAGATCGTCAGGTAATTGCACATGCTGGTATTGCAATGGATGAACATCGCAACATGACGAGTCCTCGTGTGGAAGCACGTGTGAAAGGAAAGCCAGAAATTGTTGAAGTGGAAAAAGTGACATATGTCGATGTTTCTGCAAAACAGTGTATCTCTGTTGCAGCATCCTTGATTCCGTTTTTGGAACATGACGATGCAAACCGTGCTCTTATGGGGTCAAACATGCAGCGCCAAGCCGTGTCTTGTATTGTTCCGCAAGCTCCTGTTGTGGGAACAGGTATTGAAGACAAAGCAGCTGCTGACTCAGGTCAAGTCGTGATTGCCACAGAAGCTGGTGAAGTGACAGAGGTTGATGCTGAGCATATTATAATCAAAGAAAAACCAAAGAAAGAAGGACAGCGATCACGCACACGTGAATATCGTTTGCACAGTTTTGCAAAATCAAATGCGTTCACCAGCATGAACCAAGTGCCACGTGTGACAAAAGGGCAAGAAGTGAAGAAGGGACAGATGTTGGCTGACGGTGCCTCCACCGATCATGGTGAACTTGCTTTGGGGCAGAATGTTCTTGTAGCATTTACACCATGGGAAGGGTATAACTTTGAAGACGCCATCATCTTGTCAGAACGATTGTTGCACAACGATCGGTATAGTTCAGTGCACATTGAAGATTTCTCTATTGATATTCGTGACACAAAACTCGGTCCGGAAGTCATGACACGAGATATCCCAAACATTGGTGAAGACCGTCTCAGGAATCTTGATGAAACAGGAATCATTCGTATCGGTGCAGAAGTGTCTTCAGGAGACATTCTCGTAGGAAAAATTACACCAAAAGGAATGGGAGATCTGACAGCGGAAGAACGATTGTTGCGAGCAATTTTTGGAGAAAAAGCGCGTGACGTGAAAGATTCATCACTCTATCTTCCACATGGCGAGCATGGAAAAGTGGTGGACATTAAAATTTTCTCACGTGAACAAGGTGACAAACTCTCAACAGGAGTGATTCAGCAAATTCAGGTATCAGTTGCACAACTTCGAAAAGTTTCTGTTGGTGACAAGTTGGCAGGACGACATGGAAATAAAGGTGTCATCTCACGTATTGCACCAGTAGAGGACATGCCATATCTCCCAGACGGAACACCTGTTGACATCATTTTGAACCCACTGGGTGTTGCCAGTCGTATGAACATTGGGCAGATTTTGGAAACTCACCTAGGATGGGCAGCACGAGAATTGGGGTACAATGTTGCGACACCAGCACTTGATGGTGTAAACGAGTCTGATATTAAAAGTGAACTGAAAAAAGCAGGTTTGCCAGAAAACGGAAAGATCAAATTGATTGATGGGCGTACTGGTGAAAAATTTGACAATGAATCAACCGTTGGTGTGATGTACATCATGAAACTTCACCATTTGGTGGAAGACAAGATTCACATGCGTTCAATCGGACCGTACTCACTCATCACACAGCAACCACTTGGTGGAAAAGCACAGTTTGGTGGGCAGAGATTTGGTGAAATGGAAGTGTGGGCATTGGAAGGATATGGAGCGGCATACACACTTCAAGAAATCCTGACAATCAAGTCGGATGATGTGTTGGGACGATCCAAGGCATACGAGTCAATCATTAAGGGCGAACAGATTAAGAGTCCAAACATTCCGGCATCATTCCATGTTTTGATCAATGAACTCAAGGGTCTGTGCATGAATGTTGAGTTAACAGGAAAAAAGGAGGAAGCAACAGTATTTGATGAAAACCACTATTCAAAAGATGGTTTAACAACGCACTAAAACACACAAAACAAAACACTGCCAAAAACAGTGTAACCACTAAACTACTTACATCTCTTCAAACGTAACGTATGGAAAACATTGCAAAAGTGAATGATTTCGACAGTATCCGATTGGAACTGGCAAGTCCACACAAGATCTTGGAATGGTCACAAGGGGAAGTGACACGTCCAGAAACAGTGAATTATCGAACACAGCGCTATGAAAAAGACGGATTGTTCTGTGAAAAGATCTTTGGACCATCCAAGGACTGGGAATGTTATTGTGCAAAATACAAAGGTATCCGATACAAAGGCATTGTCTGTGACAAGTGTGGCGTAGAACTAACACGTGCTGTTGTTCGTCGCGAACGCATGGGCCATATCAAGTTGGCGACACCAGTGTCACATATTTGGTTTTTGCGAGGAATTCCATCAAAAATTGGTCTTTCTTTAGGTGTGTCACTCCAAGAACTGGAGCGTGTTGTATATTTTGCATCATACATTGTTCAAGAAGTGAATGAAGACGAACGTGAACGATCATTGGAGCAATTGGAGACAGAGTATAAAAACAAGTCCAAAGAACTCAAAAAAAACGAAGCAAAAAAAGGTGAGGTGGATGAATTGCAACAGGCATATCGTGAGACGAAAGACGAATTGAAAAATTTGCGTCCATTTCAAGTGATTTCTGAGATGAAGTATTTCAGTCTGTCCACACGTTTTGGGCAGGTGTTTTCTGCGGGAATCGGCGCAGAAGCCGTCAGAAAGATTTTGGAAAACATGGACTATGATACAAAAATCAATGAATTGAAAGAAGAATTGGAAAGCGGAGAGTCGGTCGATCGCAAGAAGACAATGAAGCGTTTGAAGTTTGTGCAGGGACTGAAGAAGGCAAGTATCCGAGCCGAGTGGATGTTACCAACAGTAATTCCAATCATTCCTCCAGATTTGCGTCCAATGGTCGCTCTTGATGGTGGGCGCTTTGCAACGTCAGACCTTAATGATTTGTATCGACGCATTATCAATCGAAACAATCGTTTGCGTAAGTTGATGGATTTGGGTGCGCCAGAAGTTATCACACGAAATGAAAAGCGAATGCTTCAAGAAGCAGTCGACGCACTTTTTGATAACAGTGCTCGTCGTGGCCAAGCATCTGTTGCAGCATCAACAGGACAACGAAGAGCTTTGCGATCTTTGGCAGATTCATTGAAAGGAAAGCAAGGGCGATTCCGTCAGAACCTTCTTGGAAAACGTGTAGACTATTCCGGACGAAGCGTTATTGTTGTTGGTCCACAATTGAAATTGCATCAAGTTGGTTTGCCAAAGAAAATGGCATTGGAATTGTTCAAACCATTCATCATCAACAAGCTGATTGAAAAAGAATATGCACACAATGTGCGTACAGCGGGACGCATGGTGGAAAGTGAGTCAGAAAGCGCATATGAAATTCTCGATGAAATCATTGAGTACCACTATGTGCTACTCAATCGCGCTCCAACATTGCACCGCTTGTCCATTCAGGCATTTCAGCCAGTCTTGATTGAAGGAAAAGCAATTCAAGTTCACCCAATGGTTTGTGCCGCGTTCAACGCTGACTTTGATGGTGACCAAATGGCAGTGCACGTTCCATTGACGGAAAAAGCGCGAGAAGAAAGTGCGAATTTGATGTTGTCAAAGAAAAACCTGCTTAAACCAGCAAGTGGTGAACCAATCACAACACCATCATTGGACATCGTGCTCGGTATTTATTACCTGACGCATATTAAAAAAGATGGAAAAGGAGAGGGAAAGAAATTTGCAGACAGTGAAGAGGCAATCATGGCATACAGCATGAAAATGGTAGACGTCAATGCAAAAGTAACACTCTTGCACGAAGGAAAACTTTTGGAAACATCTGTTGGACGCATCATGTTAAACGATATTTTGCCAGAAGAGGCACCTTTCCTAAACGAAGAAATGACAAAGAAAGAGCTGAAGATGCTTGTTGCACAATTGCTAGAAGTAGTTGGTGCAGAACGAACAGCAGATTTTGTTGATGATGTGAAAAAATTGGGTTTTGAAGCAGCAACACAATCAGGAATAAGCTGGGGAATGGATGATCTTCATGTGCCACAAGAAAAGCACATGATTTTAGCAGAAGCAGAAAAAGAAGTTAGTACAATCAAAGAGCAATACAACATCGGACTATTAACAAATGATGAACGAAAGAATAAGTCAATTGAAGTCTGGAATGCTGCAAAAGACAAAATCGCAGATGTTGTTCGAGAGAATATTGACAAAGAAGGACCTGTCTATGCAATGGTGTACTCCAAGGCTCGTGGTAGTGAGTCAGTAGTTGTTCAGCTGTCCGGTATGCGTGGTTTGATGGCTGGAGCAACAGGTGAAACAATCGAGCTCCCTGTGAGAAGCTCCTTCAAAGAAGGTCTTGATGTTTTGGAATATTTCATTTCAACTCACGGTGCTCGAAAAGGTTTGGCAGACACAGCACTTCGAACAGCAACAGCGGGTTACCTTACTCGTCGTCTCGTGGATGTCGCACAAGACGTGATCATTGTTGAAGAAGATTGTGGAGACACAGAAGGAACAAAACTATATCGCGAAGATTCAGACCGTATTGGACAGAGCTTTGCAGATCGTGTTATTGGACGTTTTGTTGCCTCAGACGTGAAAATAGACAAAAAGACTGTTGTGAAAAAAGGTGAAATCGTTTCCAAAGAAGTGGGGAAGATGATTGTTGATGCAGGTATGGCAGATGTGCACATTCGATCACTTGTCACATGTAAGACAAAACGAGGAGCATGTCAGAAGTGTTACGGTGTTGATCTTGGGCGCAGCAATATCGTTCAAATTGGTCAAGCTGTAGGAGTTGTGGCGGCACAGGCAATTGGAGAGCCGGGAACACAGCTAACCATGCGTACTTTCCATGTCGGTGGTGTGGCCGGTTCTGACATTACGCAAGGTCTGCCACGTGTGGAAGAAATCTTTGAATGTCGTCCACCAAAAGGAGAAGCGGTTATTACGGACATTGACGGAATAGTGACAGAAATTATCGAAGAACGGGACAAAAAAGTAAAAACCATCAAAATTCAAACATCTGGAAAAAATCCTGAAACAAAAGAATTTTTAGTGCCAGCAAATGCAACGGTACGCGTAGCAAAAGGTGATTTAGTGGGCAAGGGAACACAGCTCAATGACGGTCATATTGACTTGCGACAAATTTACACAATCATGGGACGTGAAGAATTGCATCGATATATTGTGCGTGAGATTCAAGAAATTTATGCCTCACAGGGCGAAGGAATCAATGATAAGCATGTGGAGGTAATCATTCGTCAGATGTTGAGTCGGATCAAAGTTCTCGAGGCAGGAGACACAGAATTGTTGCCGGGCGACGTTGTGGAGCGTGAGCAGTTTGACAATGAAAACGATCGTGTGAAAGAAGCTAATGGACAAGAAGCGCAAGGTGAACCAGTGCTATTGGGAATCACAAAAGTAGCGCTGTCCACAGACTCATTCCTTTCGGCAGCATCATTCATTGAAACAACACGTGTATTGATCAACGCAGCGGTAACCGGAAAAGAAGATCGTTTGCGTGGATTGAAAGAAAACGTGATCATCGGCCGATTGATTCCAGCAGGAACAGGCTATCGTGGAAGCAAAAACGAAGGAATTAAGGAAGCTGAAAAATAAGAGGCAAAAGTGATGAAACAAGGAAATTGATTGACAAATCACAAAATTTCCGTACAATAGTCACATGTAAGCTTACTCAAGCACACAAGAACATTGCAACAAAAAGAGTGTTGCAAGACCAGATAACACACAAAACATGAATACGCTCACCATTGCACAAACCGTAATCGCAACATTGCTGATAATATCAATTCTCTTGCAAAACAGAGGAACAGGATTAGGCACGACATTCGGAAGCGACATGGGGTCATATTACACAAAAAGAGGGTTCGAACAATTTTTGTTGTATGCGTCAATTGTCTTGTCCATATTCTTTATTGTTATTGGGATTGCGAACGTTGTTTCACTGAACGGGTAAGACACAGTACGGAAGAATGTATAATTTGTACGTAATTGTACATATACACAAATTTATTTATTGTCATAATGCTCTATTCGTAGACATTCAACAATTGAACTATTCAAATTGATGCGACCGCGGAACTGGCCACTTTTGGCACGTGCGTTCACGTTTCGCGAAAAGATTGTCGTCTTTGTGCTTCTGAGCGCAATGATTAGTGCTGTCGCATTCTGGATTGGGGCAATATACCTAAACGCAACAAAACCAGTTCCAGCCTTCGGTGGGCAATACATCGAAGGAGTGATTGGGCAACCAGCATATATCAATCCGTTGTTATCGCAGTCTGCCTTGGCAGATGCTGACATCGTTCAGCTGGTATATGCAGGGCTATTCTCACGAGACGCAGACGGAGAGATCGTTTTGAATTTGGCAGAGTCATACGAAATCAGTGACGAAAACAAAAAATACACTGTTGTAATACGCCAAGATGCTTTGTGGCATGACGGTGCATCAGTAACGGCAGATGATGTTGTCTTTACAATCAAAACAGTGCAAGATCAGGCATACGGAAGTCCGTTGCGATACAGTTGGCAAGGGGTTGAGGTGGAAAAGAAAGATGACCACACTGTGGAGTTTGTGTTAAAAAAAGCACATGCAGGATTTGTGGAAAATCTGACATTGGGAATTTTGCCGAAACATGTTTGGGTCGATGTGACATCTGACCGCTTTTCATTGGCTGAAACGAATATTCGTCCGGTTGGATCAGGGCCATACCGTTTTGGTGATATGCAAAAAGATTCCAATGGAACAATATTGTCGTATTCTCTTGAAGCATTTCAAGATTTTTACAAACCAGCCTTCATTCAGACAATCACATTTCATTTTTTTCCTGACGCAACAGCATTAATTGATGCGTACAGAAACGGAGACATTATGGGAATGCGATCCATAGCACCGCAACAGATCGAGCTTGTGGAAGACGTAAAAAAAACACAATTGCATGAAGTGACTTTGCCATTGTATCTTGCAGTGATATTCAATCAAACAAAGAATAAGGCATTGGCATATGACGAAGTGCGAACAGCACTAAGCATGGCAACAGACCGTCAAGAAGTGATCAATCGAGTGCTAAATGGTAAGGGAAAAATCCTAACAAGTCCGTTTACATACGACAGTGTGCAGTACAGTGAAGAAGGTCAACAGCCATCATTCAATATTGATGAAGCAAAGAAAGTTCTTGATAAGAACGGGTGGGAGGTGCAAGAAGACGGTGTGAGAAAAAAAGGAGATATACGTTTGGAATTTACAATATTGTTGCGAGATTGGGCAGAAATGAATCAGATGGCAGATGTTTTGAAAGAGCAGTGGTCAAAGGTTGGTGCTGATGTGTCTATTGAGACAATGGACGCAGGAGATTTGAGACGTAATCATATTCAACCAAGAGAGTATGACGCTCTTATTAGTGTGGAGAACATTGGTATAACACCAGATCTTTTTCAATACTGGCATTCCAGTCAAAAAGATGATCCAGGACTAAACTTGGCAATATTCAAAAATGATGAAGCTGATGAAATTCTCAAAGAGATTACATCAATCACGGAAACTGACAAGCGCATTGAGAAATACGCTGAACTACAAAAAATATTAGCCGAAGAAGTGCCAGCGATTTTTGTAACAAGTCCTTCCTATTTGTATTTAACAAGTACAGATGTTAAAGGGATTGAATTGTCACGCATTGCCAGTGTTGACGAACGGTTTTCTCAAGTGGAGAACTGGTACATCAAAACCAAGAGAGTGAAAAAAGAGAGTGAATAAAAAAATAAGCAACTGTCTAAGTTCTCATGTCGAGCTATAAATTTCAGAATTTTCCAGCGCCTGCTCCCGTACATTTGCGGGAAAAAAATGAAGATCGAGGAAAAATACCCACCTTGCCCGTTTCGACTCGTCAAACCGAGGCGAGCAACCAAAATTATGAGGTGTTAGGCCGACAAGAATATTTTTTAACAAAATAGTGAGGATTTAGACAGCTACTAGGAGAATAAGTTTTTAAAACAAAGACAGAAAATTAAAAGATTCAAAATATGGAAAACAAAATCGATGCATCAAACATGTATAAAACAATTTTAGAAACGGCAGTTCAGTTTGATGAAGGCTTTTCTTCAGCAAAAAATACCCAAAAAATTGGAAGATTCGGTCGCGTCATGATTTCTGGAATGGGAGGGTCAGCACTGCCGGGAAATCTCTTGCGCATCTATCTCAACAGCCTGTTTGGAAAAAAAGACAAAAGAGAAAAAAGAATTGAAGTGTTTCAAAATCGTTTCTATGCATTGCCACCAGAAGCATATGAAGATTGTTTGAATTTTATTGTGTCTTATTCCGGAAACACTGAAGAGACAATTGCATCGTTCCAAGAAGCAATCGACAACAGATTGCCAACAGTAGGATTCTCTCGCGGAGGAAAGATTCAGGAAATGTGCACAAAAAACAACATCCCGCATGTGTTGTTACCATTTCCTAGTGATGATTTCCAACCAAGGATGGCATTGGGGTATGTGTTTGCTTCAATGGTTGAAGTGCTTATTAAAAACGACATGATTGATGATTGTCGCCAAGACATACGTCAAACATCAAGACAGTTGGAAGAGTATGTCATGAAAGCGCAAGAAAAAGGAAAAGAAATTGCTCAAAAAATCAAAGGAACAACACCAATATTTTATGGCTCAACACGGTTCAAGGCGTTGGCAATGATTTGGAAGATTAAGATGAATGAAAATGCAAAGACGCCAGCATTCTGGAATTTCTTGCCAGAGCTAAACCATAACGAAATGGTAGGTTTCACAAACCCACAGGCAAAATTCACAATTTTTATTCTCAAAGATCATGATGATCACCCAAGAAATCTAAAGCGCGTGGATGTGTTAAAGGAAATTTTGGAGAAACGCAACATCACAGTAGAGATTGTGGACATGGAACAAGGGAGTGTGCTATACAAAACATTTGCATCTATCACACTTGGTGACTGGTCATCATATTATCTTGCACTTGAGTACGGACAAGATCCAACACCAGTAGACATGGTTGAGGATTTCAAAAAAGAACTAGTAAAATAGCTGTATAGAATAAAAGAAAAACATGCCAAGAGCAGGTGGAAAGAAAAGCTCTTGCATGATGGGGATATGGCGGAATTGGTAGACGCGCTGGCTTCAGGTGCCAGTGGTGGCAACACTGTGAGAGTTCGAGTCTCTCTATCCCCACAAGACGATTCTTTGTCAGTTACGTTTAAAAAATACGTAACGAAGCGACAGAAAAAGTCGCAAAAGTAAATGTAACGTTTTTTGTATCTTTCACAATTATTTGTCTGCACACAGCGGTCGTTCCCAGATGTTTAAGAAAAAATGCATCAAAAGGGGTGTGTAGTTGAACAGTAAAGAAAGAAATATAAAAAAATACGCAGATAAAGAAACGGTAAGTAATTATTTGTAAGAATTCGCTTTAATTACACAAGCACAATGTAATGCTATAAAAAAAGCAGTAATAATGTGTTGTGGGTAAAAAAGCAAAAAGAAAGTATGGTTGTGAATTCATTAAGAAACAACAATAACAAAAGTCCTCAAGGTCACGCAGACAAAAGTCGTGCAAGTGCCTCACAAGGTATGACGCATCAACAAAGATTGCGTGAAGAGGCGCGTCGTCGACAGCAGTCACAATTTGTGGCGCATGCGGCAAAGCAAAATCAAAATAGAAAAGAACAAAAAGTGTATAAAAAAGATACACCACGTCCAGCGCAGGTGCATAAAAAAGATGTGACACATCCGCCACACAAAGTGGGAAGTGTTGCGCCTGTGCAAAATACACATAACAAGCCGAAAAAAAATAACGGACCAAGACCACAGGGCCAAAAGTCATCACGGCCACCGCGCGCAGGTGGAAATCGCAGACGCATGGGTGGAACACCAAAAGAAATTCTTGTTGGTGAGAACGGGAAAAGAGGGCCACAAAAATCAAAGGTGTTGGCAATTGGACAAAAGACATTGCGCATCATTCCCATTGGCGGACAAGAAGAAGTGGGACGCAATATGACAGTTTTTGAATATGGAAACGACATTGTGATTATTGACATTGGTATGCAATTTCCCGAAGAAGACATGCCAGGAATTGATTACATCATCCCGAACATCTCCTACCTCAAAGGAAAGGAGAAGAATATTCGCGGTGTGATCTTTACGCACGGACACCTTGATCACATCGGTGCTGCACCAATTATTCTTGACCAGCTCGGACATCCTCCAATCATTGCAAGGGATCTGACACTGGCACTCTTAAAAAGAAAGATGGAAGATTATCAACCGGGTGGCGCAGACAGATTGAAAATCATTCGTGTTGGATCATTGGATCAGAAAATTCGCCTCGGTGAATTTGTTGCAGAATTTTTTGATGTTGACCACTCCATTATGGATGCAATGGGAATCAGTTTGTCATCCCCAGCCGGAACAGTGCTTCACTTGGGTGACTGGACAATCAGTCATGATCCATTGAGTATTGAAAGAATTTCCTATGAAAAATTGGCAGACAAAACACGTCCAACAATCTTGATGTTGGAAAGTCTTGGAGCTATCCACAAAGGACCTCCAATGTCAGAAAAGAAAGTGCAAAAAAATCTTGAGGACATTATTTCCAACGCGCCAGGTCGTGTGGTGATCGGAACATTTTCCTCGCAGGTTAAGCGTGTGGGGTACATTCTCAACTATGCTGAGCGCATCGGAAAGAAAGTGGTTTTGGATGGCTACAGCATGCGCACAAACATTGAGGTGGCAAAAGAATTGGGATATATTCACGCGAAGAAAGAGACAGTAATCCCAATCAATGATATTCACAAATATCCCGACAACAAAGTGGTGGTGATTTGTACAGGTGCGCAAGGTGAGGCAAATGCTGTGCTTTCAAGAATTGTCAATGACGCACATCGTTTCATCACGCTGAAACGTCAAGACACAATTGTTTTCTCGTCATCGGTCATTCCAGGAAACGAGCGTTCAATTCAACGGCTCAAAGACAATCTCTATCGCAAATGTGACAACGTGATTCATAAAGACATTATGGACATTCATGTTGGAGGTCATTCAACAGCCGAAGATATCAAAGAAGTCATCAATCAGATTAAACCCGATTATTTTCTTCCGGTGTATGCAAACCATTTCTTCTTGAAAGAATCGGCTAAGTTGGCATACAAAGTTGGCATTCCAGAAAAAAACACGTTTGTTTTGGATAATGGTCACGTGCTGGAGGTGGAAGTGGGGAAAACACCGCACATACTCAAACACAAAGTGGACACAAGTTATGTCTTCATTGACGGTATTGGTGTGGGAGATGTGGGGCAAATTGTTTTGCGCGACAGACAAATGCTTGCTGGTGACGGCATGTTTGTCATCACAGTCTTGATTGACGGAAAGACAAAAGAAATTGTTGGTAACATGCACATCACATCTCGCGGGTTCATTTACGTCAAAGAAAATTTTGATGTGGTGAATGAGACCAAGAGACGCGTGCGAGATGCTGTCAAAAAAACAACATCGAAATCAACGTCAATTGATTGGCGGCTCGTTGAAAAAAGTATTCGCGAAACAGTGGGGCAGTTCTTGTTTGAAAAAACACAACGACGTCCAATGGTTCTCCCTGTGGTGATTGAAGTCTAAAAAAACTTCAGGGAAAATCCAAAGAAGAAAACCCCGCGACAAGAACAGTTTCGGGGTTTTTCGCTCTTATGGTAGACTATAAACATGATTCTTAAAACAGTATGGCACAAACCTTGCAACAATAAAATAATATAGTTTCAAAAGCCAAAGCACATGCAATGTTTACAGATGAAAATGGGGGGCAGTGATGGTAAATTAATTATGTAAAGAAATTATGAAACAACGACTATTCTCAGGCATTCAACCAAGTGGCAATCTGCACATTGGAAATTATCTTGGTGCTATGAAAAATTGGGTGACACTTCAAAACGATTACGACGCACTGTTCTGTGTGGTTGATCTTCATGCCATAACTGTGCCACAGAAACCAGAGGAACTCAAAAAGCGTACGCGCGAGATTGTGAAAATAATGCTTGCCTCTGGAGTCGGTGCAAAAAGTGCAACAATTTTTGTGCAGTCCGATGTAAAAGAACATACGGAGTTATGCTGGTTGCTCAATACTGTCACACGTATGAGTGATTTGGGGAAAATGACACAGTTCAAAGATAAGTCAAAAGACAATCAAGAAAATGTCAGTGTCGGACTCTTTGATTATCCAGTTCTCATGGCCGCAGACATTCTGCTCTATGACACAAAAATTGTGCCTGTGGGTGAAGATCAAACACAGCATCTGGAACTTGCGCGCACTTTGGCACGACGATTCAATGATCAGTTTGGCGAAACGTTTGCAATCCCAAAACCCTATATCAAAGAAGAGGGAATGCGCATCATGGGGCTTGATGATCCGACAAAAAAAATGTCAAAATCAGCACCAAGCACAATGAATTACATTTCATTGTCAGACACAGAAGAAGATGTACGAAAGAAAATTAAAAAAGCAGTAACAGACTCCGGAAGTGAGGTGGTTTATTCTGATGAAAAACCTGCGCTCAAAAACCTCATCACAATTTATTCATTGCTATCGGACACAACAGCAAAAGAAGTGGAAGAAAAATACGCAGGGAAAAGGTATGGCGACTTCAAAGACGGCCTTGCAGAGGTGGTGGTGAACTTTCTCACACCGTTTCAAGAAAGAATGGAACAGATTTCTGACAAAGAGGTTGAAGAAATTCTCTCAAACGGCGCCAAGAAAGCTTGTGTAATTGCGCAGAAAAAAAACGAGGAAGTGAAAAATAAGATGGGTCTAGGGTAAAAACTGTGAGAAAAAGAAGAGAAGTCCTCCAACAGGAAAGATAATTACAAGGAGGACTGTTTTTGTATGCAACCAGGAACAAAAGATTTGACCATACAAAAGACAAGATGATACAATATCACTTATATGACAGACATAACAAAAACACAGCTCACAAAAGAGCAAGAAGAAATCTTTCACGCAATTGAACACGAGCACAAAAACATGTTTGTGACTGGAAAAGCAGGAACAGGAAAATCGACACTTCTCAATTATCTCAAGCGAAACACAAAAAAGAACATGGCGGTTGTGGCACCAACAGGTGTGGCAGCACTCAATGTGGGTGGGCAAACAATCCACTCCTTTTTCCGCATTCCACCGACATTTCTCTCAGAAGATAACATTGAGGTCTATCCAAAAACCGCAGAGCTGTTGAGAAAAGTAGACATCATCGTCATTGATGAAGTGTCTATGGTCAGGGCTGACTTGATGGATGCCATTGATTATATCTTACGCGTGGCACGAAAAAACGATTTATCTTTTGGTGGTGTACAAATGGTCATGTTTGGTGATCCGTTTCAATTGCCACCAATTGTTCGCGAAGAAAATGTGAAAGAGTATTTTCTCCAAAAATATGGTGGGTATTATTTTTTCAACGCCCATTCATGGAATTATGCAGACATTGAAGTGTGTGAACTGTCGACAATTTTTCGTCAGAAAGATGAAGGGTTCAAAAAACTTCTCAATCAAATCAGGCATGGAGATGTCACCAATGAGACACTAAACGCACTCAATGCCAGACATGCAGACGAACTGCCAGAAAATGATGTGATTTATTTGGCAACAAGAAATCATGTTGTGGACAGAATTAACAAGACAAAACTGAAAAATCTCAAGACAAAAGAACAAAGCTACAAAGCCGTAATCAAAGGACGGTTGGAGCCGTCAGCGTTGCCAACAGACAAAGTGTTGGATCTGAGAATTGGGGCACAGGTAATGTTTTTGAGAAATGACAAAGAAAGACGATGGGTTAACGGAACAATCGGAACAGTAAAATGGCTCAATGATGGTGGTGTTGGAGTGGAAATCGGCAAAGAAACCTATACGGTCATGAAAGAGACATGGGACAAGATCCAATATTCCTACAACACAAATGAACAGCGGATGGAAGAAGAAGTGGTGAGCTCTTTCACGCAATATCCACTCAAGTTGGCATGGGCAATCACCGTGCACAAGTCACAAGGACAAACATATGATTCCGTCATTGTGGACATGGATGCAGGGGCGTTCTCTCACGGACAGACATATGTTGCGCTCAGTCGTTGCACACAACTGGAGACATTGTACCTCAAAAGAAAAATCAACCTTCGCGATATTATTGTAGATCCGCAAGTGACAGCATTCATGGACAGTGCAAAAAACAAAAAAGACAAGTTACATGAAGAGGAATTGATTTACGAAGAACAATAATACGGCTTGCGTGTTTGGCACACTTCTGTGTTATTCCGCCACGGCGGGATGCCCTCGCCTCGAGTTCCGAGTCGAAGCGGGTTGAACTGCCTGCATCGCCGGCAGGCGGGCACTCAAACACACAAGTCTTAAATACACACAAATATATGCAAGATATCAAATGTCCGCATTGCGCAAAAGTATTCAAAGTTGATCAAGCCGGATTTGCTGACATACTAAAACAAGTCCGTGACCATCAGTTTGAGAAAGAATTGCACAACCAATTGGAAATTGCCCAAAGAGAAAAAGCAAGCGCGGTGGAACTTGCCCAATCAAATCTGAGAAACGAACTGCAAGAAGAACTTGCAAAAAAAGAAAGAGAATTGTCAGAGATGAGGGCTCAAAAAGATCGTAGTCTTGCTGAACAGTTGGCAAAAAAAGATTCTGAGATTTCCGAAATGAAATCAAAGATTGAGAAAGCAGAGATCGAGAAAAAACTCACGGTTGCAGAAGCATTGAAAAAAGTTGAAAAAGAACGCGATGATCTGACAAATGAGCTAAAAAGTAAAGAGCACGAAATAGAGCTCAAAGAAGTCTCTTTAAAAGAAAAGTATGAGACTGAACTGAAATCAAAAGATGAAATGATTGAACGGTACAAAGATCTGAAGCTTAGGCTCAGCACAAAAATGGTCGGTGAAACACTGGAACAACATTGTGAGGTGGAATTCAACAAGTTGAGAGCCACCGCCTTTGGGAATGCCTATTTTGAAAAAGATAACGACGCAAGCAGTGGTAGCAAAGGTGATTACATTTACCGAGAAAAAGACGAGGCCGGAAATGAGATTGTCTCAATCATGTTTGAGATGAAAAATGAAGGGGATGAGACGGCGACCAAGAAAAAGAATGAAGATTTTCTCAAAGAACTTGACAAAGATCGCGTGGAGAAAAAATGTGAGTACGCGGTACTCGTCACACTTTTGGAAGCGGATAACGAGCTTTACAATAACGGAATTGTGGATTTTTCACACAAACACTCCAAGATGTATGTGATCCGTCCGCAATTTTTCATTCCAATGATCACTCTTTTGCGTAACGCAGCCACCAACTCAATGAAGTACAAAAAAGAGCTGGCGTTGGTCAAAGCGCAAAATATTGATGTGACAAACTTCGAAGAACAACTGGATGACTTCCGTGACTCGTTTGGTCGGAACTATCGGCTGGCATCTGACAAATTCAAGACGGCTATTGATAGCATTGATAAATCCATAGCGCAGCTACAAAAGACAAAAGAAAACTTACTTAGATCTGAGGATAATCTTCGAATCGCAAACAACAAAGCCGATGATTTGACGATTAAAAAATTAACTCGTGGCAATCCGACAATGACAGCGAAATTTGCAGAACTTTCTGATAAAGAGAAGGAAGATGTTGAACAACCAAAATTGGAATTGTGAGAAAAAATCAAAAAAACACTGGCAAAAACCGGTGTTTTTTCTTTTTTACAGAATTTTTTGGAAAAAGCATAAAAAAGTATAAAAAGAGAACCATATGAAGTGCTGGCTCTAGAGCCAGCACTAGAGCTGGAAAAACTCAACAGAAGCAAAACAACAAAAAAACCTTGCACACAAGGAAAAAACAGGCGTATGCTGAGAGTAACAAGAAAGAGAAGTGGCAGTATCTTGCGAAGCAGAAATATGGATGATTTTATATCTCTAAAAGGATAACACTCATAACTTTTAAAAAAAACCATGAACGAAAAGCAAAAAACAAGTATTTGGGAACGATTCACAAATCAGTATTCATTAAGCAAGACATTGAGATTTGAATTGAAACCAGTGGGGCAGACGCAAAAAATGCTTGAAGAAGAAAAGATCTTTGAAAAAGATGAAACAATCAAAAAGAAGTACGAAGCAACAAAGCCATATTTCGATCGTCTTCACAGAGAATTCGTTGAAGAAGCACTTCAGAATGTTGCACTATCAGATTTGGGTGGATATTTTGAGACGTATAAAAAATGGAAAGCAGATAAAAAAAAGTGGGGGAAAGAACTGCAAAACAAAGAGAAAAACCTCCGAAAAGAGTTGGTTACTTTTTTTGATGCAAAAGCAAAAGACTGGTCGAAGAATTATCAACACATCAACATCAAGAAAAAAGACGTCAACATTTTATTTGAAGAGAGTGTTTTTCAGATTCTCAAAGAACGTTATGGAAAAGAAGAAGAATCAAGAATCATAGATGAGGCAACGGGAGAGATCGTCTCTATTTTTGATAGTTGGAAAGGGTTTACGGGGTATTTCACAAAATTTCAGGAGACACGAAAAAATTTTTACAAAGACGACGGTAATTCAACAGCCATTGCTACACGAATCATTGATCAAAATCTCAAGCGTTTTTGTGATAATATTCAAGTTTTCAACAGTATAAAAGAAAGAATAAGCTTTTCAGAAATAGCCGAAAATTTCGAAAAGTCAGAGGAAGAAATTTTTTCAGTTGAACATTATAATCCATGCATCTTACAAAAAGGAATCGACACATACAACCAGATCTTGGGCGGACAAACACTGAAAAACGGAGAAAAGAAAAAAGGTGTTAATGAACTCATTAACCTGAAAAGACAAAAGACAGGGGAGAGGATGTCTTTTCTCAAGTTGCTCGACAAACAGATTCTCAGTGAAAAAGAATTGTTTATTGATGAGATCGAGAGTGATGAAAAGTTGCTTGAACTTCTGAAGAATTTTCAAAATACAGCAGAAACAAAGACAGAGATTTTGAGAAGTTTGTTTGGGGAATTCTTGAAAAATCAGGAGAAGTATAATCTGTCTCATATATATCTTTCAAAAGAAGCATTCAACACAGTTGCTCACAAATGGACAAGAGAAACAGATCTTTTTGAAGAAAGCCTGTTTGAAGTATTGAAAAAAGAAAAAATTGTTTCCGGCTCAAAGAAAAAAGACAAGGGGTATCCTTTTCCGGATTTCATAGCATTAGAGCATGTTAAAAATAGTCTGGAGCGTATCGAATTGTCAAAATTTTGGAAAGATCGTTATTACAAAAGTAAAGAAAATCCTGACGGGTTTTTGCTATTGAGCACAAAGGAGAAAATGTGGAGCCAGTTTTTAACAATCTTTAAAAATGAATTTTCTTCATTATTTAAAAAAGAAATTGTTAATCAAAAAACAGGGCAGATAGAGAAATTTGGTTACGACATATCGAAAAGTGAGTTTGAAGAGCTTGCCAAAGATTTTACGGTTAATGAAAAATCAAAAGTAATCATCAAAAATTTTGCTGATGATGTCTTGAAGATTTATCAAATGGTTAAGTACTTTGCCTTAGAAAAAAAACGTGCATGGAACACAGAATTTGAACTAGATGTTTTTTACACTAACCCGGAAGATGGATATTTACAGTTCTATGAAAACGCATACGAAGAAATTGTGCAGCCATACAATAAAATCCGAAATTATTTGACAAGAAGACCATACAACGAAGAGAAGTGGAAGTTGAATTTTGAATGTAGTTATTTATTAGGTGGTTGGTCGTCTGAGTTTGAAACTTACGGATCGCTTCTTTTTGAAAAAAATGGAAAATATTATTTAGGAGTTATTAACGGTAAAGCATTCGCAAAAGAAAAAAGACAAAAACTTACAGAGGGGGTTACAGAGAGGAATAAGTGTTACAAAATGATTTATGATTTTCAAAAACCTGATAATAAAAATGTGCCCCGTCTTTTTATTCGTTCCAAAGGGGATAATTTCTCTCCTGCGGTTAAAGAGCTTAATTTACCGATAGAAACAGTGCTTGATATTTATGACCAAGGTTTATTTAAAACCGAAAATAAAAATCATCCAGCATTTAAAGAGTCTCTCACAAAAATGATTGATTATTTCA
>JAGQLW010000007.1 GCA_020428995.1 Candidatus Moraniibacteriota bacterium | reverse complement strand
GTTGACGTTTGTTGTTGGTGGTCCTGCTATAGGATCTTTTGACGGTGTTTCCACATCTGGCTGTAAGGTGCGGGGGTGGGCGTTTGATCCGGACAATCCCTCCACATCCATTAATGTACATGTGTACCGGGATGGTCCTGCGGGTTCCGGAACGTTTGTTATGAGTTGTTCTGCAAATCTGAGTCGGTCAGATGTAAATAGTTACTACGGTATTTCCGGGTATCATGGATTTGATTGTTCGTTACCCTCTTCATACCAAGGGACAGGTTCTCATAATTTATACATTCATGCCATAGATATTAACGGAAGCCCGAACAACGTGATCTCCAATTCACCAAAATCACTGAGTTGTTCAGCTCCTGCTGTTAACGGCTCGTGTGGCACTGCCGCGAAATCGTATGTATACAACGCGACTAGGTATACGGGATCTTTCTGTTCTTCGGGTACCGCGAGTCCATCCAGTCCCGCTTTCCCTGCTCAGGGAGGGTTGCGTACATGGACATGCCAAGGCTCCAATGGTGGCTCCACTAGGAGTTGTACCGCGACGCGTCAGAGCGTGCCCACTCCTACTCTTACTCTTCAAGCTAGTCCTTCCAGTGTTTCTTACAACTCGTCGTCAACACTTTCTTGGAGTTCCACCAACACAACTAGTTGTACTGCTTTCAGTGGCTGGACTGGTTCCAAAGCTACAAGCGGCAGTGAGAGCACGGGGAATCTTACTACTAGTCAGACATATACTCTTTCATGTACTGGACCGGGTGGTTCCATTACACGTTCGGTTGAGGTGAATGTTGGACCATCAGTTCCTGCTGTTTTACCTCCAGTTTGTTCTGCTGATGGTACTAGCGCGCAGGTAAGATGGACATGGCCATCTGGCGCAACATCATTTGCTCTTCGTATTAACGATACATCTAATGGTTGGACTGGTACGTGTTCTTCGGTAAACTCAGGTGACGTCTGTGGTGAGCTCTCCACGAATTCGTATGTAAAAACGACTATTCCAGGTAGACAGTATCAAGTTTGGGTTCATGCGTTTGCCAATGGTGTCTATAGTCCTGCTAGCACCGTGTATACTTTCAGTTGTCCTGGGCCTGTGACTGTCACTGGACGTATTTATGATCAAACCACTGGACAAGGGGTTGCGAATATAACGATTCCTGCGTGTGCGAATAACCCTGGCACAACAACAGATGTCAACGGTAATTATTTTTTTCAAGTTCCGTTTGGGCAGGGTTTTTGCATTCGTCCAACAATGTCTATACCTTTTGGTTGGGCAGGACCAATTCTCACTGGACTACCTGTTGTTCAGCAGGCGCAAAAAACGTATGAATGGCAAGTGGCTGGTGTGAATCTTGGCGATCCTGTTTGTTTGACTAATCCTTCCGCATCTGGGTGTACCTCCTGGAAGCAATGGGATCGTGCTGTGGACAATGGGTATGATTTTATGTACACCAGTCCTCCCCCTACTTTAGCTATTTGTTCTTCTAGTTGTGGTAGTGGTAGCAGTGCCTTGTCTTCTTTTACGCTGGGTGTGAATTCTACTCGTACAATATATACCTGTTTTGGTCCGGGTACTGGTGATACTGTTTGCCAAAACGGCTCTTCGACTTTTTCTTCGTGGTTAATTGGTAATTCTTCCGTTGCAGACATTTCTCCATCTTCTGGATCGCAAACCGTTGTTACTGGACGTAGTCATCAGAATTCTCCAACCACTCTTGGCGCGTCTTTCTCTTCTGGTGGTCAGAACTATACCGCATCCTCTTCTGTTTCTGTGATTTGTACACCATCGTGTGGAGACAGAAGTCAGAAGTGTTCAGGTCAAACCTATGCAGACAGTTGCGGAACTGTTGATGCTTGCCAAGGAACACGTGATTGTTCTTCGGGAGCAGGGGACTACAAAGAAGTTGCTCCTTAGAAAAATGAAAAACGTTTGTTTTGGCACGTTTTTTTGTTGTTGTCGGCGTGGATCGCTCAACATACTTCCATGTAGACCTCACTCGTTACCTGATGGTGCCTCGAACCGTACTCAAAACAATTCGTTTTTTGAGCTTGGTTTGTTTTCGTGAACAAGTATTCAAAAATCCTCAACTTCTTTAGGTGTGTCCTTGATGATGTATTCAAAAATGAAAACTTTCTAGATTGCGATTCTAAAATAATTTATTTTTTAAAAAAAACACACGAGAGAATCGTGTGTTTTTTTGTTGGATTTGGAGAGAGGTTCTAGTGTTTTTTGAGAAATCCCAGAAGGCTTTCGCCGTGCATTTCTTTTGGTTTTTCAATTCCCATGAGGTCAAGCACTGTTGGGGCAATGTCGCCAAGCATTCCACGAACTTCGTTTTGTTCGCGAATCATTTCTTCCATTGTTTTTTCATAATGATTGTCTGGTGCAATGAACCACAGTGGAACAGGGTTTGGATCGTGTTCCGTGTTAATTCGACCTGTTTGAAAATCACGCGTTACCTCAATATTTCCATGATCAGATGAAACCAAAAGACAGCCACCCGCTTTAATGACAGCTGGAATGAGGATAGACATTGTCTTGTCGATTGATCGAGCAGCTTCTTTGCAGGCCTCTTCATTTCCAGTGTGGGCGACCATGTCAGCGTTTGCGTAGTTAATCAGGATAAAGTCGTATGTTCCTTCTTCAATTTTTTTGATCACCGTTTCTGTTATTTTTGGAGAACTCATTTCTGGTGTTTCATCAAATCGTGCAACAGATGGTGATGGAATGAGTGCATGATCTTCACCTTCCCAAGGTTCTTCAATTCCACCATTGAAAAAATACGTTACGTGTGCATATTTTTCTGTTTCGGCAATTCGGAGTTGCCTCTTCTTCTCTTTACTGAGAACTTCACCGAGACTGTTTTTTACGTCTTCTGGCGGAAAGGCTACTTGTGCTGTTAGGTCTTCTTCATACTCCACCATTGTTACGAAATAGATGTCTGTTTCAGGACGTGTAAATTTTTCAAAACTTGGAACTGTGAATGCTTTCGTCATTTGGCGTGCCCGATCTTCACGAAAGTTAAAAAAGATTGCTGCGTCGCCATCTTTTACAGTGGCAATTGGTTTTCCGTCTTTTGCGACTACACATGGTTCCACGTATTCATCGGTGACATCTTTTTTATAGGATTCTTCAAGATAATGGACAGGGTCGGTTGTTTGGTTTCCTTCACCAAAAGCAATTGCTTTGTATGCTTTTTCTATTCGGTCCCAGTTGTTGTTTCTGTCCATTGCCCAATTGCGACCTGAAATTGATGCAATTTGTCCAATGCCAATGTCGTTAAGTTTTTTTTGTAGGTTTTTGATGGCTTCCACTCCAGACCGTTGGTCAGAATCGCGCCCATCGGAAAATACATGGACAGCAAGATTTTTAATTCCTTGTTGCTTTGCCATGTCTAATAAGGCGTAGAGATGTTCTGTTGATGCGTGGACTACTCCAGTGCTGACCAGTCCCATTATGTGTAGTATTCCTCCATTTTCTTTGACTCTTTGATATGCGTTGATAAATTTTTCGTTTTCAAAAAAAGATCCGTCTTGGATTGCTAGACTGATTCTTGGAAGGTTCTGGTAGATGATTTTTCCTGCCCCCATTGTGATGTGCCCCACTTCACTGTTTCCCGCTTCGCCCCATGGAAGCCCTACAGATATTCCCGATGCCTGTAGTGCCATTTTGGGATAGTATGTATCCATTTTTTTGATTGTTGGAAGATCAATTTGGTTGAGAATGCTTCGTTGGTTTGTGCTGATGCCCCAACCGTCAATTACAACGAGAACGATTGGTCTATAGTTCGTTTTTTGTTTCATGGTGTCTTTTTTTGTTCTGCTCAAGTTATGGATAGTCTTTGTGATTTTTTCAACAGACCCTTCCTTTGTGTCTAGTTTATCATTCTGTAACAGCTTTGACAAAAACCCTTATTTTTTTTACAATTCTTTATGGAGGGTAATTTATTGATGTATTTGTGTGTTATTGACCGGTGTGGATGTGGTTGTTGTTTTGACATCTTGGTTTTATTCGATTTACTGCTTCATTGTTGATTTGGCGCAAAGAAATTTTCCGGTTTTTTGTTTTTTCTGTTTTTGTGCAGGCGCCATACGACATGTATACATGTTTCATGTTTATGATATTTCCTTTTTCTGATTTTTGATAGTGTTTTGTATAATATTATATTTGAACATGACTGTGTTTTTTCTTGAAGCATGATATTTTTTTGCTTGTTTAGACGTATCTTGTGAAGTGACATATTTTTTGTTGAGCGTCTTTGGGTGTCTTACTTTTTTACTTCCTTCTATTCGGTCCATGATGCACTTACTTGTGTTTTTATGGGTGATACTTCTTTTTTTGTGATAGGGGTGATCCTATTACTTCTTGGTGGTGGTGTTGGCTATGGGATGCATTTTTTTCTTGCGCGGCGTTTTGCTTCAGCATCTCGTGTAAACGCTAAGGACGTTGTTGATCGTGCGCATAAGAAGTGTGAAGAGCTTGTTTTGGATGCAAAGAATAAGGCAGTTTCTATTTTGGAAGATGCTAAGAGTGAAGAAAAAAGTCGTCTGGAGCAGATTCGTCGAACGGAAGAACGTCTTGAGCGTCGTGAAGAAGGTTTGGAACAGCGAGGCGAAGAATTTGATCGTGGTCGTAAGGCTTTGGAAAAGAAGGCAGAAGAGATTCGTGCTATTCGTTCTGAAACAGAGGCATTGCACAAAACGGAGTTGGCGCGTTTGGAAAAAATTGCAGGACTTACGAGTGAGCAGGCTAAGGACATTCTTTTGCAGTTGGTTGAAGATGATCAAAAAAAGGTCTTGTCTGATCGTTTGGAACGGCTTGAGCGTGAGGGCATGGAAGGTTTGGAAAAACGTGCACAGAAACTGATGACGGATGTTATTCAGAAGTATGCACGATCGCATGCTGCTGATGTTATGACAACTGCTGTGACCATTGGTTCTGAGGAAGTCAAGGGTCGTATTATTGGTAAAGAAGGGCGTAATATTCGTTCTCTGGAGCGTTTGACTGGTGTTGAGGTGATTGTTGATGATACGCCGGATTCTATTATCGTTTCTGGATTTGATCCGATTCGTCGTGAAGTTGCCAAGATTGCTTTGGAAAAACTTCTTGAAGATGGTCGTATTCATCCTGGGCGTATTGAAGAGGCCGTTGCTGGCGCTGAAAAGGAAATTGATCGCAGAATTCGTGAAGCGGGAGAAGCTGCTGCGTATGAGGCAAATGTTACTGGGCTTAATCCGAAGTTGTTATATATTCTTGGTCGATTGCGTTATCGTACGAGTTACAAACAAAATCAGTTACTTCATTCTCTTGAGGTGTCGTATTTGTCTGGTGCGTTAGCTGCTGAATTGGGTATGGATGTGAAGGTTGCACGTATGGCAGGGCTTTTGCATGATATTGGTAAGGCTGTTGATCATGAGGTGCAGGGAACACATGTGAACATTGGTGTTAAGATTTTGCAGAAATTTAATGTTCCGGAAAAAGTTATTTTGGCTATGCGGTCTCACCATGAAGAATATCCGTACGCAACACCAGAGGCGTTTGTTGTGACAGCGGCTGATGCAATTTCTGCAAGCCGTCCGGGTGCTCGCAAGGAAACTGTTGAAAAGTATTTGAAACGATTGGAAGAACTTGAAGCACTTACATTGTCGTTTGAGGGGGTTGAGAAATGTTATGCAATCAATGCTGGTCGTGAGATTCGTGTGTTTGTGACACCAGAGAAACTTGATGATTGGGGTGCTCTTAAGTTGGCAAAAGATTTGGCAAAGAAAATTGAGGATATGATGGGGTATCCTGGTGAGATTAAGGTGAATGTTGTGCGGGAAACACGTGCTGTTGAGTATGCACGATAGAGTATTCATGTTTGGCAAGCTTCTGCGTTAAATGTTCCAGTGCTTGCTGGCGTATTTCTATAGTGCATGCCTTGTCTTGCTTTTCACGTTTTTCTTGAATTTTACCCAAACACGAATGTTCCCGATGTGTTTTTGAGTTTTCTTGATTGGTTTTTTTTGAACTATTATTTTGTGGAAAAATAGTATCTTTGTTTCTCTTGTGGTTTGTGTGAGAGTTGCAAAAAATATTTTTTTGCTTAGTTCTTGGTGTGTGGTTTGGGGTATATATTTTTTTGTAAAATTTTTGCTTATTGACAAGTACCCCTGTGATTGTGGATAATGGACTTGTTTGAGATTGAATACAGATGTAGAGTGTATAGGTGTTTTGAAAGTAATCATTTTCTCAGGAAGGAGGTGGACGAACATGGCAAGTAATGTAAACAAGGATATGTTAGTGTCAGCACTTGCTGATACAACAGATCTTTCCAAAAAAGATGTTGAGATGGTTCTTGATGCTTTTGTTGCAGAAGTAACTTCTCAATTGCAAAAGGGAAACAAGATCACGCTTACAGGTTTTGGAACCTTTCGTGTCTCTGATCGTGCTGCACGACAAGGACGCAATCCTCAGACAGGCGCATCGATTAATATCCCTGCTATGTCCGTGCCGAAGTTTACGGCGGGCAAGTCTTTGAAGGAAGCTGTAAAATAGTCTCCTTGTATTTGGAGTGGTGTGTAAAGAAAGATAGCGACGAAACCTTTTCTCAAAGTACGTGTTTCTTTCGTGCTTGAGGGTTTTGTCGTCTATCTTTACGGGCTGTCGTATACCGGTAGTACGCATGCTTTGGGAGCATGTTGACTGGGTTCAATTCCCAGCAGCCCGACAAAATTCCAAAATCTTGGCAAAATCCTGTGTTAAAAACTGCGTTTCTCGCTCAATGTATGTTCATATACATTTCACTCGAGTACTCGTTTTTGCCTTGGATTTTACTCAAGATGTAGAAATTTTTATACTTCTTGTTGGTGGTTGGAGGGTGGGGCAAGTAAACTGCTTTGCTTACGTTGGGAATTGGATTCTGTTGCGATTTTTGTTTCAGATTTTTTATAAAAAAGCATTGTTAGTTCGGTGTTTTTTTGTTTTTATGTGATTGGTTTGTGGTATAATTTATTTATCGTAAACTTTTTTTGGTTTTTTTATGACTTCCTTTCCGTC
Source organism: Candidatus Moraniibacteriota bacterium (assembly GCA_020428995.1). GTDB lineage: Bacteria > Patescibacteriota > Minisyncoccia > Moranbacterales > JAGQLW01. Next base: position 3,548 of record JAGQLW010000007.1, on the reverse strand, counting down.
ACTTCGTCACAAGGAACTTGTTGCACCACCGCGAGCTAAACACGCTATTGGTGTTGGTGTTGTGGTGATGGGTTTGGCAATTGGAACAGGCGAGCTGATTTTGTGGCCACATTTGATTGTGAAGCACGGTTTTTCTTTGTTATGGCTTGCGCTTCTGGGTATCTTTTTTCAATTTATTCTTAATCGCGAAATCGCACGACATGTTGTGGCGACAGGAGAGAGTTTTTTCACAACGTCGGCACGGGTTTTGTGGTGGTCGCCAGTTTTTTGGCTTTTTTCTGCGCTGTTGCTTTATGTCTGGCCAGGGTGGGCTGGAACGATTGGTGTGATGCTTGCAGGTCTTTTTGGTTTTGGACAACCACTTATTTGGTCATGGTTTTCTTTGTTGGTTGTCTTGGTGATCACGTTTTGTGGCCGTGTGGCATATGAGATTTTGGAAAAATCATTAAAAATTATTGTGCCCATTTTTGTTGTTCTTCTGGTGTTGATTAGTATGGTGAATTTGACACCCGCAATTGTTGTTGAAGCGCTTCGTGGTGTGTTGAGTTTTGGCACTATTCCTCACGGTGTTGATCTGATGGTGCTTTTGGGTGCTGTTGTGTTTGCTGGCGCGGGAGGCATGCTTAATTTGTGTGTGTCTTTGTGGTATCGTGACAAAGGCTTCGGAATGGGTTCCTATGCTGGGCGGATTTCCAATCCGGTCACTGGGCGTACTGAGGCGGTGTCGCCTGTTGGCGCAACTTTTGATGTGCGTTCCAAAACAAACATGAAGCGTTGGAAGTCATGGATGCAGTATGTTTTTTTTGATCAAGGTATTATTTTTGCGGGACTCGGTTTTTTTTCGTTGTTTTTGTTGAGTGTGAATGCTTATGCTGTTTTGAGTCCGCATGGCACTCTTCCTAAGGGCGTCGACATTGCTGTTTTGCAGGCAGAAATTTTTTCTACATATTTTGGTGTTTGGGGAGAAAAGATTTTTCTCCTGATGACTTCTTTGATGCTTTTTTCTGTTATGTGGGCAGTGATTGATGCATTGGCGCGTATGGTGACGGATATCATTCATACACATTCACAGCATGGTCGTCTGACTTCTTTTTTTCGTGATTTTTCTCGTGTATCAGTACATCATTTGTATTACGCTATTGTTATTTTGGTTATTATTCTTGGATGTGTCCTTCTCCCGCTGAGACAGCCATTACCTTGGCTTGTTCTTTCGGGTGTGCTTGGTGGGTTGACCATGGCGATTTATACCCCAATGCTTTTGTATCTTAATATGACTCGCTTGCCCAAGCCGTTACGCCCTCATTTTTTTACTGTCGTGTCTCTTATTGTGGCCAGCCTTTTTTTCTTATCCTTTTTTCTTATTAGTATTTTTCATCGTTTTGTGTAGAAAACTGTTCATTTTTTTGTTGTGGTTGCCTTTGTTTGTCTTTGGTGCCATGATGGTCTGAATAGGTGATTGAATGTTTTTTTGACAGAACAAGGGTTTTTTCTTGCGGTTTTTTTTGTAATGAGATTTGTTTCTGTGTGTCTGACAACTTGTTTTTTGGAATTTTTTTGTTGTTTGGTGGTACTAGTGTTGTATATCTTTTATTTATGGTTTCCATTGCCGCAGAAGTTAAATCCCGTTTGAATATTGTTGATGTTGTGTCTGATTATGTTCGGTTGACGAAGGCGGGTTCCAACTGGAAAGGGCTTAGTCCGTTTCAAAAGGAAAAGACCCCTTCTTTTATGGTGTCTGAAGGCAAACAAATTTGGCATTGTTTTTCAACAAATCGTGGTGGGGATGTTTTTTCTTTTGTTATGGAGATGGAGGGTGTCGATTTTCGACAAGCGTTGCGTATTCTTGCGGATCGCGCAGGGGTTTCTTTGATAGCACAACATGATTTTGCAGGTGGTCATGATAATTCTCCTGATCGTGTTCGTTCCGTGTTGTCTTTGGCATCACGTTTTTGGCAGAAACAATTGTGGTCTGGTTCTGGTTCTTTGAGTGCTTTGAAATATTTGCGAGATCGTGGCATGGCTGATGAGGTTCTTCGTTCCTTTGGGATTGGTTTTGCCCCTTCTGGATGGAGACATTTGTTGGATTTTTTATCGTCGCAAGGTTTTTCTTCTCAGGAGGTTTGTCGTTCTGGTCTTGCCATTGAAAAAGATTCTGGTCGTGCGTATGATCGTTTTCGTGAGCGTATTGTTTTTCCTGTTTGTGATGCCATGGGTTTGGTTGTTGGTTTTTCTGGACGTGTTTTGCCGGCATCTGATGATGCAGGAGGAGCAAAATATATCAATACACCTGAGACGCCGTATTACCACAAAGGGAAGGTTCTCTATGGTTTGCACCTTGCCAAGCAATCGATGCGTGAAAAAAATATGGCTATCGTTGTTGAGGGAAATATGGATGTCTTGGCGCTTCATCAGGCCGGTTTTTCTCATACTGTTGCTGTTTCAGGCACAGCACTTACGCCGGAGCACATTTCTTTGCTTCGCCGTTACGTTGAGAAGGTGGTTTTGTTCTTTGATATGGATCGTGCTGGTCAGGAAGCGTTGCGACGTAGTGCGTTGTCGTGTTTTTCTGCAGGTCTTTTGATTGATGTTGTTGTGTTGTCTTCGGGCAAGGACGCTGCTGATTTGGTTGTTTCTGACGTCTCCTCTCTTTCTCATGCAGTGGACAATAGTACTGATGCGATGACTCACTTTTTTGATCAAGCCTTTTCTCTTCATGATATAAAGACGGCTTCTGGACGTAAGCATGTGGTTGCTGAACTTGGTGAGTTGATTTCAGCATTTAGCAACCCTGTTGAGAAGATGTTTTGGGTGGAACGTCTTTGCCAAGAGCTTTCTCTTCCTGTTAATGTCGTTTTGTCTTCTTTGCCAGAACAGCGTACCTCTTCGATTAAGGCAGTCTCCTCACTTCGTCCATCAGTTTCTCTTGATGATTTTTCGGTGAGTCGCCCTTCTGTCTTGGCCAGGTCTCTTGTTGGTCTTTTGTTGACAAATTCTCATCTCTGGAAAAAAATTGTTACTAGAGGTGTTTCTGATAAGATTGTGTCTGTGGATCCTTTGTTGTCTTTGGTCTTGCGTCTTGGTCGCCAGGTATCGTTTCAAACTGAACAACTGTGGGAGATTGTTTCTTCTGAGGATTTGGATGCTTTGCAAGAATTGTTTCATCGTGCCACTATGGATACTGAAACGCTTTCTTTTTCTGAACGGTTGTTGCGTGTTGATGAGTTGCTTTCTGAGCTTGCGCGGGAGTCATTGCGGGAGCGGCGTGTTATGCTTGCTAAGGATCTTGCTCGTGCTGAAAAAAATGGTGACTTGGATCGGGTGTCTCGTTTGCGCAAAGAATTTTCAATTTTATTACAAGAGTCACAATAATCTCTTAAAAAGTACTGATTGAGAGAATTTTTTTATTTCTCTTTTTCATACACATATTTTGATGCCAAGGAAAATTTCTCAGAAACCGCGTTCGACTTCGCGTCGTTCTTCACAGACTCCTCGCACTACTTCTGTTAAGAAGAAGCGATCGTCTGTGTTGAAAAAGAATGTTCGTCGTT
>JAGQLW010000006.1 GCA_020428995.1 Candidatus Moraniibacteriota bacterium | reverse complement strand
ATTAACTCATTGTCTGTGGTAAGAGTATGACAAGTGTGCAAAAGCAGCATATTTTTTGTTTTAGTGTTTATCTACCAAAACAATACCATGCTGTTTTTGTTTTGTTTAAACAGAAAAAAGGTTTTCAGACTGAGGGCTCAGCCAATAATGTCTGTAGATTTGATTGTTTTATAGACAACAAAACGAAAACTCGAAAAAACCAAAAAACCTGTGCTATAATACTCACATACTTTTATGGGACGAAAAAAGAAAAAAATTGAAGAAAAAGAGCTGGAAGAAGAAACTGAAGGCTCGTCATTATCATTGGATCTCAGTGCGGACACCAAAAGGTCAATTACCGCTGTTGTTTTGGCAACCCTGGCAATCATCATTGTTTTGGGCTTTGTTAACGTTGGCGGTGTTCTCGGAGAAATGTCAAACAAAGGAATGCATACGGTGTTTGGTTGGGGGAAGTGGTTGGCACCAATAATGCTCATCTTTTGGGCAATAATTTTGTTTAAAAGAAAAGGAAGAACCGTCTTTTATGTTGCGCGTATTGCAGGAGTCTTCATTATGTTCATTGCGCTTTTGGGAATACTTGATCTTGTGACGCCAAAAGTAACCCTCTCCGAGCCGGTGATAATGGATGAATTAATAGATATTAATGGAGAAACAGCCGTTATACAGCAAGAAACAGGAAGAATAGAAACTCCAAAAAGCTTCGGAGGTGTTGTTGGTCACACAATTGCAAGCCTTCTTGTTACCTATACCGGAAAAATCGGTGCGCCAATCATCTTCTTGGCACTATTGTTTGCTGGCGCACTGGCAGCCTTCAATGTTTCACTCGTCCACATGTGGGCGATGATTGTTGAAAAAGAAAAAGAGGACAAAGAGGCACAAGAAGATACTAATGGCGACATTCCAACAAAAGAAGAGAATGACGAGATGGAAGGTGGTACAGAAGAAACGGTTGGCGAACCCCAAAAAGATGATCAACAACAAGCAGAGGAAGAAAAAAACAAAGACGAGGAAGAAAACATCAAAAATATTGTATTTGTAGAAGAACCATTTGCGACAGAAACACGAAAAAATAGTATAAAAAAAGCCATAGAGAAAAAAGAGGAAGAAAAAGATGATGACGAATGGGAAGATGATGATGAAAGCAAGGAGTGGGTTTTTCCACCACCAAGACTTCTTCAAAGAACAACCGAAATCGCAAAAGCGGGAGATGTGAACAATAATGCAGACATCATCAAAGAAACCTTCGGTCATTTTGGAATTGATGTGGAGCTGGCAGAAATCAAAACCGGTCCAACAGTGACACAGTATAGCTTTCGTCCAGCCGTTGGTGTGAAGCTCAGCAAGATCACATCGTTGGGAAACGACCTCGCGTTGGCACTAGCAGCAACGTCAGTGCGCATTGAAGCGCCAATTCCCGGAAGGTCATTGATTGGTATTGAGGTACCAAACAAAACTATTGCAAAAGTGGGGTTGAGAGAATTAGTGGAGGATGTGGTGTTCAACGACATGGCAACACCTTTGGCAATTGCTCTTGGTAAAGATGTTTCTGGAGCAAATGTCATTGGAAACATTGCAAAGATGCCACACCTAATGATTGCTGGTTCGACCGGAACAGGAAAAAGTGTATCAATCAACACTATTTTGTTGTCACTGCTTTACAAAAACAGTCCAGAAGATTTGCGTCTTATTCTCGTTGATCCAAAACGTGTTGAACTGACACTATACAACAAGATTCCACATCTTTTGGGTGATGTTGTGGTGGACAATGTCAAAGTTGTAAATACGCTCAAGTGGGCAATTGGAGAAATGGAAAAACGATATCGTCTGTTGCAAAAAACCGGATCCAGAGACATTGCGTCATATAACCAAAAAGCTGCAAACGGCGAAACATATCGAGAGGTGAATCCGAAGACAGGAGTAACGATGGAAAAGGATATAAAAAAAATTCCATACATTGTTATAGTGATTGACGAGTTGGCAGACTTGATGGCGTCGCACGGAAAAGAAGTGGAAGCAGCGATCATTCGTCTGGCACAAATGGCGCGAGCAATCGGCATTCATTTAATTGTATCCACACAACGACCGAGTGTTGAGGTAATCACAGGACTCATTAAGGCAAACATCACAACACGCATTGCGCTCAAAGTTGCAACCCAAATAGATTCTCGTACAATTTTGGACATGAGTGGGGCTGAAAAACTTGTTGGAAGTGGAGACATGCTCTTCGTCTCGGCAAGTACAGCGAAACCACAACGTGTTCAGGGCGCATTTGTTTCTGAAGAAGAAGTGAAAAAAGTGATTGGATTCATCAAGAAGCACAACAAGAAGAAGAGAGAAGGGGGGTTTGAGAATGATGGTGAAGAAGAAGGTGATGAAGAGAGCCAGTCTTTGGAAGAATTTCAAAATGATACAAACGGAGAAGGTGACCATCGTGGGGACAGCACAGATGATGAATTGTATGAAGAAGCAAAAAAAATTGTAATAGAATCAAAACGCGCATCGACATCATATTTGCAACGCCGATTACGTATCGGCTATTCACGCGCAGCACGTCTTGTGGACTTGCTTGAAAAAAATGGTATTGTGGGTCCAGCAGACGGATCAAAAGCGCGCACAATCCTGGCTGGTGCAGAGAGCGTGTTTGAAGAAATTCCAGATGAAGATGTGATTGGTGATGATGAAGATATTGAAGCAGGTGAATACGACGAAAAAGGATATCGATAAGAAAAGACACAAAAACAAAAACAATCCAACCAAAAAACACAGTTTTTTATGAAACGAAACGGTTTTACAAGAAAAAAAGTGTGCACGTTAACCATGGGTGAACGACTGAAAAAAAGTCGCGAAGAGGCACATCTGGAAATTCAAGACGTTGCACGTGCGATACGTATTAAAAAAGAGTATCTTGAAGCAATTGAACAAAACAAATACGAAAAATTGCCTGCAGATGTGTATGCAAAAGGGTTTGTGCGTAGTTACGCACGTTATCTTGGGCACAACGAGGAAACATTTGCAAAGTTGTTTGATCGTGAGCGTAACATTCACCGCAACATTAAAAAAGAGACAACAGAAGAAAAAGTTGTCTATCCAATCACATTGTCACGATTCAACATCACACCAAAAATGTTGACAAGCGGACTCTTGTTCGTTATTGTCATGGGAAGCTTTGGTTATTTATACAAAGAAATCGACACGTACATCTCCGAGCCACTGCTCTCAGTTGCCAGTCCGCAAGACGGTATGGCAGTTGATGCAATGACAGTCGTCGTGGAGGGAGAAACAGAAAAAAATGCCAGAGTGTTCATCAATGATCAAGAAATCACGATCAATGAAGATGGTGTGTTTTCTCGTGATGTTTCCATGCAAAACGGCGCAAACCGTATTGTGGTGAAGGCAAGAAACAAATTTGACAAAGAAACAAGCAAGACAATCACCGTGCAAGCATCGTTTGTAGAAGAAGAGGCAAGAGACATTAGTCAGATTGATGCGCTAACACAAGATCTAAACGTATTGGTGAATGTTGTTGCAGATAAGGAAGTATGGATACAAGCAGAAGCAGACGGGACGATACTATTCAGCGGAACACTGGAAGAAGGTGAAGAGAGAGAGTTTAGGGCGAAAGAAAAGATTGTGATTAACACAGACGCGGGAGAAAGTTTGCGCATATCAGAAGATGGAGAAGAGTTTCAAATTTTCAGCCAAGACGGAAGTGTGGCAACGAAAGAGTATCCAACAAAAGAAGAATAAGGTTTGATATAAGAGAAATATAAATAATTAATTTACATAAGGAAAAAATGTGACGTCAGAAGGAATGTGACACGTTTTCCAAAGAAAAAAATGGCAAAAAAAGAGAAAGAAAAAGAAGTAGAAAAAAAAGACATCACAAACGTAATGCAAGAAATCAAAGATCGTTTTGGTGAGGGAATGATTATGAAACTTGGTGATGTGCGAAAAGTTGATGTGGAGGCAGTTCCAACAGGGTCAGTGTCATTGGACATTGCTCTTGGAATCGGTGGTGTGCCACGCGGACGAGTTATTGAGGTTTATGGACCAGAATCATCTGGAAAGACAACTCTTGCACTGCACATTATTGCCAATGCTCAAAAAGCTGGTGGGTCCGCAGCTTTTGTTGATGCGGAACATGCAATGGATCCAGACTATGCAAAAAAAATCGGTGTCAAAATTGATGATCTGTTGATCTCACAGCCAGACGCTGGTGAACAAGCATTGGAAATTGTCGAAACATTGGTGCGTTCACAGGCAGTGGATGTTGTTGTTGTGGACTCTGTTGCGGCACTCGTCCCACGAGCAGAAATCGAAGGAGAGATGGGGGACGCTCAAGTGGGACGCCAAGCACGACTCATGTCACAAGCATTGAGAAAACTCACACCAATTGTCGCACGCACAAACACCATTGTGATTTTCATCAACCAGATCCGCATGAAAATTGGTGTTATGTTTGGTAACCCAGAAACAACAACAGGAGGGCAGGCATTGAAGTTTTATTCTTCTGTTCGCATTGAAGTGCGACGCGCAGCACAGATCAAAAAAGGGGATGATGTCGTTGGAAACCGTGTGAAAGTGAAGATTGTAAAAAACAAAGTTGCTCCACCCTTCAAGACAACAGAGTTCGACATTATGTACAACGAAGGAATTTCACGCGCAGGTGACCTTGTTGATACGGGTGTGAAATATGAAGTGATTAAGAAAAGTGGAAATTCCTATTCATTTGGTGAGGAAAAACTCGGCGTTGGAAGAGAGAATGCAAAGAAAACAATCAAAGAAAGTGATAAGCTCAAGAAAGAAATCACAAAACAGATCATGGAAAAAATTAAAGCCCTTGACTAAGGCGTCATGATCTGCTATACTTGAGTTACAGAGGTAAAAGACCGGGTGTTATTACGCCCGGTTTTTCTTTTGTGTAAAAAAGTGTGGGTAAAAATTAAAACAAAAAGCATTATGTCTGACGAAATGCAAACAAGCATCCAGAATGAAGAAAAGGGTGCGCAGTGTGGAACCTGTTCCGGAGGTGTTTGTCCTCCAGAATGCAACGACGCTTCAGAAAAAAGCGAAGAGGCAAAAACAGAGGATGGTAGTGGAATGCAAGATGAGTATGCACTCGCAGTGCTTATCGCACTTGTACCAGCTCTAACAATGACGTTGTTCAATGTGATGGGATTGCTGTAGTCTTTGAAAAAGAAAGGTGTGTTTTTTAAAAAAAGGCTCTGAGCAAAAAACATGGTGGTGTGTAACAATACACGTGTCCGCACATCACCATCCACAAAAAAAAGACGTCACAAAAAAACAGCAAAGCGATGTAATATTGCTCAGCTGTTTTTTATGGGAGAAAAAAAGAAAAACCATTGTTTTTGGTGCTCAAAAAACACAAACCATGTTCTGAAAAAAGTATTTCTTTAGCCCTAGATCTTGGGAGTTTTAGTACAATAAAGTATGTCAACACGTCAGGTGGGTGGCGTGTTTATTTTGTGGCTTATTTTAAGGATTTTTTATTTTTTTGTTAAAAGTGGAGTTTTCAGCGCGTGTCTGCGTGTGGTGAGTTGGGAAAAAGGCTGGGTTTGAGAAGATAGATGAGGTGTTGTTGCCAAAAAGTTCAAAAAAAGAAATAATAAGAAAGCTTCAAGAAACAAAAAGAATTAATTTGTCACAAAGTCACGCCAAAAAAATGAACACGCACAAAGCAAAATTCATTGCGCGAAAAACAATCGCAGCACACACAAGTCTATACACATTCTCAAAACCTGAGGGTTTCACGTTCAAAGCGGGACAGTTTGTGACGATGAAAGTGGCATGTGACAACGACGCGCGTCGTGGTGTGCGATCCATGTCTATTGCATGTGCTCCAAATGAAGAAATGCTTGCATTTGCATGGCGTGAGACAGGGAGTGGTTTTAAGATGTTTTGCAACGAGATGGAACCGGGAGACACAATCGATCTGATTGGACCATCCGGACACTTCACATTGCCAGAAGACGAAAACGTTCCAATAGTATTTTTGATTGGAGGTATTGGAATTACACCAGTCATGTCGATACTCAAAGAGGAAGAACAAAAAAAGTCACGGCGAGAAATCACACTGATTTATTCTAATCGCACACCCGAAACAACAGCCTTTCAAGAAGATGTGAAAAAAATAGGTTTGCCAAACTACAAATATGTTCCAACATACACTGACGTGAAAGAAAAAAATTTGTCAGACAACACAGAAGAAACAGGTTTCATCACATGGGAAATGGTTGAGCGACACGTGCAAGAACCAGTCAAAAAACATTTTTATATTGTTGGAACAATGGAGTTTATTGACGCCATGCGAAAAATGCTCAATGATAATGAAGTAGAGAGAAGCAATATTACTGTGGACAATTTTGGAAAATACTCTTAGAATGACACTATGCGATACATAGTAGTATCATCTAGGCACAGACTGATTAAGAAGAGATAAGAATCTGTACATTTGAGTGCAGTTCAAGGCAAAATCGAGAAAAATCGTAAGGTGTATGTGCGATACAGCGTCGATTTTTCGAGATTTTAACGTAGAAATGTGCCAAATACGTAGATTCTATGCGTAACGCGGGGTTCGTACAATGGTAGTACATCACCCTTCCAAGGTGAGGACGCCGGTTCGATTCCGGTACTCCGCTCACAATTAGTTCAGGCATAACAGTCTGTTGAAGCGCTAACAAAAATAAATTTTTACAATCTTCACCCGTCCGTAGTCTTGCGAATGCAGGATGAAGGCGGACCGGCTTGCCTCGCCGAAGCTTTATGCGAAGGTTGGTACCCCGTTTAAAGATTAGGCACAACCAAAAAAAATCGCAGGACCAGTGTAGTGTGTTGCCCCAAGCCAGATGCACGGGGTTTCTTACTATCAAAACATGCGAGTGTCGTACAGTGGTAGTACGTAACCTTCCCAAGGTTGATGCACGGGTTCGATTCCCGTCACTCGCTCAGATATACAAAAGAGTCTCCA
>JAGQLW010000005.1 GCA_020428995.1 Candidatus Moraniibacteriota bacterium | reverse complement strand
GAAGAACCACAGACGCCATCAACGGGATTTGAAAAAGAAAACACACTAACAAACACATCGTAAGAACTATACCCAGTCGCATCTTCCCCGCCATCCGCTGTGTCTCCATCACCATTAAGATCAGCATCTCCATTAACATAACCGGAAACAATGACGTTGTTGTCTGAATCAACAACAGTAGAATACATTTCATCACTATTATTTCCTCCTACTCGCTTTGCCCATTCATGCGTAACAACAGGATCCGCACCAAAAAAAAACTGACGGAAGTGTCAGAAAAACAAATGCAAAAATGAAACACAAAAATTGCATAAAACAAAAGAAATATTTTCTTCATTATACCATGAAAAAACATGTTTCAAATCAAACAGCTTGCCAAAAGATATTATTACACCCAATATCACAATTCAAAAACAAGCCCACATCATTCCTCGGCACAAAACAAACAAAAATAGAGGTATCTATAGATACCTCTATTCCCGAACAAAAAAACACAGCCATTTCAAGCTGTGTTTATGAAAAAAAAGACTCAAAAACAAATCACTCAACAATATTTTTCGGTTTCCCGTCACAAAACGCACACACATTCTCAATCGTTGTATCCAAAATACGTTCCAATGCTTCCTGAGAATAAAAACCAATATGCGGAGTAAACACGACATTGTCCTTGCTCAAAAGAATGTGATCCTTAATCAACTCACCCAACTGTTCAATTTTCTGCGGGTCATGCAGAAGTTGTCTTTCTTCACGAATAAGATCTTCCCCATCCAAAACATCCAATCCAGCACCAGACAAAATCCCCTCGTCCAAAGCAGAAATCAATGCATCATTATCCACTAACTCACCACGCGCTGTATTAATCAGAATTGAACCACGCTTGAATTTCACGTAATTCTCCTCACTAATCAAATGATGAGTGTGTTTATTATACGGCACATGCAACGTTATAATATCTGACTGCTCCAGAACATCATCAAACGATGCATAAGAAAAATCCAGCACCTCTGCCAAGAACGCATCCGGATGCAAATCAAACGCCAAAACATTCATCCCAAACCCTCGCGCAATCTTAATCACGTTCAAACCAATATGACCCGCACCAACCACTCCAATCGTTTTTCCTTTCAAGTCAAAACCACACAATCCTTCAATAGAGAAATCCCCACGCAACCGTCGCACATGTGATGTGTGCACATTGCGAGAAAGGGCAAGAATCAACGCAAACGTATGCTCCGCAACAGTATTCTCTCCATAAAAAGGCACACTCGACACACAAATTTTTCGTTTTCTGGCAGCAGCAAGATCAATATGATCATACCCCGTTGAACGCGTTGTCACACAATGCAAAGAAGGCATTTTGGCCATCACCTCATCAGAGACATCAGAATAAATAAAAACTGAAACAACCTCACAATCTGACACCTGATCAACCGTCTCCAGCGAAAGTGGTTCAGCAAAAAACAATACTTCATGCTCTTTCAAAGCACGACGAACATGAGACTTCTCCCAACCCTGAATATCAAAAAAGGCGATCTTCATAAGCAAACCATATTACAAGTAAAAAAGTACACTCCAAATATAACACAAAAACACTGGATTTTTAAACAAAACTACCGTATGCTAACAACAAAGAGAAAATAGGAACAACACGTCTGAACATAAAATGCGTGATTTCTAAAAAAAACAAGACATGCCCACATTAGCAATAAACAAACGTGCAAAATTTGACTATGCCCTAGAAGAATCAAAAGAGGCAGGTTTAGTGCTATCCGGACAAGAAGTAAAATCAGCAAAAACAGGCCACATCAGCCTCAAAGGATCATTTGTCACAATCAAAGGACAAGAACTATTCCTCACAAACGCGTTAATTCCAAGATACAAGCATGCAAAAAAAGGGACGTACACGGAAGAGACAACACAACCACGCAAATTACTCCTCAAGAAAAGAGAAATAAAACACCTTGTTGGCAAAGCACGCACAGAAAGCTTGACATTAGTTCCAATTCGAGTATATACTTCAAGAGGTTTAATAAAACTTGAATTCGCTGTAGGAAAAGGAAAAAAAGAATTTGACAAACGCCACACAATTGGAAAACGTGACGCCCAAAGAAAAATTGACCGCGCACTAAAAAGTCGCTAAAATCAGCACTACACACTCCCTCCGACACTGTTTTAGGCAAAAAAAGCACTAAAATAAAGAAAAAGGGGTTGTCTAGTTTCGACAGGTTGCCGATCTTGACAATTGCAAGCCGACCATTGGTGGTTATGTCGCGAATCTATCCATCAAACGAAGAAAAGCAAACATCTTCACAAAAGCAAAAGACGCAATTGCGCAAGCATTTGCACCATCTTTTGCACCAGCTCTAGCCTAAAGTCGCAAGAGCCATCGACTTCTTTCGGTCCCAGGAAAAAAATCGGTGTTATACATAGGGACTCGCGCGCAAGGGATGCCACTGGGACTTGCGTTTTGCTAAAGTTTGCCCAGAGCACGATCATGTACAGTCGTATCTGTTCGAACGCACATTGATCGCAAAAAAAGACAGACTATGCTTGTAGAAAGTTGCGAGATTACAATCATGGACATGGGTGCAAATCCCATCAACTCCACATTTATAGTAAACCCTTTAAACATGGTCGCGGTTTCACACACCGACGGCTACAAAAGCGTATCCGTAGAAGATATCGACCACGAAAACCACAAAAAGAAGTCATTCAACGTCTTCGCACAAACGCGCAAATCAAAGCTCCGCGAATTTTAATTATTGATGAATCAGGACAAAATCTTGGCGAAATGAGTGCGCAAGAAGCATTAGAAATCGCCAAAAGCCGAGGACTTGATCTTGTTGAAGTCTATCCAAAAGCGGTGCCTCCAGTGTGCAAAATCACAGACCATGGAAAACTCCAATATCAACGAACAAAACAATACCGCCAAAATCAATCCAAACAGAAAAAAGGCGGAACAAAAGGAGTGCGCTTGGGCATGCGAACGGACGTGCATGACCTCACCTTTAAGAAAAATCAGACGGAAAAATTCTTGAAAAAAGGAAATAAGGTAAAGATCGAAATGCGGTTAAGAGGACGTGAAAAAGCACATCAAGACATGGCAAGAGAAGTCATCAAAAAATTCATTGAAGAATTGGAAATCCCCACAAAGACAGAAGAAGAAATAAAAAGATCACCGCAAGGATTCCACACAATAATCGCTCCAGAATAAACACATATCAATTACCAAAAAAAATATGCCAAAGATGAAAACCCGCAAGTCACTAGTAAAAAAAATTCGCATCACCAAAAACGGAAAAGTGATTGCACGAAAAACAGGTCAAAACCACTATAACGCCAAGGGCAATGGATCTGTCAAAAGAAAAAAACGTAGTGACAGGAACCTTTTTGCCACAGACGCAAAAAATATCCGCAAGACAGTAAATCAATAATCTCAATTTTCAACGAAAATCCGAAAATATTTAAAGAATAACGAAAGAGAGTAATCTCTGAAAAAACATATGGCACGAATCAAACGAGGAACAACAGCGTCAAAACGACGTAAAAACCTACTCAAACTAGCAAAAGGCTTCCGATGGAACCGCAGCACACACTATCGTGCAGCAAAAGAAGCTGTCATGAAAGCAGGAAAATATGCCTACCGTGACCGTCGCGCAAAGAAACGTGTCATGCGTCGCTTATGGATCACACGACTCAACAACGCAGTACGTGAACATGGTCTCACTTACGCCCAACTCATCAATACACAAAAGACAAAGAAAAATGAGATTGACCGCAAAGTATTGTCTCAAATGGCAATTGAACGACCAGGCATCTTCGCAAAATTCATCGAAAAAATCAAAGCGTAAAGAATCCAAACCGAACACAAAAAGTCGCCCCATAATAAAGGCGACTTTTTTTAATACACCAACAAAACTCATCCAATCCTTTTCCTTCTCACCAAAAACAAAAACACACAAACACCCAAGACAATACCTACAGAATCAATCAACACATCTCGTACAGCCCCTTCCCTGCCCAAAACAAACGTCTGGTGAAACTCGTCAGACATGGCATAAAGAAGCACAAAGAAACAAGAAAAAAGTACTAAAGAAACAATGTCTCTGCGAACATAAAAATACGCAAGACGCAAAACAAGGATTGTCAGCAAAAAATACTCAAAAACATGTGCGCCCTTACGCTCCAGAAAAAACCACACGGAAGGTCCTTCCCGAACGCCAAGCGCCGGAATAGATGACAAATAAAAAATACCCACCCCCCACAAAAGAACAGGTATAAAATAAAAAATCAAAAAAGAAAAAGACAATCGTTGCATGAAAAAAAATTAAAAACACAATGCGTCCTTATCCACAGCCAATCAAGTCTTTACCAACTAGAACATATTGAACAAAAAGCACGGACACCCACAAGAAAAATTCAACATACACTCATGCGACAAACAAAGAAATACCAAACCTACACACCCATAAATTTAGCAACAGCAAAGAAATGCCTGCCCGCCGAAATGGCGGGTGCCAAAAGAAATTACCCACGATTAACAAAATCCTTTGTCAAACGATACAACGCATAAAATGGTAACCAAATCCACACCGTACGACTCAGAAACTTATCAACAATTTGGTTCATAAACAAAGAATAAAAAGACAAGTATCTATCAAAATAATACATCACTCAGAAATAGCGCGCAACCGAAAATCATATGCAACAACCCCAAACGCGACCGAGACATTCAACGATTCTTTTGTTCCAATCATAGGAATGTCCACAACAGCATCACATTGTAACAAAACCTCCTCAGACAAACCCAATGGCTCATTGCCCAACAAAAGAGCAACAGGAGACGATGGTAACGAAAATGATTGAAAAGAAACACTCCGTGAACATTGTTCCAAGGCGACAACAGAAAAACCATCAGCTTTCAAACACAACAACACATCAGAAACAGAAGGAAACTGACGCCAAGAAACCGTTTTTTCAGCACCTAACGCTGTCTTTGAAATCATCTTATGTGCAGCTGTTGTATACACACTCTCACCATCATGAGGGGTTGGGGTATACCCACACAAATAGACGCCAGAAAAACCCGCACCATCAGCTGTACGAAAAATTGATCCGACATTATATGCACTGCGCACATCACAAAGCACAACAACCAACTCACGCATAATACAATAATAAAAAATGAAATACTTAGAAACTCAACCAAAAGACAACGAGAGTTTCACCAGATGTAAAAATTCTTACACCACCTAAAAACGATTCATATTTGAGCAAAATTTGAGGAAAACACGAGGAACGAAGTAGGGTGTATTGTATATACACCATCAAGCACCGAAGCATTTGACAAAAAAGTTTGCCAAATATAAGGATCTTGCCCCATTAAGAAATGTTGATGTATCTATCCCATCGTCGAAACAACTCAGCTGTTGCAGAAATGTCCCGAGCACAATAACGAGCAATTTTTTCATACTCCCCTTGAGCAAACAATTCCGGGACTTCCAAACCCGAAACACCTTCATCCTTAGGGCTTGCAATTCCAAATGCACGTGTATAAAAATGAAGACTAAACCCGCGTGTCGCTCCATAGAAAGACAATTGATCAAACAAGTCACAATGAACATTTGAATAATACCGATTTGGCATAAGATTCTTCGTTGGAGAAACATCCAACATTGCACTGCGCAAATGTAAATATGGCGCATCAAAATTACGCCCAGCAAACGTAATAACCTGATCATAACTACGCATATGCTCCCAAAACATCTGTAAAATTTTTCGCTCATCACCCGGAATATAATCAACACCATTGTCAGAAAAATGCCCATCATTCTCTGAAGCGTCCTCACCATTTTGATAAAGTATAACACCACGATCAGTGTCTGGATTAAGCATGCCAATAGCAACAATCTGCCCAGTGACCGGCCACAAATTGAGACGAGTCTTTTGCGCTTCAGCTTCCTCAGGAGTCTTTGCCAAACGCAAAATCGATTCCTGCGCCTTGGAATCTAGCTCGTCAAAGTGCACCCGATCTGCCGTTTCAATGTCAACAACAACACGAGACATAATAAAAAAACAAAAAGATTACATACTCATCATACCCAAGCAAACAACAATCGTACAGAGAAAAACAAAAAACACCCCAACAAAATCAGGGTGTCTTTGTCTATTGAAAAAACTCCAATCAAAAACAAATCTATTTCAAAGCAATGACACGAGAATCAACATCGTCAACAATGGAAAGTACTTCATCATAGTAACGAGAAACATCAGAAATCCATTTCGAAACACTTTCTGGGCTATGTCCCGCACATGAAGAACCACATTTCCACACAATCATTTTAGAAGGAGTTGAGCGTCCATGCTCGTGAACAAGCTCAGAAATACGAGACCCAACACGTTCCACAGCCTCTTCTGGCGTAGCAAAACATGCATGCCCCATACCAACACCACGAGCTCCCGAACCCTTAATTCCCCAATAATTGTAACAATCAATACCATCTTTTGATGGACGACGTTTACCCCACTGACTCTCCTTTTTAGCAATACCAATCAAAAAAGCAGCAGTTGTTGGATCAAAACGAGCAATAGAAGATATCATCTCTTCAATAGGATAACCAACCACAATCTCACGAAGACCACGCTCAAACGCCAACTGTTCCTCCAAAATATCAATCTTCTGAGCATTACACTCACGACCAAAAGCAACTTTTGGAGACTGACCTTCAGAAAACGCAAGGAAATCTGCACGCAAAGGACACACCTGTAAATCCACGCTTTCTGCTGATGAAGCTGCACGAGACACCGGAGAAAAAAGAAAGAAAATCGCAAAAGACGCAACAATAATCAAAAGAACAAAAATAGAACGAAAAAATACCGAAGATGCCCCGTCACCGGGGCGACGTTCCAAAGGTAAAGGGTCATCAGAATTACAATTGACCATCATAAAATATAATCTAAATGATAACTAATCAATATAGCAAATAATCCTAATCATGTCAAGGTTTCTGACTAGAAAAAGCTCATTTATACTCAAAATAAGCCAAAATATGAAGAAAAAAACAAAAAAAAACAGCATCCTTATTCAAAGACGCTGTGTGATTATACCAGCCCACTCAACAAGCGCAAGGGGAAAGAATTCTTATTCTTCAACAACCTCAGAAACCACAAACCAATCAACCAAAAGATTCTCTTGCGCCTCCTGCGACGTCACAACCAGAAATCCTACTGATTAAGTTTATCAAAATACAAACTAACATCAGAAATCCATTTGCGGACACTTTCTGGATCATGCCCATCACAAGAATATCCACACTTCCAAATAATCATATCCTCAGGAGTTGTACGGTCTTGATTCAACACCAACCACTCAATACGTTTAGCAACGGTGTCCACAGCATCCTTTCGACTGTTGAAACAGGTGTGTCCACCACTCCCCATCAAACGACGCTTTCCACGATAACCCCAATAGTTATAACAATCCCGCCCATTCAAAACAGGATGACGTTTCCCCCAATTACTCTCTTTCTTTGCAATTGCAACAAGATAAGCAGAAATTTGCGATGGCTGACGCGAAATTGCTGGCACCATCACTTCAATTGGATGCCCATCAACAAGTCGTGAGATGCGCACCTCACTCATCTGTCGATAAAAATCCGAAGTAAAAACAGACTCTTCATGAAAAAACAGACTCTTCGCAACAAAAAGTGACAATAACGCTCCAGCACCCCCAAGAACCAAAAGAATAAACAATGAAAATCGATGTAAAAAAACACCTTCAACTCGAACATGTAGCTTCCACAAAAAAGATCGCTTTTTAATTGTCTTTCTACGTCTACGCATCCAACAAAAAATATAGAATCACATTACAAGAAAATAAATTCTTTTTTACCCATTCTAACACAAAAAAAACACAACCATCTCGAGCAACGAGTCAAAAAACCTCGTCAATTGACACAAAAAAAATCTTTTGATACTGTGAAGTACTTACTTAAAAAACACCCACTTATGAAAGACGATCAAAAACGACAGTTTGAACAATTCATTGAGAAATCAGCAGACCTCCTCATCATTCTCCCAGAAAATCCGTCAGGAGACGCAATTAGTGCGGGGATGGCCATGGCAAATTTTCTTGAAAACAAACAAAGGAATGTTGTAGTAGCCTTTGCTGACCCATTCAACAAAAAAGAACGCTTTACATTCCTGCCACAGCCAAAAGAAATAAAAGAGTCTTTATCAGGATCCAGAGATTTTGTCCTTTCTTTCAATACAACACGAAACAAAATCATCCGAGCACGCACAGAACAAGAAGGGGAAACCTATCGAATCTACATAACACCACAAAACGGAACAATCGATCCGCGTGACTTTTCATTCATTCCCGCAAGTTTCCCGTTTGATTTAGTCATAACAATCGGAAGCAAAGACAAAGAATCAACAGGGCTAATCTATGAAGAAAATCCTGACATTTTCTATGAAATTCCAACAATCAATATCGACAACAACCCAGCAAACGAACAATTTGGGCAAATCAATTTTGTTGACGTAACCGCATGTGGAACAAGTGAAATCGTTGCAGAATTACTAGGAGCTGAAGATGAACAAAAAACAATAAACAAAGAGCAAGCGCAATGTCTATTGTCAGGAATTATTACAGCAACAGAATCTTTTCAAAAAACAAACACGACACCAAAATCATTACGTCTTGCTGGAAATCTCATGGACAAAGGTGCAGATCAACAAGAAATTATTCAACATCTCTACAAAACACAACCATTCAACATTTTGAAACTGTGGGGACGTGTCATGGCACACTTAAAATGGGATGAACAAAGAAAATTGATGTGGGGCATGATACGACTCGAAGATTTTATTGAAAGTCGAACAAAACCAACTGACCTGGCAGAAATTTTAGAAAAAATCAAGACAAATCACGCAGCGGGAGAATATTTTATTATTCTCTATCAGGAAGCACCCCAAAATATAAAAGGTATCGCAGATGTTCCCAACGAACAAAAACGTACTGTGTTTGCACAATCTTGGAACACAACCCAAAAAGGATCATTATTAGAATTCACATCCGAAAGCGGATCAATGGACGGTGCGGAAGCAGAACTCTTGGCACACATCAAATAAAAAAACTCCTTCCAGGAAAAAATAGACAAGTTTTCAACAAAAAAAACGTTGTGACAAAACAACGTTTTTTTTGCTACAAGACTAAAAATACAATAAAATGAAATAGAAAACCTGTTCTAAGCTAAAAACAAAACCATGGTCAGAATCATCAAAAAAAATACAGCTGATTCGTACAAAGAAAAAACGTCACTTCAAACACAAGAAACCCTCAAACAACTGTCACGCCAATCTGAAGAACTTCACGCCGAAAGAATCGCAAAAACATACAACCTACCATACATTGATCTCTACATCTTCCCATCAATCAAACAAAGAGAAGCATCGATCCCAGAAGAAGAAGCCAAAAAATATAATTGTGCCGTCTTTCAAAAAACAGGAAAAACCGTACGTATCGCAACCACGCAACCATCAACAAAAGGATTGGTGGAATATCTCACGTCATTGGAAAACAATCGTGGGTGGCAAATAACACTTTACGTCGTATCACGCGCGTCACTAAACAAAGCATGGAACATATACACAAGTGGAATACTCCTAGAGAGAATCGACACAAAACAGCTCGACATCGACAACCAAGAACTCAATGATTTCGAAAAAGAACTAAAAGATTTGTTCTGGCTCAAAAAAACACTCAACGAAACACCCATAACCGACGTACTAGAAACAATTGCTGCGGGTGCAATAAAAATGAAAGCGTCTGACATCCACTTTGAACCAGAAAAAGAAAATCTGCGCCTCAGGTATCGTCTTGATGGTGTTCTCCACACGATCACAACAATGCCAAGCGACATCCACAAAAGAATCACATCGCGAGTCAAAATCATGAGTGGCATGAAACTGAACATCCGCGACACAGCTCAAGATGGACGTTTCTCCATCATTGTAGAAGACAAAGAAGAGATCGACATGCGCGTGTCAATCATTCCAGGAAATTACGGCGAAACAATCGTAATGCGTCTTTTGGACAAATCAATGACACTTTTGGACATTGGAGAAATGGGAATAAGAGACACCATCTTTGAAGAAGTGCTCAAACAAATCAAAAAACCAAACGGCGCCATTCTAACAACAGGACCAACTGGCTCCGGAAAAACCACAACACTATACGCAATCCTAAACAGCCTCAATAACGAAAAAGTAAAAATCATCACTATTGAAGATCCAATAGAATACGAGATCGCAGGAATCTCACAGACACAAGTCAACAGAACTCGTGGATACACATTTGCAAAAGGTTTGCGAGCAATCGTTCGCCAAGATCCAGACATTATTCTTGTGGGAGAAATTCGAGATGATGAAACGGGTGACATTGCTATTAACGCTGCCCTCACAGGACATCTCGTCCTCTCAACACTGCACACCAATGATGCAATAGGAACAATTCCCCGCCTAATGGAACTCGGTGTCAAACCACACCTAATTATTGAAGCATCAAACATTCTCATGGCACAACGCCTTGTCAGACGCCTCTGTCCGCACTGCAAAGAAAAATACACACCCGCGGAACAAACAGAAATGTTGATTAAAAAACTTGTTTCAATCATCTCACCAAAAGCAAAAATCCCCATTCCAAAAGACATTCCAGAACTCTATCGCGCAAAAGGATGCGTAAAATGTTTCAACACGGGATACAAAGGACGAATTGGTATTTTTGAGGTCCTCGCTCTCACTGAACGCATCAAAAAAGCAGTTCTTGATTTTGCAACACAAGAAGATTTAGCTCGCACAGCGCTTGAAGAAGGAATGTTAACCATGACACAAGATGGTATCCTCAAAGTTATAGAAGGTGTAACAGACATGGAAGAAATATGGCGCGTCACAGCACAACAAGATTTCTTGCAAAATGTCTATGACGACCTTATGGAACAAACCCTTGGTCGCTTCATCACAACACACGAAGAAACAATCGAAGAAATTGCGCAAAAACAAAACAACATCGCGACACTCACCGACATTGTGGAAAAAACCGAGCCAGAAAATATTCTTGAAGCAGTTCTCGCAGCAGGACTCATTCACAAAGCATCGGATGTACACATCGAACCACGCCAAAACGACATTGCAATTCGCCTACGCATCGACGGAGCCCTCAAAACAATTGCCACAATTCCAAACAACGAATACCCAATCATTCTTGGAAAGATCAAGCTTCTGTGCCATCTGGACACAGCGGTACGTGCCGGTGTCAAAGACGGACGATTCACAATTCGCGTACCAAAAGAAATGCACGGAATTACAGACACAGAAATAGACGTGCGTGTATCAATCATTTTGGGAGGGTACGGAGAAACAGTCGTGATGCGTCTCTTAAACAAGACGGTCCTTAAACTAGACCTAAATAATCTTGGATTCAGAAAACACAATCTCGATCGCATTCTCAAGGCAATCAAAAACCCAAACGGAATCATTCTCAACACTGGTCCGACAGGTTCAGGAAAAACCACAACACTCTACAGTATCCTGAAAGTACTGAACAAACCCGAGGTAAAAATCATCACCGTAGAAGATCCAATCGAATACAAACTTGAAGGAATCTTGCAAACACAAGTCAGCTCAAAAGATAACTACACATTCGACTCTGCCCTGCGAGTACTCCTACGCCAAAACCCAAACATCATGATGATTGGTGAAATCCGCGACAACGAAACAGCCAACGTTGCCATTCAAGCATCACTCACAGGACATCTCATTCTGTCCACCGTTCACACAAACGACGCCTCAGGAGCCGTGCAACGCCTGTTGAACATGGGAATAAGCACCGATGCGGTTGCAAACGCATCCATTGCATTCATTGCCCAACGCCTTGTCCGTACATTCTGCGAAACATGTAAAAAAAGCCGTCCAATAAAACCAGAAGAACAGGAACGATTAGAGGAGGTTCTCAAAACCATCTCCCCTGCTTCAGGGATCACCATTCCACAAACACCACAAGAAATTTTTGAACCGGCGGGTTGTGACGAATGTGGCCAACTCGGATTTAAAGGTCAAACAATTGTCAGTGAAGTGATCTTAATAGACCGTGAAATACAAGAACTCATCGCACGTGGAGCACTCTCCAGAGAAATTGCCGACAAAGCAATCCAAAACGGAACACTCACAATGGCGCAAGACGGTGCACTCCTAATCACCGAAGGTCGCACAACCCTCGACGAAGTTGATCGAGTCACAAAACAATAAAAAAAATCTCCCAAATATAAAAACCCTTACAACCATAATAGATTGTAGGGGTTCTTTGTTTGTCCTCCTTGTTTATGTTTACGGTGCCGTCACCCACTCACGCCAACCCTGGCAATCGTTTGCCGGGTTAGCATCATTGGGATGAGCACAGACTTGAAAATCATGAACCTGATTGCCCGTTACGTTCGTCGCGTCAATCACGCACGTGACTTCACGCTCTTCCCAGGAAACAAGGTTGGTGACCGTTACCGCGCCATGCCCTGATCCCAACGAACATGTGACGGACAGATTGTCCAAATCCATGAATCCGTTGTAGAGCGTGATGCTGGCAGGAACATGCTTGCCAACTTCCTTGTCTTCCAAGACCGCATAGCCTGTTGCCAAGTCAAACGATCCTGGCTTTTGCGGAACCCAGATGTTCCATCCCAGGGTGTTGTTTGACCTGTTTTGCTCGCCAAGAAGATTACTTGGGTCAGCTACCATGGAAAAAGGAACTTCTCCCACGGTGTCCAGGTCAGCCAAGGGAACGAAACAGAGAATGTTCCGACGCTTTTCCCATGCTTGGAGACCCGTCACCATCGTAATCCCTTTGGCACTACCAACATTGCAATCAGTCCACAGTGTTGGGACAACCCGACCACCATTCCAAATGGTTGCCGTAATGATGAGCGTGTCCTTACTCCAATCAATGACGTCCATGGCAATGTCACCAATACCGACGTCAAACCCTGCTTCCGGTTCTACCACTGGTTGGTTGACGGTAAGGGTTGTCGCCCTCCTATTGTTGTCACGATTGGTTTCGTGAATTTGCGCGCGAGGGTCACTGAGCGCCACCACATCAAACGTTCCTGCTTCAGCCGGAGCAGTCAGAGTAATTTTTTTTTGTGATTGCTTGTCCATTGGTCATGGTTCCCAGATTGATGCTCTGAGTGTTTCCCAGAAACCAGATGTCTAGCTCCACGTTTCCTTGCGTAGTGTCCAGATGGTTTGTGACCGTGACACTGGCTTCAAACGGTTGCCCTGTTTGGACACCGTTTGTGACCGTGAGTACCGTGACTTCGGTGTCATACTTCCTGTGAATGACATCAATCTTCACGCACTCTTCTTCCGTTGTCCTGCTGGAGACGTCCAACAGATTCCCGTCCTCATCCGTTGCTCGAGCAAAGATGTAGTAATTGCGTCCGGGGTGAATCTTGCTTTGTGGAAAACTCACGTCTTGGATATAGACGCTTTCCTTGTCGTCATCCTTATCAAATCGATCACATTCCTTGTGACCTGTTTTCATATCATCCGTAAGAGAAAAGTATTTGTTGTTGGAGAAGTAGAGTTGGACACAGACCTTGTCACTGGGCCACTTCCCATTTTTTTTCGTGAACTTTGCTCGGAAATCCTTTTTGCTGGGAATCTCTCCTTCCTTCCATTCGACATCTCCATCCCACTTGTCCGAGGACTTTTTTCCGACCTTGAGGTAGTCGAATCCCACTTTGTCCGTTCCATCAGAATTGTGTTCTGAATCAGAGACAGAGACAACAGGGTATGGGGTTCCGTC
>JAGQLW010000004.1 GCA_020428995.1 Candidatus Moraniibacteriota bacterium | reverse complement strand
TACCGGCGTGTTTTGATCAATTCCTCCATAGAATAGTGATGACAATATCACTACGCACACACCAATTATCGACACACTTACCATTACAACAGTTTTCTTTGGTATTGATGTAATCTTTTTATATTCCTGGTCAGAGTTATTTGTCATAATTTTCTGGTGTTTTTCTTGTTAGTCTTTTTGAAAAAATAGTCTCCACCATAACATGTAATTTGATGTTTTTTGGTCGCTAGATTCTTTCTCACCGCTGTCTGCTTCTAATCCCTCTTCCCTATCTTCATCTGGGTAAGATTTAATTACAATCACTTTCTCTCCTGGTTTTTGTAAGTTCAGTTTTTCTTTTGCTTCTCTTTCTTGGAAATCTGATTTCATGAAATATCCAATTTTTGATTCCAAATCCACGTTTTCATGTTTGTATTTTTGTGCCTCTTGTTCCAATTGACTTATTTCGGCATGAATTGATCGGTTACGTTCTAACTCCTTCACACCCGCACGCACAATTCCCCACGCTGCTGCTGCGCCAAAAAGAAAGATACATGTTGTTATGATTGTCTTTTTCTTTGTCATAAAATGTTTTGTTTACACAAACGCAGGAAGAACTAAAAAGCCCACCATCGATATAATCATCAAAATGGCCGTTATAAACCAAAAAATATAGGTAGCTGTCTTACGTCGTTTTTTCGTCCACATATCACTTATGTTTTTTGTTAGTGTTTACTAAGAACCTTTATCATTACATCCCCCCACCACCACCGATCAAAAGTCTTGTCGGCTAAAATCTCACAATTTCTTCTGTCTGGCTCATGAGCCTTTGAAACAAGCGATGGAAATTCTGAAATTTATAGCTCGACACAAAGTTTCACGAAACCCCAATAATTCTTTGACTTTTGTGATTCTATTATAGCTTAGCATTTTGCAAAAATCTACTTTGAAGGTCTTTCCTCTTCCTTCCTTTCCGTGATATACTCTTGGGAGTTGTCTTTTTGTGTCGCCAGAGGAGTGTTGAATATGCCTATAAAAACTTTTGTTTTTTTGCTTTTTACGGTCTTTTCATCAACGGCTTGCCAAAAATTCTCAGCTTTTTTGGCTTTGAATTGGCTCTTGTTGTACTGATTGCCTCTCTTCTTTTCATCGTCTCTACAATCGTCTCTTTGTTGTGTCCACGGAGAATGTGTCCACGAAAAAACTCGTTCCTTATAAAGGAAAAAATAAGTGTACTGTTCGGTCAATACTGTATCTTTTTTGACACTATTTCGAGACTTCTTCGTTTTGTTGCTTTTGCGGCTGACACTGCGCAATGCGCTGAAGAAGTCTTTTTTTATTTCTTGAGAATTTCAAAAAATGCTTTTGGTGGCACATCGATTTTCCCAGTCTGTTTCATACGTTTCTTTCCCTTTTTTTGTTTCTCCAAAAGTTTTCTCTTTCGCGTAACATCTCCTCCATAAAGTTTTGCGGTGACATCTTTGCGAAAAGCGCTCAATGTTTCACGTGCAATAATTTTTGCTCCGATTGTTGCTTGGATTGCAACGGCAAAGTTTTGTCTTGGTAAGAGTTCTTTAAGCTTTTCTACGGTATGCTTCCCTTCCGCGTATGCTTGTTTTTTTGGCACAATACGGGACAATGCTTCCACCATATCTCCCGCAATCATGATATCTAATTTTACTAGTTCCGACGATCGATACCCTATTGCCTCATAATTCATGGACGCGAACCCAGCCGTCGCTCCTTTGAGCATGTCATGCAGTTGAACAATCACATCAATGAGCGGCGCGTTGAAAGATAAGAGCACGCGTTGTGTGTCCAAATATTGTGTGTCTCGATACTCCGCTCTCGTCTTTCCCATAACATCCATTATTGTCCCCAGATATTCACTTGGTGTCACAATCTCTAATTTTACAAATGGTTCTTGCATTTGCTCGATCGTTCCTGGGTCTGGCATTTCTGTAGGAGAATAAATAATCTGTGGCTCACTTTCTCCCCGAACCATCACGTGATAGACAACGCTTGGTGTTGTTATTGTCGGGTGGATGTCAAATTCGCTTTCCAAGCGTGATTGAATAATTTCAAGATGTAGTAGTCCCAGAAAACCACATCGGAAACCTCGTCCGAGCGCACGATTACTTTCCGGTTCGAACACAAATGCTGCGTCATTTAATGTCAATTTTTCCAATGCATCACGCATTGCAGTATATTCATCTCCTTCCAATGGATAAAAACTTGCATAGACCATTGGTCTGACTTCTTTGTATCCCTCTAAGATTTCATCTGACTGATTATCTCCACTGCCGGTCACCGTGTCACCAACACGGCATTGCGCAACACTTTTAAGTCCTGTTGCTATGTACCCTATGTCACCAGCAGAAAGTGTCTTGCATGGAACATAGTGTGGTTTGAAGTGTCCAATTTCAATTGCTGTGCTCTTCACACCCCCCACCATCAATCGCACCGTTTCATTTTGTGATAATGTTCCTTCCATAATTCGTACGTAGGTTAATACACCTTTATACGAATCATAAATTGAGTCAAAAATTAGTGCACGAAGTGGTTTTTTTTCTTCCACTTCTGGGGCGGGTACACGTTCTATAATTTGTTCTAATAATTTTGAAACACCTTGACCAGTTTTTCCTGACACCTCCAAAACACTCTCTGGACTACATCCGATAACAGAGGCAATTTCTCTTTTTACTTTTACTGGGTCAGCATTTGGTAGGTCAATTTTGTTGACTACTGGAATGATTTCTAAATCATGTTCAATTGCAAAATAAAGGTTTGACAGTGTTTGTGCTTGTACACCTTGCGTTGCATCAACTAACAACACCGCCCCTTCCACTGCCGCCAATGAACGTGACACTTCATAGGCAAAATCCACGTGTCCTGGTGTATCAATTAAATTTAGCACGTATTCATTCCCATCTGTTTTTTTGTATTTCATTTGCACTGGTTGCAACTTGATTGTGATTCCCCGTTCACGCTCTAGCGCCATTGTGTCCAGAAGTTGTTCTTTCATCTTTCTTTTTTCTACTGTTGCTGTTTCTTCCAAAAGACGATCGGCCAGTGTCGATTTTCCATGGTCAATGTGTGCAATAATACAAAAATTTCTTGTGTTGTTGGTCATAGGTGTATTTTGTCAATTCTCTGATATTCAATGTGTCTCTGATATTTCTTCACTTGCTTGAGCACTTCTGCGAAACACACGTTTCAACACTTCTTTGCGTAAAGAAAAAAACTCATCAATGTGTAACAGGTAGCTTAATATAATATATGTCCCCACACCAAGTAATCCAGCGAATAATAATTGGTAGAACACTGCAAGAAACGTGTCCAGTTCCACATGTGTTCCTGTGATTATTTTTCCAATTTGTGTTGCACATGCAGCCCCTGCTGTTGCTACAATGATTTTTCCTATTGCAAGACCAATACGACTCCATTGCGCACGCACTTTTAACCTTCTGTGAAGAAACAATAGTAGTCCTGTCATGTTTACTGTTGTTGCAACGGAAAATGCGATTGCAATTCCTACGATTTGCCATCTATCGACTAAAACAATCACTAATATAATATTTATAAATTGTGCAAAGAGCGCGATAAAAAATGGTGTCTTTGTGTCTTCCATCGCATAGAAAGATCTTGCTAACAAAGGGATTGTACTTTGCGCAAAAAGACTTACAGCAAGAATTCCCAGAACAGTAAATGTTAGGATTGTATCTTCCCAATCAAAAGCTCCTGCACCAAGAATCACACGCACAACTTGTGCACGTAACAAAATTAACAAAACACTGATTGGCAATACAAGAAATAATATTCTACGAAATTCTTTTATTACCACTCTTTCAAATTCTTGATTCTTTTTGTGCGCCATCAGTGTCGCAAGTGTTGGAAATACTGCTACTGCAAACGGAATTCCAATGAGACCTAGTGGCACACTCTGGATATTATTTGCAAATGTAAACACCGCAAGACTTCCTGTTGCCAAAGTTGAAGCAAAAAACGTAATTACAATCCAGCTTATCTGATTTGACGCTGTGCCAAACATTCGAGGCAACATCAGACGTATCACACGTCGCAGGTGTATGTCAGAAAATATTGAGTGCACTTTTTGTGGTATATATCGAAATCCTACTGATGCAACTGCCGGGGTCTGAATGAGTATGTGCAGTATTGCACCAAAGACAACTCCCCATGCCAATCCAATTATTCCCATTTCATCCACAAACCACACAGCACCTATAATGATTCCCGTATTATATAATACGGGTGCCAATGCGTAGAGAGTAAACTTTTTTACAGATACGAGCACTCCTCCAAAGACAGCACTCACTGAAAGGAATATTGGACCAAGCAACATTACACGTGTGAGTGATACTGTCTGTGCAATTTTACTTTCGTCAAAACCAGGAACAAACAATGGTAGTATTGTTGGTGCAAAAAACCATAGAAGAACCCCCACCCCTGCAAGAACAGTAACCAGAACCGTCAAAACACCTGATGTCATTTTCCATGCCTCTTCCATTTTTCCGCTCTCTCTCAAGCACGTAAACACTGGAATAAATGCTGCTGACAAAGCTCCAAGGACCAGTAAATCAAACATGAGATCTGGTAGACGAAACGCTGCCGCATAGATGTCAATTTCGTTTCCTGCACCAAACTGTGTTGCCAAAATACGGTCACGCACAAGACCCAAAAGACGACTTGCCATGCCAGCCGTGGCAATAATGACAGCAGCAACACCAACAGATTGTGTTGGTGTCGATTGCATAAATAGGCGCAGTGCCTTGATTGAGGTTTTAATCATGCCTTCATTCTTTAATTTATTCGCAACACTCTGTCAGGACTGATTTGAAGTATTTTCGTGATTTCTCCTGATGTTCTTTGTTTTTCCTGACCGTACATTTCTATCATATTTTTCCACAGCCGTCCAGCTTTATTATTCTTTCTTAGCAATAAAGCCTATGTATACATCCTTATTAAGATTCATTTGTGTCGACAATTCTTGCTTTCCTCTTTCTTCTTCTTGTGACACCCAGTAAAAAACGTAATTTTCTGGTAGTGATATTTTTGTGGTCAGATTCGTTCGCATTGCGCCTGATTGTTTTTGAACAAGCATACTGTGCGGAAAGTATGTCCCGTCTTCTGTTTCATGGACATCAACATAAAATGGCAGTACGTACTTATATGTTACTGTTACTGTTTCTTGTGGACTTACATAGACCCAGTTGGCAAATACAGTTTTGTTATTTTCTTCATAAATTTTTGTGCCCGATTCTTGGTCAATTCTCATTGCGCTTTCTTGCCTGGCAACATCTTCGTCTCGCTCAAACCCGAGTGCGTCATAGTCTAGTGGTGGTTCCACGACTTCTTGTGTGTAACCTTTTGCTTCGATTAGTTGTGCACCTTTTGGCACATAGACACGCATGTAATCCGCGTTTACCTTATTCCACCATTCATAGTCTTCGTATCCACCGCGATGTTTGCGTGTTATCGTCACGGTATTCACAATTCTCCCATCATTGTCGATCTCACTTTCCAGATCAATCGTTTCGTCCACCACACCATCTGTTTTGTATCCATTGATGTTTGTGTTGATTACGCTGAGATAGTCATACTGTGTTTCTTGCATTATGCCTCCCCATCCATTTTTTTCAATAATCTCTTGCATCCCCTCATTTCGTGCATACAGCAACAGGTTTTTTTCTTTGATTGCTTTGCTAAACAAGTTTACAATCCCCATTGCACCATCTGTGTTTTTTGCCGATGAAAACATTTTCTCTAACAATATTGGTGCCATGTCGTCCAAAATCTTTTTTGGACTATTTTCTTCTTTGTCATACTCCACCTCGACTTCATATTGCGTTTTTTCTACGAAGTTTTCCGCAGACAGAACAACATCGTATTGTGGCATGTTGATTGGTCCAGTCACTTTCAACATGTCTTTGATCACTTCTGGCGTTACAGCAATCACACCATCCACTGTTGATCCACCCGTTTTTTCATAAAAAGTCATCGCTTTTTGTGCTGACAAAGGGAAATGGGGGAACCAATTACTGTCGTGCAGACTCCAAGACGCACTCACTTTCTGAATTGGTATTGGAGGAACAATCTTGTCACGCAATTGACCATCTGGATTAAAAATTCCATCCACAAAAAAATCTCGAATCACTCCGTTGGAGATATCAACAATTGCATAGCTCCCAATGAATCCTCCTGTTGGACGTATTTCATGATTGTTTTGAAACAAAAAAAGATATTTTCGTGGGCCATTTTTTCCAAACACATCCTCAAGCACGTGAGTGTTGTCTAAAACTTTCTCAACAACAGAGACAACTAATGGCATACTTGTTCTTAATGCAACAAATTGTTCTCTATATTCTTCTGGAACGTGTTTGTTTTTCACTTTTGACAAGTCTTGCTCCGCTTGGACAAGTGCTATGTGTGCTTGGTTTAAATTTTCTTCAATCACAAACAACCTGTCTAGCAACGTTTTGTCTCCTTCTGTGTCTTTGGTAAATGGATTTTGAATTTGAGTGACTTCTTTTCCCACTACGGCAAATGATGCGGCTGCTTTTGATAAATTTTCTCCTGCACTTGCCATATTTTTCCCTGAAGACATTTGCGACACAACAGGAATATAACGTGACATGTCTACAATTGTTGCTCCAAGGGAGTCCATCTCTTTTGACGCAAGAGAGAAGTCTTCTGCTGCATTTATTAACGCTGTCTGCGAGGTGTCAAAATCCTGATTTCGCAGTGCACCAATGGCCTCTTCGAGACTTTTTTGTGCTGAGTTACTCGCGCCCAGGACAGCACCTTTTACTACAATAGCCTTGTTTACATATGTTGCCATTCCAACACAGAAAGCAATACAAACTGCTCCAATAGCGAAACGGCGGAATATTGTTCTTGACTCGGTTTTTAATAATGATCGGCTTCGAATTCTTTTATAATCTTTGTACTGGCTCCTTTTCGACACTTTCTTACTTAGCCATTTCCACAACGACCTTGGCTGTGCACTTTTTTCTATCTTTTCTTCTGACAACACCTTCTTCTCCTTTTTATTGAACCATGCACGCATCTTTTCATCATCTTCTTCTTTTGTTTTGGTGGGGTTTTCTTTTTTCTGTGTATATACTGTTGCGTGCTTGTTTCCGTGGGATGTTTCTGCACTTTTTGCCCCACCTTCTTGCTCAACATTTCTTTGTTCAACAAAAAGGTTCTTTGTCTGGAGGTGTTGTTGCTGATCTTTTTTAAATAAGTTCTTTTCTTGTGCTTGTCTGTCGTCAATGATCTTTCTGCCTCGAATTTCCTGCTTCTGTAATACCCGTTCTTGTGCTGTCTTTACCCACGAAATTGTCTTGTGATAATCATAATTTGTTGATTTTTCGCCTTCAATACCATTACCAACTCTTTGGTCGTGTTTTTTTTGAAGCTGAGTGCTGTGATTACCTACTTCAAAATTTTTGCTTTGAAGTTCTTGTGCCAACCAAGCTTTTTCTTGTGCCGTTTTTGCCCACGAATTGATTTCATCGTCCTTTTGCACCAACACTTCTTTCTTTTTTTGAGACCCTTCCACCGTCCTAAAGGGGTTCCTTTCTGGTGTGACAGCTCTTGGTGACACCTTTTCTTGTCTTGGTTTTTTTACAAGAGAAACCTTGACTGTCTCACTGTCCACTTCTTTTTTCCAGCTCCCCCCTGCGTCATTCGTGACATCACTTCTCTTTTCAACTTCTTGATGCGTTTCTTCCTCGTTTTTTTGTGTTGTTTTTTCTTGAATATCAACACTTTGACTTACTTCTTTTGTTCCCTCGCCTTTTTTTACTGATGTGTAAAAACTTTTTTTTATCTTTGCTCCTTCTGTTGTTTTTCTGGCAAAATTTCTCCGTTCACTGTTTGAGTTTTTTTGTTCTTCGTCTTGAAAGAAAAAATCGGGAATAGCAATTCTTTCTCCTGGTCGTACAATTTTTATTGATTTCTTTTCTTTTTTTTGTATTTTTTCAATGTCTTCATTCAATACTTTTTTTGACAAAAAACTCTCTGTGCTTGTGGACGCTTTTTCTTTCTCATCAATCACCACCTCTTTTGGGCAATCTTCTTGTTGCTTTCTGTCATCTTTTTTTGGAATATACGCATTTCTTTGCGCGGTATAATCTGTTCTTTTTATTGCATGAACACGCCCCCAATTCACTTCACCATGAGTGTTGGTTGGTCGCACGTCAAACATTTGCGACGAGATATTATTAATTGTTCGAGGACGTTTTGTCATCGATTATATTGTTTGGTAAATTTTTTTTGTTTCCAATGCCATTTTCTTCCAGTTGTATCTTTTTATGTTGGCATATCCTTTTTCCACCAGTGATCCACGCAAATGTTTGTTAGCAGTCATCATCTTGAGTGCATATACTATTTGATTTGTGTCGTGACCATTGAAATAGTGAGCGCTACGCCCTAAAATCTCTTTTGTGCATGCGTGATCCGCTGCTGTCACAGGTGTTCCCATTGACATTGCTTCCAGTGGCGTCAAACCAAAACCTTCATGGAGCGATGGCATGACATAGAACAATGCTTTTTTGTATATCGTCGGAAGATCTTCATCAGACACCATTCCAGCAAAACGAACGCTCTCAACATTTTCTTCTCTCACCTTTTTCTTAAGTTTGTTGTAGAAATAGTCATCTTTTCCAACCAACACTAAACTCACCCCTTTTTTTGACAGAGCTGTTCTTTTGAACGCATTAATAAGTCGTTCAAGATTTTTGTGTGGATATGCGTTTCCAACATATAAAATATACGGTTTTATTATACCATACTGTTCGCATATTTTCTTATCATCCCTTTCTTTTTTGTTTTTTGGGTTTAGTAGCGTTTCCCACGATTGATATGTCACACCAATTTTTTCTTCTTGAATAGAAAATTTTTTTGTAACATCTTTCTTTGTTGCATGAGACATTGCCAAAACGTACTGTGCGCGACTTATTGCATTTGCAATTACCACGCGATACGCGAGATATTTTGACCAATAATGAACCTTTCCCAGAGTGGACGCTTTCACTGTTGGATAGTGTAGCAGTATTAGATCATGAATTGTCACGACAAATGGCCGTCGATAGGCTATTGGCACGTTAAAATGTGGGAAATGCACAAGGTCTGGCCTCGTCTCCTTTAAAATTTTTGGCATTACCACCTGCTCTTTGGTTGTGTACCACTGACAATCAGCGTATTGTTTTTGAAATCGTATGTTGCGTGGTGTATATGTATCAAAATTTTCCTTCCGTAATAATATTGTATAATCATTATCATCGTCCACCTGTTCCAAATGCTCAATCAACCGCTGTGTATATCGTCCCAAACCTTTCCCGAATGGCCCAAAAAACCGTGCATCAATCGTTATACGCATAAAATTTTCCCGTCAGAATGTTTCTTGTTTTTTTTATTTTCTTTTCCTACTATACCACACGAAAAGAATGTCTTAAAAAAGTGTCTCTATTCCCTTTCTGGCAATGCACTTTATAAAATTTGTAATAATGATGTGCGGGTACTTGTGATTTTATGACTATATTTCTCGTTCCGCCCTCTACTGATTGATGATTATATAAATTCTGACCTCTGTTTTTTAAACCCGTTTTCCGAAAACTGCTCAAAAATACTTTCGTTTGAAAACATCTCACTCAGAACATCTTTGTATTTTTTTATAGTTTCCCAACCCACCCAAAAAGACTAAACGTTTTTTCTTGTTTTTGAATGATTTCTTCATTTTGCATTATTTGTTGGTTGATATTTTCTAGCCCACTATCAACCAGTATTTTTTGCTGTTCTGACAAGACATCCTTATTTTTTGCTTGGGACAATTGCGCCTTAATTTCTCTAGACTGCCTATTTTTTTCTTTGAGATTTTCGATGTCTTTGGGAGATGGTCCAATAAGAAGTTTTACTAAGAAATTTCGTTCAAGCACTTTCTTGCGTACAATAGTATTCTCCACCTCTTGCTGAGCAAGCCTTGTTTGCAACACCTCTATCTCTTGCGCCATTTTTATTTGTTGTTCTTGTCTTTGCTCTTCTTCCCTTTTCTTTTGTTGGTCGAATTGTTCTTGCGCCAATTCTCTTTCTTGACTACTTTCTTCTTGATCTGAGACGGTTGTTACTTTTGGTATTTCTTGTATTTGTTCGTTACTTTTTTCCTCTTTTTCAAGAATATCACAAGCGTTTGCAATTGATTTCAATTTATTTTTCTCAATCGTATTCTCACTGATTGACAACGAGTCTTTCCAAAAATCTTGTGGAATACCACTGCTTCCACTTGGTGTGTTGCAGTCGATGCCGTATTTTTTGTTTCCGTTTATTTTGTTTTGAGAAATTTTAATGGCACCCAACTTACTTGTACTGTCGTAATATTGTGTTGCAATTCCACTAGAACCATTATCGTTTATGACATTTTTTGAAATCACCATATCAGACTTCCCCACAATCAATTCGATTCCGCTTTCGCCGTTACCCTCAATTCTTGTGTTTCTAATCACAATGTTAGTGCGCGAACGAATATCAATTCCCTCCTCATCATTATTGGAAACCTCACTATCTTCAATTGTTACCGAACCTTTTGCTTTAATATAGATTCCTTTCCGATTGTTTTTTATTTTTGTATTACGAATATCTACAGACGCGCCACCAATCACGTCAATACCATTTACGCTTGCGTCCTTAATTGTTGCATCATTAATTTTTACGTCCGCGTCTTCAAGCACCATAACACCTCCGGTAATGGTCACGCTTTCCATTTCGCTATCATCCCCCATCTGCACATTCCCTGCAATTGTCACATCACCATCGCTTTTCCCCTCTATTTGGACCCCTTTTGGAATCGCTAAAGACTCACTATACACCCCTTTTTCAATGAATATTTTGTCGCCTTTTTTAGCATTGTTCACTGCCTCATCAATTGTCTTGAACGGTTTATCTTTTGACCCCTCATCATCATCGTCTCCGTTTTTTGAAACGTAATAATCATATGATGAGGCACTTGCTTTTTGCGCTTGTACTATGCCAGAAATTGTGATGGCTATGACCACACCTAGCGCTAATACCAATGATTGTTTATATCGTTTCATAATTTTATATTTATTGTACCACGATTTTCAAAAAAACCTCCTCAGTTGTTGTGAGAAAGTTTTCTCTATTGTTTTTTATCACAAGACGTTGCGCTCCTTATTTTACTGAACCTGTTAACCTTTTGATTCGTTCTGCGGTTGGAGGGTGGGTGGAAAACAACGACATAAGGACAGATGCTTTGAATGGATTGATGATAAACATGTGTGCTGTTGCTTGGTGTTTTGGATCTCCTTGTAGTTTTGCATTGCGCCCAAAGTCTTCAAGTTTCTGGAGAGCCGATGCCAGACCACGAGGGTCACCAATCAGGTGCGCCCCTGTTTCGTCGGCAAGATATTCACGTGAACGAGACACTGCCATGTGCAACAATGTTGCCACAATTGGGGCAAGTAACATGATCACAATTGCACCGAAAGGATTTCCACCATCTTCATCGGATCCACCAAAAAAACTTCCAGAGAAAATGGCAAACTGCGCAATGTAAGACAATGCTCCGGCAATGGTTGCCGCCACCGAAGAAATGAGAATGTCGCGATTTTTGACATGAGAAATTTCATGCGCCAAAACACCCTTTAGTTCACTTTCGTCAAGCAGATTTATGATTGCACTTGTCACAGCAACCACAGCATGCTTTGGATTTCTTCCTGTTGCGAATGCGTTTGGCACTGGCATGTCAATGAGATAGAGCTTTGGTTTTGGAATTTGCGCGCTCATTGCAATATTTTCGATCATTGCGTGCAGGCGTGGATTTTCTTCTTTTGGAATTTCTTTGGCGTTATACATCGACAGTACAATCTTGTGCGAAAACCAATATGACCCGATGTTCATGGCTGCCGAGATCGCAAATGCAATGATTGCACCACTGCTTCCGCCAAGCCAATACCCCGCGCCAATGAGCACACCAGTGAGTAGTCCTAATAAAAGGGTTGTTTTGAGTTGATTGAACATAATATAAAAAAAATCTACGATTACTTTTTCCAGACAATATCTTACACTACTTTTTTCCTTGTGTACAGTGTTCCCTAGGCAGTTTTTTACTATTCAAAAATACTTAGATATTCACTGTATCCTTCTTCCAACATCTTGTCACGTGGCACAAAGCGCAACGCTGCTGAGTTCAAACAATACCGCTTTCCCCCTTCTTCTTCCGGACCATCATTGAAGACGTGCCCTAGATGTGAATCAGCATATTTTGACCGCACTTCCGTTCGTGGCAAGATGAGTGCAAAATCTTTTTTTGTCATGATGTTCTCTTCAACAAGAGGTCTTGTGAACGATGGCCACCCTGTTTTAGAGTCATATTTTTCTTTTGATGAAAAGATTGGCTCACCCGAAACAACGTCCACATATATTCCCTCTTCTTTGTTGTCCCAATATTCATTGTCGAAAGGTTTTTCTGTTTTGTCTTTTTGGGTCACGTCATATTGCAATTGAGATAATGTCTTTTTCAGTTCTTCGTCGGTTGGTTTTTGATAATTCATAAACGTTTGATTTTTATTATGATGTTGTGCATTTTTCAATTCGTCTCCCCATATTTTTTCGATGAAATCATCACGCCCTGATCCGTTGCGATAAAAAACATATCGTTTTGGATTTTTCTTGTGGTAATCTTGGTGATAATCTTCGGCAACGAAAAATTCTGTTTCTGGCAAAATTTCCACAGCAATTGAGTTGTTGAATTTTCCACTTTCCTCCAACTCTTTTTTGGATTGTTCTGCTTGATTTTTTTGATCTTCGGATTGATAGAAAATTGCTGGTGCATACTGCCCTCCTCGGTCAGCAAATTGTCCACCACCATCTGTTGGATCAATGTGTCGCCAATAGACTTTCAACAGTTGATTATAACTGACGATGTTTGAATCATAATACACCCGCACCGCTTCTTTGTGACCCGTTCCTCCTGAAGATACTTCGTTATATGTTGGGTTTTCCACATTACCGTTTGTGTAACCCGAAATCGCCTCCACAACACCATCTGTTTTTTCGAAATCTGATTCGGTACACCAAAAACATCCGCCAGCAAAAGTCGCGTGTTGGAAGGATTGATAATTACTTAGTGATACAGACCTTTCCTTTGTGTTGCTTTTTCGATTTTGGTGCCAGACATACGTGGCTGATGCTCCCAAAACAACACAAAGAACAATTATACCAATTGTTGTGTTTTTCATTATTTTTTGGTTAACCTTTTCTAAGTAACTGTCTAAATTCTCACCACCTTCAGTGTATCTTTGTTTTTTCTCACACTGCCCTTGTATTATGTCACGGGAGCGGATTTCTTTCACCTTGGTTACTGCCATTCATAATATTTCCCATAAAAAAGCAAATGTTATTTGTAAACATTTTTTGCGGAAGTATGGAGCAAAAAATATCCGCTTATCCCCCTCTTAAAAAATGAAAATCAAACTTTCTTTCCTTATTTCAAAAGAAGAAAAAGTCTCTGGAGCAAAAATCAAAATGTAAAAATTGATTTCGTCACAATGGGCTGCGGATGATGCGAAGTTTTTTCCAAAGGAAAACGGAGTTTTTCTGCGGGAAAAATTTCGCATATCCCGCTGTTGTCCCGAGTTCGTGAAGCGAAGCGAGCGAATGAGGGGCAAGAGAGGGATGAACATCCGTAGCACATTGTTCTCAATGAGTGAGTGAAGTGAATGACCGGAGGGAGTGAGCTGAGCGAGCGAATTGAGGACAATGTGTTTTTATGCAAACTTTATATTTATATGGTGGCATTTTCTTGCAGATTATACAAATTTATCATCATTTTTTCTTAAATTCGGTTCATTTCTACAAAAAAAACACAACCCCGCTTGTGGCGGGGTTGTGTTGAAATGCGTTTGTGATTTTTTCTTGTGCTCGGCACAAGAATCGTCACAGGTATTCATTTCAGTGACAGACTACATACGTGGCTTTGGAGGACGTGCCTCATTTACCACAATGTTGCGACCCTCAATTTCTTTTTCATTGAGCGCCTCGATTGCTGCGTCCGCTTCTTCGTCATTGTCAAAAGTGACAAATCCAAAGCCTTTGGAACGACCAGTTGCGCGATCTTTGATCACAACTGCTTCAGCGACTGTCCCATGATCGGAAAAAAGAGCGCCCAGATCTTCATCTGTCATGCCCCATGAAATGTTTCCGACAAATAGTTTCTTCGACATCGTAAGACTTGAAAACAAATTACACACTTCATCCCACACGTGTTTTCAATGCTTAGAGCACCGAATAACCGTTTTGTTGACAAAGCTTTCTGAGTCGAACCGTATCTTCATTTGACCAGGAGAAGACCATAGCTGACTCATTCTGACATGCCTGTTTCACACACCCGAATGAAGCAACTATCTTTTAATATCTCTATAATTGCATACTTTTATTGTTTTTGCAATAGCCTTGCCCCAGTTGTCTAACCATCCACCTGTTTCCCATTTTTTTGCCTCAAAATAATCCTTTTTTCAACACGTGTCT
This sequence comes from Candidatus Moraniibacteriota bacterium, assembly GCA_020428995.1. GTDB lineage: Bacteria > Patescibacteriota > Minisyncoccia > Moranbacterales > JAGQLW01. The sequence continues at coordinate 14,518 of JAGQLW010000004.1, read as the reverse complement.
GTGTGTGGCGTGTTGACATCCACTTTTAACATAAAAAACATAGTAACAAACACTTCCCAGCTCTAGAGCGAGGAAAAATTTTCTTATTGGTTTTCTTATGCCTCTCCTGCCTGTTTGGTACACCACCATCCAACACTTTGTCGTACAAAAAAAAAGGAAGCCGATGAATGTTTATTCACCGACTTCTTAATGCTCTCTATCCGTAACAATTTTGGTGCTGGATTAGAGATTTTTGTGAGGGTCATAAAACGACCCAAAAGGTGTCTCGATCACGACGTGATTCTCTTTGTTCGAAGATTCCCAACACTCTCCAAGAGTGAGGCAACCGACATTAGACTCTCGTGAAACAGCCTCAACTGCACCTTGGAGCATTCCACCTTCTGGCGAACCAATCACCACAAGCCCGATGCCACAGTTGTAATTCTTCACCATTTCCCTCCAACTAATTCCAGCCTCATCCTGGATCAATTGAAAGAGTGGTGGTGGCTTAGGAATATCCATCTGATAGGTAATGCCGGCCAACATGCAAACACTTTGTCAGTCCTCCTCCTGCGTTCATCACTACGGCATGCAAAAGATGGAAAGAATTTCTTTTATTGAGTTCATCAACGAGCATCTTCATGACAATTGCCCATTGGCGCGTTGGAGACATTATTGCATCTCCGACACTCATTGCCAGACCTTGGACAGAATCGTCGAAATGATACCGCCCTTGTGGCAACTTCTCTTGCCTGAAGATCTGGGGGTATTTTTTCCCGTAGTCCACATGCACTAATACGTGTCGTGTTAGTGTTGATCCGTTTGACATGTGTCCGGAATTTTCTCCCATTTCCCACACGGCTTTCCCAGCACTTTCAAAACCAAACATCTTGTCACCTGGGTGAACATTGCCATTAACCACTCCTCTTTTGTGCATACGAGCGAAGATGTCCACATCGAGAATCATTGTTCGGATCTGATCGGGCAAATCCGCCGTCTCCCCTCCCAGAAACACAAGATCCAGACCATAGTGCTGGTATAAATTTTTCAGCAATGTGAATCCCATCGACAATTTGCAACAGAATCGGATGCTTTGGCAAAGTGACAGCATTGATGCCGATTGTGTCCGTGATTACATAGGGTGGATACACAAAACCTGATGCAGAAATATCTCCCGTGTTCATTGACACGGCATCGAAGGGGTCTTTGCAAAACACACTAAAATCATCAGTAACAATGGCACAAAGAGCACGAGCCACCGTTTTGCTTCCCGTGCCATCGGCATGTTTTGTCATCACCCATTCACCATCCCATGGATCATCTGCGATGTTGCAAAAGGCGTTTGGATAAATGTTCTTGTTCACAACATTTTTCTACGCTTTTCTGACAGCGCTTTTGTCTGCCTCTACACCAAGAGTTTCGTACAAATCTGTGACGACTTTGGAAACATTTTTCATTGTCAAATCTCCTCTTTCGAGCGTTGTAAAAAAAAAGAACTTCATGAGAACAGACTTTTCTTTTGAGTCTGTGCTTCTTGTAACACTACTGACAAAAAAAATTCGTCAATTGTTTCGATCTTTCTTTGATTTTTTTATATACACAATTGATTGCATCTCATGTGTCTTTTACTCTTTGGTTTATGTAAAAAAAATGTCCACAACGAATTTCGTTGTGGACAATAGTATCTTTCAAAAGAACTTTCTCTCGCCTTAGTTTTGATCACACCACCAGCATGCATTTGCAAACATCTGCGCCCATGGAGCTGACCCCTTCATCTCTTTCTTCATCCATTGTGGCATCCATTGCCACTGGACGCTTTGTGTCACGCGTTCCGGATGGGGCATGATTGCCGTATGCCGACCATCTGGCGAACACAGTCCTGCAATACCCATTGGGGAACCGTTTGGATTGAATGGATAATTTCCATATTCATCCGCATGATTTCCGTCTGGTCTTGCATAATACATCGGCACAAGATGGTCCTGTGCCATCCTTTGGAGCAATCCGTCACTGGCGCTCACTCGCCCTTCCCCATGCGCCACTGGCACGGGAAGCACTGCTCCTTCCATTGCCCCCAAGAAAATTGAGGGGTTCTTTGGAATTTTCACAGTCACCACTCTGGACTCAAAAACACGTGACGTGTTTTGAGCAAAGCGTGGTTGTGATTGATCATCCAAATCATCATATCCTGGCACCCATCCAAGGAGCGCTAAAAATTGACAACCGTTACAGACACCGAGCGAGAACGTCTCAGGTCTCTCTCGAAACTTTTGAAACATGTCCTTCAGACGAGAGTTGAAGCGAATGCTTGATGCCCATCCTTTTGCGCTTTGTGGAACGTCAGCATAGGAAAAACCGCCAACAAATGCCACTCCCAGAACATTTTTCAAATCCATTCCTCCCTCAAGCAAATCTGTCATCATGACATCTGAAACCTCAAACCCGGCATTGCAAAATGCCATGCGCATTTCTACATCTCCATTACTTCCTTCTTCGCGCACAACTGCGACTGTCGGACGTGTCACCATTACTCTTGTTTGACCTCCTCTGTTGTTTGACGTTTTGTACTGCGGAGTCCCTGGATCAAAAAGATTCCGACGTTCTTGCTTAACACAAGACACTGGAATGGTTTGTTCATCGATTCTTCGTGATGTTTCCCTCCACAGATCACGCAACTTGCGCATGTCTTCCACCATGACAAGATTGTCCCCACAAGAGACTGTTACGCGCTTTTCCCTTTGCGCTTTTGCAACAATCTTATGAGGAATCCCTTGAACATTAAACATCCTCCCTATCTGTGCTAAGTTCTCGGACTTACATCCGACAACCATTCCGACTTCTTCGGCAAACAATTCCTTGATGACATCCGCATCTCTTTGGACACCAATCAGGATGCCACAGTCTCCGGCAAACGCCATTTCCAACAGCGTTGTGATCAATCCACCGTCACTGACATCATGCCCTGCCGTGATCAGATTTTCTCCGATCAAACTTTGAACACTTTTCCACATCTTTTTGAACAATTCCATGTCGTCCACATCTGGCACATCTGCCCCTGTTTGGTTTGTGCACAATGCTGCAACAGAACCCCCCATACGCTTTTTCCCTCTTGCGCATTCAATATGCACGAGATATGTGTCGCTGGGGTCCTTAATATCTGGCGTGATTACTTTTCTCACGTCATCCACCGGCGCATAACCCGTTACGACTAAATGCCGTAGGGATTTTACGAGTTCACCACTGGGCAATATTGTTGCCATGGACAAACTATCCTTTCCTCCACCGCTACGGATTCCCAATGCTAGCATCATCTCCGTACAAGATTCCATTGCGTCCCATAGCGCTGAACCTTCTCCCGGATGTTTTGATGCCCACATCCAGTTTCCTGACACTTCAATACGACTGAGTCCTCCTTTGGTTTTTGCCCACACCATGTTTGTGAGCATTTCCGCAATGGACAACCTTGCGCCTGCACTGGAATTGAGAATCGTTTTCGTCGGCTGTTCCCCTATTGCTGAGGCAACACCATGATACTCACATGGTCCCAGACGGGAAACTGCAACATCGGCAACCGGCAACGACAACGGACCGCATTCTTGCTGTTGTGCAACCAATCCACCGACACTGCGATCAACACGTCTTGTGAGAAACTCTTTCGAGCAGACACTCAAATGTTTGAGCACACGATCAAGCACGTCTTTGAAAAACAACCCTTCTGGCATCTCCCATGGAACAACAGAAGGCATCACACGATTGTTGTGATACGTCTGCCGTGGCACACCGTTTAGCATTGCTAATGGAATGTTCATTGGCAATGACCTTGTTTGTGAGTCTTCCAAAACAAACATCCCATCATCCATCACTTCTCCCAACATCTCCATTGGTGCCCGTTCACGCTTACACAGCAACGCAAACATTTCAACACTTTCAGCCCACACCAAAACCACAATGCGTTCTTGGTATTCGCAGACTCCGATTTGCAACACACTCATGGACACGTCGCCGACATTAACCTTTCTTATGTCGACTCTTCCTCCATTTTCCCCCACAATTTCCATGAGGACATTGATCACCCCACCAGCGCCTTGGTCGTGCACACTTGCAATAGGATTGTTTTTTTCCATCAGTGCACACGCCTCTATGACACGTCGCACGCGTTGCTCCATTTCTGGGTTGCCTCGTTGCACGGCGTTGAAGTCAAGATGCTGATCGTTTTGCCCCTGAGAAAGACTTGATGCTGCACCACCACCAAATCCAATCGTAAATGCTGGACCACCGATTGAAATGATTTTCATCCCTTTTTGTGACGATGTCTTTTTGACACCATCTCCTGCGATTGTGCCCACTCCACCACTGAGCATTACTGGCTTCAATGCCTCCCAACGACATCCATCAACACGCATAAAAATTTCCCTTGTCACTCCAGAGGTCACCGGTCGCCCAAACTGATTGCCGTATCCGTGCGCGCCCTCTGGTGCCTGCGTAATGATTTGCAGTGGCGTTGCCATGTTTGGTGGATATTCCACACCTTCTTCTTCCCACGACCTTTTGTAACCTGGGATTTCAAGTTGACCAACGACATATCCAGCCATTGCATGAAGTGTTCTTCCTCCACGCCCAACAGCGAGCATGTCACGAATTTCCCCACCCGCACCTGTTGCTGCTCCCGGAAACGGCGCAATACCCGTTGGAAAATTGTGCGTTTCCACCTTGCATGTGATGTGAAGGAACCTTCTTGAAACCTTCATTTGCGATGCACGTGTTGGATCTTTCGAGACAAGAAGTCGCGTCATGAATCCTTCAATAGCACTTGCATTGTCTCCGAAAGCAACCACTGATCCGAGATTGTTTTTTTGCCATGGCCTCTTTGCCATATCCATCAATGACACCGGCATTGTCCGCCCGTCAATCACTTGGATTCCTTTGAAATAGGCATGTCGACAATGCTCGCTCAGCGCATTTCCCAGAGCATAGATCTCCACATTCGTTGGATTGCGCTTCAATTTCACAAACCAGTCATGCACAAACACTGATTCTTCGCGCGTGAACGCCAAACCTGGAATTGAGAGCAGAAATTCTACCCCTTCCTCCAACAATGGCAAAATCTTCACATCTTCAGGCACCGTGTTTGACAGAAATGTTTCAACAGGCGCTTCATAGACCTCTTGCGTCATGCGGTCATGATGCACTTTTACATACTCTGGCACACTAATTCCGTCTAGCACCACATGCAAAAAAAGCCTCTCCGCACGCACCACTTCTGGTACACCGCAGATATGAGCGACCTGCACCAAATTACTTGAAAATGGTGTCTCCATGCTTAGGCGTGGACCGATGATGACGATCCTTTGATTTTGAAGGACATGTGATTCTTCTCGCACTGACTCTCGCATAAAACCATCTGCAATGATTAGCTTGAGTTTTTGCAATTTCTCAGGCGTCAGTGGTGCACATGTCTGAATGCAAAACACCTCTTCTGCTTCTGCACCGTTTTGAGCATCTTTGAAAAAATGATACATCTGTGTCATTTTTGCTTCCTCGCTTCTGGTTGAAATAAGACGATTTGTTCTGTCACATCTCAAGACGGGACACTGTTTCTGCAACAATTTGTTCAAAGAACAATACCTGCATTTTTCAGCAGGTTTTTGATTGTACCTGATTTTAGCTCTCTTTGGCAAATCTTGCAGAGGATTTTTTTACACAAAAAAACCAGCCAAGAATGACTGGTTTTCCTTTTCAATTTTTCAACGCATCGATGTTGACGCTTATTCTTTCTCCAGAATTTGACGGATGCGATCCATACATTCTTTCATGGTAACATCAGCTTTTACGAGATATTCCACAACACCTTCTGTTGTTGCCTCTTTCTCTTTTTCCATCAGGTTTGTGAGCATAAACACTTTTGCATTTTTTCCCCATGAATCTTGTCGCAATTCGTGGAGCATGCTCATTCCATCTCTCTTTGGCATAATAACATCCGATAAAATCAAGTTTGGATGTTCAGACAGTGCTTTTTCCAAACCAACCTGCCCGTCTTCTGCGACAATAATATCGTATCCTTCTTTTTTCATTCGATCAGACAGAACGGTTCTTTGTGCTGGATCATCTTCCACAATCAAAATCTTTTTTTTGTCTTCCATACTAGCAAACCTTAAATTTTTACTTTTTTGTGTGAGTGATTGTATCATGGTTTTTCTTTTTTTACCATTACGACCGTGCTTCTATGCTTTGGCTGGTGTACTCAAACACTTCTTCGGATGGTTTTGAAAACATCTCCAATTCCACATTGTCACCATTGATTGAGATTGTGTAATACGTGCCTTTATATTCGTCGCTTTTGACCACTCCTGGCAAGACATAATATTTCACTCCGTCCACTTCTTCTGTGTAGAGTTGTTCGATGTGTCCAGCAAAGACTGCTGTAACGTCATTTTTTGCAAACAAACTTCTTAACTCTAACGCATTCAATGGTAGTCCATCATTTTCTTTATTAGGAATGTTCCACACTGGTGGATGATGAATGAAGACAATTTTTTTCTTATCGGTCTTGAGCGCTTCCTCTTCGAGCCATTGCATTTGCTCTTGGGACACTTTGCCACGCGTGTAATAATCCCCCGGAATAATGTCCCGATCTTGTTCGTCAAAATTACTGTCAATGATGACGATGCGGTAATCTCCGATGTCTTCGTATTTGTATAGATAATCAATCTCCAGCGCTTGAAGATATTCCTCCTTTGTCACCGCACGCACTTCATGGTTTCCGATTACCCATTTCACTGGAATTCCCACTTCATCATGAATTCTTTTGATTGACCTGAGTTCTCCTGATCCAACTTCACCATCACGTCCCGTTCCTTCAATAATGTCTCCGTTTTGCACAAGAAAGTCCGGCTGGAATTTTTCCGTCATGTGGGATAAAAATGTGTTGAGCGGTTCCATGAACTCTTCTTTGATGATTCTGTCTGAGCGCATTTTCCCAGTACTTGACCGTGCTTGCAAATCGGTCATGAGGCCAATTTTAAGTGTTTCATAAACTTTTTCTGGTTCTTTTAGTTCCTTATTTTGAACCATTTCTTCCTGATGATCCATTGCTTGGTCGTCTTGGCTTGTTGCTGTTTGAGAATCATCTTTGTTGTTTATCATCGTTGCACCGACGCCGATTACCACTGCCAAAAAAATTACCACAAAGATCATGATCCATGGTTTATTTTTTGATTTCATGTTGTCGTCTTGTGTGTTCATTATCTATTTTTTTATGTCAAAATTTTTATTATGAATACTGCGATCATTGCCATTGCCACAATCACTTTTATTATCGTACACCCAAGAAACCCAGAACACCACCCCATCCGATTTCGAGTGATTGTCTCATGCCTTTTCCTGCAAAGAGCAGCCCTGGCACCGCACCTCTGGCGAAGATGCCAATCATCAACCCCGGGATGTTGAACAACACCGCTCCAACCATCCCACCAATAACTGCTCCATAAATTCCCCACCGTGAAGAGCCGTATCTTTTTGCACCGTATGCTCCTGCGAGATATTCAAAAATCTGCACTGCCACCACAGCTAACCCTAGCGCAATGATTGTCATCGTTCCAATTTCGTTCCAGTCAAATATAGAGAGCGTAGGTTATGATACCGGCATAGATGAGCACTGTTCCTGGCAGTGCTGGGAGTATAGTTCCCGCAAAACCCACGAGGATCATTATTATAATCACGATCCAAATGATAATGTCCATGAGATAATGATGAATTTAGGAATTATGTGTTTGAGTTCAGTTCAACCCGCTTCGACTCGTCAAATCGAGACGAGGGCAAAATTGAGAAAAAACGTAAGGAATACATATAAATTGCGTCGATTTTTCGAGGTTTTAACAAAGAAATGTTCCGAACACGTAATTCCTTTTTTTATTTTGTACACTGTGATCCACAGGCCAGACCATCGCCATTTCCATCACGATCTGTGCATCCACACTCATTCAGTTGAAATTGTGCTTCTTGGCATGAGCTGATTTGTGTGCATGTTTTTTCACAGTCACATTTGTATTGCTGGCCACCCTCTCCCTCTGTTAATTCGATTGATTCTTTTTCCGATGCTTGTTCCCCAACTTTTTCCATGAATGTCAGACATGCGTCATCTGCCCAAAGCCCTCTTTTTTGTTCACGTGCCTCTTTTTGAGATTGATCAAATTGTTCTTGATGTTTCACGTCCGGTGGATAGGTAGATGCGTGCGCAAACCCATCTTTGACCAAGATATCATTGACAAACACATCATCAACATAGACGTACCTCAGAAGTCGATCATATCGGTCGGTTTCGGAAACATCTTTTTCCAGACGCACAATTTTTCCTTCCACAAGTTCTTTGTTTTTGTTTGTGGCTTCTTGCCCAAAACATTCCACTCCTTTTGTTGGATGTTTTGTCTCTGGTGTGTCCACGCCGATATATCTGACAGAACGCCCGTCTTGGAGTTTGATTGTGTCTCCGTCGACAACTTCTGTGATGAAAAATTCGTCTTCTTCCAGTGTTTGCTCTTCGTCTTCGGTATTGTCTCCAAGAACAACACCTCCGGCTTCTTGGGTGCTTACTTGGATTTCAAGTTGCGCAATTTTTTCTTCCAGCTCTTTGATTTTTTCGTCTTTTGTTGTGTAGAGTTCCAAGACACTTCCGATTATAAGGAAAATGCCCAGCGCTACGATTGCAGTGATTTTTTTGTGTTTGCTTTTCATGAGATGGTTTGTCTTTTTTGTTATTATACCATTGTTCTTCCGCATGCGATCTGTCTGCACTTTTTTTTCATGAAAAAACCGTTTGGCGGGTGTTGCGCCAAACGGTTTTGCGATTTTTATTGAATTTTCCCTCAATTTGTTTTTTTCTGAGAACTCAGCAAAATATTATCCAAGAACTCCTCGCACCAGTATTCTGTTGCAAGAACCCTCTCCCTCATGATGAAGATTATGCTCCACAGCGCCAATGCAATGAGTGCGAATTTATACCACTCCCATTGCCCTAAACAGGCAATCAGTATCATTGGTACAGAAAAGGTCACGAAGGCTGTTAGGACATGTCTTACCAACGAGAACAATGTCAACAGTGCGAACTCAATTCCGTCATGGCCCGGCTCCTCCTCGTCATTGTCCAATCCGTGTTCGCCATCAGCCCACACAAACACACACCAAAGAAGGAGTGTGCCAAGCACTACTAATACTATTTGAAAAAAGGACATTTCTCTTCTCCTGTTTTGTTGCTACTTCGACACTACTGCCTTTTTTCTCTTTTTGCAAGTGTTTGTTGGGTTCTTGGAAACTGTTCACATGTCTCATGTCGAGCTACAAATTTCATAATTTTGAGCGCCTGTCCCGTACACTTGCGGGGAAAATTGTGCAAAATGAGAATGAATACCCACCTTGCCGTCGAGGCAGGTCGAGATATTTTGACGAATTTTAAACAATTTGCAGCCGGAATTATGAGATTTTAGACGGCAAGCATATTTTTTACTATTTTTGGTGAGACATTGAACAGTTTCTAATTCTCCAGAGGTCGTATATGGCAGACAGCACAAAGATGAGCTGTAAAATGATGAAGATCATGTTTTCCAGATATGCACTATAAATTCCCAAAAAAATTCCTCCAATGATGTAGAGAATGTTTTGTTTTGTGCGATTTTTTGTGATGACGCCTGTTGAGATTAGGAGCAAACCAGCACCACCTACCAGTGTGAAAATGTCCATTTTGTTTTTTTACTTGATAAAGTGTTCAAGAGTTACGCATTTGAGTGTAGTTCAAGGCAAAGCCGAGAAAAATCGTAAGGAATATGAGTAATATGGTGTCGATTTTTCGAGGTTTTAACACAGAAATGCGCCAAAGGCGTAAGTCTTGTTATTCTTTTAGAACTGTTGTTCCATTCGGTTTCATTTCAACTTTTTGATCTTCGAATGTGATTGTTTTTTCTTCACCCTCTTTGTGGAATGTGGTTTTGACGATGAGCCCCTCTTTTGTCTCTGTGGAGAAGAATTGATCAAAGATAAAGTTTCCGATGGAGTAGTAAATTGTTTTTCCTTGGTACACTTCTTTTTCTTGGACAACGTGTGGATGCGTGCCAATCACAAGATCTGCGCCGGCATCAATCCAGGAACGTGCTAAGTTTTTTTGGTTGTCGTTTGAAAGAGTCTCATATTCCTGTCCCCAGTGTGTGAAGACCACCAAGAAATCCGTCTTGTCTTTGACTGCTTCAATGTCATCTTTTGTGTTTTGTTTTGCGTTTTTGGTGAAGGTGTTGAAATTCACGAATGTGATTTTCATGCCGTTCAATTCCTTGATGAGAGCACGATTGGCTTGCCCGTCTTTTGTGTCGCCGAAAAAGTCAATGTCCGCGTCTTTGAGAAACTTCTTTGTTTGTTCCACTCCATCTTGTCCAAAATCTCTTGCGTGGTTGTTGCCAAGATTCACGACCTCGATGTTGTTCTTGACCAGTGTCTTGGTGATTTGCGGGTCGAATGTGAAGAGAAAATTGTTTCTCGCGCCGATTTCTGAGGTGATGGACACTGACTCGTTTGTTGTGATTGGTCCTTCGAGGTTTCCGACGACAAGATCGCTTTTGTTGAGTGTTGTGGTGAGATTTTCCAGAATTTTGTCATATCCATTTGTGGTTGCCATTTGTCTGACGTACCGATCAAACATCATGTCACCGACAAATGTGATTGTCGCGGTTTGTCTTTGTGGTTCTTGTGGAGCTTGTGTTTGTTTCTGTTCCACTTGTTTTTCTGCGTCCGCTTTTGTGAACAATCTACTTTCTTTGCCACTTGATTGGGCGAAAAACACAAACGCACCAACAAGAATTGTCAGTGTTGCAATGAGAAAAAAAGTGAGTTTTGTTTTGTGACTGTTTGTCATTATTTATTTCCCTTTGCTCGGTTGTGGGTTTTGCACAACATCTGACAATTTTTGATGTCTGTTGTACCTCCTTTGCTCCATGCGGTCACATGATCCGCGTCCATCTCATTCATCTTCCAGATCCTGTCTTTGTTGGCATCATGTCCAAGAGCACACAAAGGACAGTTTGACTCATTACTCTTCTTCGCTCTTTCTGTTTGTTCTTTGTACACTGACTTTTTGGTTGCCTCATCAAAAACGCGCACATTGAGCAATTTTGTATCAACGGAACCGCCCAGCACAAATTCAAAGATGCCTTTGCGGTTTTTAACATATGGATCTGCGTATAACTTCTGAACATTTTCTGATATTTTTGCCGGATCGTATGCTTGTTTGTGATATGTCTTGTATAATCTTCCCCATTCAAGTCCACGCATTTCATTTTCAACATCCGAAAAAACGCCGGAGATCCAATCAATCACACTGTTGAAAGAGTTTTTCAGTTCGGTGATGTCCTCATCTTTGCGGTGACGACTCATGTACTCACCAACGTTGCCATCACTTACCCAATCCAGCGCACGCTCCAAAAAATCTTGTCTGTGAGCACTGCCTAAAATGTATGCACTCCATTTTTGAATGTTTGCGTTTTGACTGTTGCTGAATTCCTCTTTTGCACGAGTTACAAACGGACCTGAGTATACCGCATTCAACAATTCTTGTGGTTTGAGCGGAACGCCGACAATGTTGATTGTCTTGAACCATTCTTTGATCTCACTTTCTGTTCCCACACATTCGTAAATGAGTAATTTCGTCTCCAAAATTTTTTCTTTCTTGTCGACTGCCATTGCATCAAAATACTGCAAATCACCATTACCATCTTTGATCGCAAACTTTCCACTCACAAAACGTCCAATACTCGTGATGCGCTGTTGTCCGTCCAACACTTCAAATTCATCATCACCAACTGTGTTGAAATAAATCAGTCCCAGCGGATACCCTTTGAGGATTGATTCGATCACAGCCGCTTCTTTTCCTTCTTTGGTATAAATAAAGTTTCGTTGATACTCCGGCTGTATGGTGAGTTTTCCCGAAAGTCCAAACAGTCCTTTGCCTTCCAGTTCGTTATACACACAAATCCGTCGCAGATTTCTTTGACGGTGACGTCTGTTTTGAGTGTTGTCTTCATTGTCTTTGGTGATTACTAATTTCTCCACAATCTTACTGTTTTTTATACACCGATCTTCCACACACCTTTCTCTCGAAATGCTGGAATTGTCTGACGCTTTGCCTTGTTAATGACATTTGCGTGTGACTGCTTGCTTTTTTGCGCGTATTCTCTCAAAGTAATAATTTCTTTGTTTTCCAAATATGCCAGTCTTTTGTGGTAACTATTTGTCAAAGCCAGTCCAACAATTTCTTGCATTATTTCAGATTGACCGGACACATCAAACTCTTTGAATGCGTTGTAGTAATTTTGCCTATCAATGAATTTAATATTGATCGGTATGTACCCCTCTCTGATCAGCAGATAGTTATTGAGTACCCTGCCGATTCTTCCGTTACCATCCACAAACGGATGCAAGTGCTCAAATGCTAAATGCATGTCCGAAATCCTTTTGATGATATTTTTATTCGAATCCGCTTTATACTTTAAAAGAATTTTTTGCATACCTTCTTCGAGTTTCTCCGGCGCAGGTGCTATGTGCGTCCTCACTCTTACAAACTCACCCGTTTTCCTGAATCTTCCCGCAATATCATCACGAATGTTAGACATTAGTGTTTTGTGCAAAAACAATATCATGTCTTTGTTTAATTCTCTGTCCTTGGCATTTTTGTTTATGTACTCGACAACACGAGCCAGATTTTTTGCTTCAAAGATCTCTCTGTCAGACACATACTTATCAAGATCAATCTGCAAAAGGATTTTCTCCGTGTCTTCCAGTGTTAGCGTACTGTTTTCAATGGCGTTTGAGTTATACACCTGTTCAGGGATTTCTGCTTCAGAGATCATGTTTAAGAGCTGCTCTTTTCCTTGAGACAGTTCATAATATTTGGCACGTAAATCATCAATTTTTTTGAATACGCTCAACACCTTTGCCATTGTTATTGTTTGTGGTGAATATTTAATCCCTTACTAGATATTATAGCTTTTTTAACGGTTTTGTCAACAAAACCGTTAAAATCTCTGATTTTTTGCATTTTTTAACGGTTTTAGACCTTTATAACGTTAAAACATGTGCTTTTCCGTATTATTTTGAAACATTCGGCAAGTCTTTCAGTCTCCCTTTTTCTGTCTTTGTGATATGGATTATTGGTTTCGTGATATTCCACCCTTTAATGATTTAATATGTTCAGGATACTTTTCTGCCATTACTTTCAAAACTTTTTGTATATTTTCGCTTATATCAGCAGGATTCTTTGAAATAAAATCTGTTCTTGTTTGCATATGGCTTCCTTCGTTACTTAAACGATAAAGGACAAATGATTCAATGTCAGGTGATAATTTATCGTCATCATGTAAAAGAGTTTCTAAAATTATGTCTACACCAGAATTGTTTGGGTACATAAAGGAAGAAAAATACTCTAAAAATTTTCTCAAATGATTTAAAACTGTTACATTTTCTTCAGCCTCAGGCTTTTCAATAAATTCTTTTAGTTTTGAATAGATAAAAGTATAGTCAGATTGATGTTTAACTAAAACATGTTCTTTGTCTAACTCTAAAACTATTGAGTTGCCTTTCTTTTTTTCAATCAAAAAGTGAGAATATCCAGAATATTTTTTGCTATTTCTAAAACATCTCCAAAAGCTGAAATTATGTGTTGTTAAAAAGAGCTGTTTCGTATGTTTAAAATGATTTTTAATAAATCCTGCTACCAAATGCAAGTTTGAATCATCTAAACTTGATATTGGATCATCAATAAAAACAATCCAATCTTCCAAATCTTTTTTGAGTTCATTTTTCTTATCTTTTCCATCACTAAAACTTAAAACAAAATATACAAAGCTTAGTACATTTCTTTCGCCTTCACTCAAGTGTTTTACATGATGATTATTTCTCTTTAGAGTAAAATTATCTCCGTTTGGCTCGACTTTTAAGCCAAGTGAGGGGAGAAGTTCATCAAGGTATTGATTGAATTTATCTGCTCCAATGTGCAACTCGTGAATTTCCTTAGAAAGTGTCTGTATTTCTGTTTTTGTTGTACCAATCTCATCATCTAGTTCTATTATTATTCCTCTAATTTTTCCTATTTCTTCTTTTTTCGTTTCTATGGAATTTTGCTTATCTACAAAATCAGCAGAATTTTCCATCTCTAAAATTTTGTAAGTAATAACCTTGTTTGCAGATTCTTCTTTCGCAGTTTCAAAGTTTTGATGTTTCTTTCTATGCTTCTCTATTAAATCATTCAAGCTTGAAATATCTAAATCAAAATCTTTATATTCTACTTCAAAATCTGTATTAAAAGCATTTTTCTTTTTCTTCTCTAAAGTTGCGATAATCTCGGAAAGGTATTTATTATAATTTGATATTTTGTTATTTACCGCTTTTTTCTTTGTTTCTCCTTCTTCCCTAAATTCTTCATACCAATCAAAATATTTTTCTATCTTTGATAATTTAGAAGTTTTTAGTGTATCAATTTGACTGTCTATTTTTTTAATCAGGTTTT
>JAGQLW010000003.1 GCA_020428995.1 Candidatus Moraniibacteriota bacterium | reverse complement strand
GGAAAGTAGGTTTTCAGACTGGGGGTAATTAGAGTTGACAAATTTATTACTGTGTGATAATGTCTCTTGTTGTGGTTTTTGTCCTTTTCTTATCACAACACTCACCCAGTTTTTTAAAAATAGGAAGATGCAATAATGAACAAAGGTCTTAAAAAGAAAAATGTCGTGCTTGTCTGGCTTCTTGCCACACTCACTGTTTTTCTTCTTATTACTTCGGCCGACAATGGTTTTTTTGTAGTCCTTAGCGCAAATATGTCGTCGAGTGCTTCAGCTGTGGAACTACTAATTGTAACCTTCGTCTACAGCGCTTTGGTTGGCGCTGTTGTGACATTCATGATCTGGGCCTTCAGCCTGGTTCTGCCCATGTCTTCTGATCTCAGTGACTAGCTTCTAGTATTTAGTCGCTGGTAATGTCTATATCTAAAGGTTCACTTGATTCCAGGTGAGCCTTTTTTCTTTTCTCCTATATACTTACATACTTCACAGGAAGCACGCGACGAAAGATGCCGGCGATGAGAATGGAGTCGTTTTCATGAATGAAGATCGGTTGATGGGTTTTGTTTGTGGAGTTTGGAAACAATCCAATCACGCCGCCGCCGACTTTTTTGAATCGTTTGATTGTTGCCATGCCATTAATCACGGCAACAACAATTTTCCCTTCCATATCTGAGTCGCTGTGCCCATCAAATTTTTCAAAAATGACATAATCCCCGTCACCAACATTGTCTTTGTTCATTGAGTCTCCCAAAGCTTTGACGGCAAAAAGATTTGCTGGATCACTTTTTCGGAAGAGACTTTTTGAAACTTGCAGATACCCGTCGATATTATCTTCGGCATAGGCAAGTGCTTCACCACACGATGCCAGACCATAGAGCGGAACAGAAAAACATGATTGCAAATCTGCATAGTTTTTGTTTTCCACAATATATATTCTTCTTTTTTCATCACGTGCAATCAGTTCTTTTTTTTCCAGCGCCTCAATGACTTGTGAAATGCTTTTGAGACTATCCCTCCCACCAATCCCTTCAGTATATTTGTGGAGTTTGTATACGTTTGGGTTTTCGCTTTTGTTAGCAATGAATTCTTGCAGTGTTTGCAAGATGCTTTGTTGTTTGACCGTCAGATTTTGCATATATTTTTTGAAATTTTGTTCTTGGCAAATTTCTTTGTTAAGCCCTGCGCTTCTGGCTCGAAGTATTACACATACGTCTCGCTTTAGTGCTCGGTCTTGTCTCGAAATTTACTCCAGTACATAAATTTCATTTTTTTATTTTTTAGTTTTATTCTCTTTATTTTTTTAGTAGAAATGCGCCAAATATGTGACTTCTAAATTAGTGATTATGTGACAGTGATAGTATAACATACCTGTCTTTTTGTGTGCAAGTTTTTTTTGTTTTTTGGGTTGTTGTGCGTCGTCTTTGGACATAAACTTGTGAGTAGTTTATCACTTCTTTATTTATTTTGTGTATAGGTTTCACCGATTTTGACCTAAATTGTTTTTGATCGAAAAGTTAAAAGACGGTTGGAAATGATTTTCCACCGTCTTGTGTTTTTTTGAAGAACGTCCTTTTAACCTTCTTTGTCCATTTCTCTGAAGAGTTCCTCCAGATTTTCAAGCATGCTTTTCTACTTCTTCTCAGGATATCTTCCCTGTGTCTTTGCTTTTTCTCGCGTTGCTCAAATCCAGCCACTCGCTTCTTTGAAGCTCTGTAAAAAAAATACTCGTCGCTTCTTTTTCCAAAAATCCAGAACCCTTCTTCTGATAGGGCTAGTTTGCTGTGTTTCTTTTCAAGGCTTATCTTTGCCACTTCGATTGTCGGTTGTTTGTTTTCCATTTGTGAGGATTTTTATGTTTTGTTTTCGGTCTTATTGTACACCATGACACCTCTCTGTGTCACAGCAGGTTCTTTTGCTGAAAAAATAAAAAACGCTGGACGATATCGATCGGTCAACGTTTTCATTTTTCATCCCTTGAAAGGGACTATCCTTTGAAAGAACTTTTTTATAATGCGCACATGCGTGTCCGCCCTAGCCCTGCGAATTTGCAAGAAAAATTTCTTTTTCCAGCTGTTCTCTTGCTCTGAAAAATCCTGGTTGGATGGACTCCATTATTGTGACAGCGTCCTTTCTTTGCAGAGTTATACCCGAGACCATGAGTATAAAATATCTCACTTGCTCCTCTTTCTCCTCCCGTGTAAGGAATCTGACTGAACCATCAGGGTTCTTCTTCAGTACACCGAGATGAATCAGTTTTTCTTTATTGCGAACATCTATAAGTTTTGCCATCGTCATCCCCTCTATACATTCAGAGTGCGGTACTTGCTTTGTATACTATTTTTCTTTTTTTGACAAGCTTTTTGAAAGAAAAACGCTAGCGGAGTTTTCTCCAAACTAGCGTTTTGGGTTTTTGTGAGATTTTCCAATCTTTCCCAAAAACTCACACCATTTCAATACCAACAGCAATGTTGCATATCACTTTTTTTACACTATAACTTGCAAAATGTCTTCACTGTTTCCCTCTGCAATATTTTTTTTACAACAGTCAAAACAGGAAACGATACTAAATCACCTTTTTTCCCCCTTATTTGTTTCAGAATTTCTCCACAACCAAAGACTTGAAATCCTACAACCATTTTTTCATTTGGGGGGGGTGGAGAAGGACCGCCCATCTTCGATTGATCTTCTCCATGACGTATGAAACGTCCTGCACAAGACATAACATCATATCCATACCTGAATAATACCTTGCACAGGGAACAAACACCCCTTCAATACAAAGGGGTGCTCCATGTCAGTTCTATTTTCGTCATTCGTGGCATTAATACCTCGTGGAAAACGTCTAACAAAGAACCGTCATTTTTCTTACTTCATCTTTGAAGCTGATATTAGTATATGCTATAAATTTCCTTTTTTCAACAAACAATCAGTTTTTGTAACATAAAACACCAAGAATGTCCTCGGTGTTTTTTTTACATCTCTGAATCTGACATTACCCTCCTACCAATCCAATGTTCCGCCTGTTTGATATTCTGTGACGCGTGTCTCAAAGAAGTTTTTTTCTTTGGAAAGATCCACTGCTTCGGACATCCATGGAAATGGGTTTGGCACGTTGTATTGTGTTGGAAGACCAATTGTTTGCAAACGTCTGTCAGCAATGTTTTCAATGTACTGTTTGAAGTTTGCCGCGTTCATGCCGAAAATTCCTTTTGGAAATACTTCCTGTGCAAATGTGTATTCCAACACTGTTGCACGCCTGACGAGATCGAGGATGTGTTGTTGAAATTCTGGTGTCCACAATTCTGGTTGCTCCTGTTTGATTGTGTTAATCATGTTGATGCCAAAGTTCAAATGCTGTGACTCATCACGCATAATGTATTGAATTTGTTCAGCGGATCCAGTCATCTTGTTTTGCCTTTGAAAACCAAACATCACAGCAAACGAGCTGTAAAAAAAGATTCCCTCGAGAATAATTGAAAAAACAATCAGGTTCTCCAAGAATTTCTGATCATTTTCAAATGTTCCTGTTTTGAAGTTTGAATCAAAGATTCCCTCGTTGAGAGAAAGCACCATGTTGTCCTTGTTATAAATTGATTCTACTTCGCGGTACATATTGAAAATTTCTCCTTCATCAAGACCGAGACTTTCCACAATATATTGATAGGCATGTGTGTGGATTGCCTCTTCATATCCTTGGCGCAATAAGTACATACGGCATTCTGGACTTGTGATGTGTTTGTATAGTGCCAAAACAACATTGTTTGCTGCGATGGAATCTGCTGTCGTGAAAAATCCAAGGACTACTTTCAATGCTTGTCGCTCGTCATCAGAAAGCACTGTTGGCGACTGCCACTGTTCAATGTCTAACTGCATGTTGATTTCTGTTGGCAACCAGTGATTTGCGTTTCCGACGTTGTATGCATCCCAAGCAAACGTGTGTTTCATGGGATAAAGTTGCATCACGTCAGCATCTGCTCCGTTTATGATACGCCTCTTGTTGATGTCGACGCGTTCATTTGTTCGTGTTATTGGCATATTTTTCATTTAGGATCTGTGTGTCTAATGTTCTTTTCCAAGTCACACAAATCCCCTATCTTTTAATTTCTTTACTCCCAACCTTTTTCTTCGTGGATTATTTTTTTCCTAGAACTTGTTTGTTTCTCGTCAGTACTATTTTTGATGAAACCTTGGACAGGTTCTCATCCTTCACACCCATCACAAATTGCATCGTCAGTCACAATCACATTTGATGGCCGTTGGCTGATTAGTTGTGGTTGCGAATTTTTTGGCATTTGCGCACTGGGGAGTGGTGTTGGCGCAACTTGCTGTGTCGCAAATGTTTGAGGTGTTTGCTGACTCACTGCCACTGCTCCTACCGACGCAGGCGCAACCTGATTCGTGGTGACCGCTTTTTGTGATGACGCCTGTTGCGCAACTCCTCGTGTGTGTGTTGCACCATATTTTGAAATGTCTACTGTTGATTTTTCCACTTGAGATGCTCCTAGTGTGCGTAGGTAGTATGTCGTCTTGAGTCCCATCTCCCATGCATAGAAATACACTTCGCTCAGCGCTTTTCCACTTGTTCCGTGAAAGAAAATGTTGAGCGACTGACTTTGGTCAATCCATTTTCCACGATATGCCGCAGATTTGACTAACCATTTTGTGTCAATCTCAAAAACCTCTTTATATTTGTCTTTAATCTCTTGTGGGATTTCGTTAATAGACTGAATGCTTCCGTCGAAGTATTTAATCTTTCCCTGAATTTCTGGCGTCCACAACCCACGGTTCTTCAGCTCTTCAACAAGATACTTGTTCACCACAATAAAGTTCCCTTCTTTGTTTGATTTGACGTAGAGATTTTTATAAATCGGTTCGATTGTTGGAACACATCCAACAAGGTTTGCTGTGCTTGCTGTTGGCGCATTTGCCAAGCAGTTAGAGTTACGCATGCCATATTTTTTGACATGCTCTCGCACTGGTGTCCAGTCTTTTTTCCCAGCGCGAGGAATGGGAATTGCCACACCACGCTCACGCTCCAAAAGATCCAATGTGTCTTGTGGAAAAATGTCACGATCCCATTTCGACCCTTTGTATGTTTCATATGTTCCACGCTCTTTTGCCAGTTCTGATGATCCAAGATAGGCATAGTATGCAACAATTTCCATACTCTCATCAGCAAATTGAACACATGCTTCAGAATCAAAGTTGATTCCGAGCATATATAGTGCGTCTTGAAATCCACGAATTCCCAATCCCAATGGACGATGTTTCATGTTCGATCGTTTTGCATCTTCGGTTGGGTAGTAATTAATATCAATCACATTGTCAAGCATGCGCATGGCAATTTTGACAACCTTTGCCACTTTTTCTTCATCAAACGCACCATTTGTGATGAATTTTGCGAAGTTTACTGACCCAAGGTTGCACACAGCTGTTTCGTCTTTACTGGTGTTGAGTGTGATTTCTGTACAAAGGTTTGAGTTGTGCACCACACCAACATGATCTTGTGGAGAGCGTACATTTGACGCGTCTTTGAATGTGATCCATGGATGCCCTGTTTCAAAGAGCATTGCCAACATTCTGCGCCAAAGATCTTTTGCGGGCATGCGTTTCCAGAGACGAATCTTTCCTTCATCTGCCATTTTTTCATATTCTTCGTAACGCTTTTCAAATTTTGACCCCATTAAATCATGAAGATCTGATGTCTCATCTGGTGAAAACAATGTCCACTGCCCACCTTGTTTGATGCGCTTCATGAGAAGATCTGGAATCCAATTTGCTGTATTGATGTCATGTGTGCGTCGTCGTTCGTCTCCGGTATTTTTGCGCAGTTCAAGAAAATCAATCACGTCATAATGCCATGATTCGAGATAAACACACGCTGCTCCACGACGTTTTCCACTACGATTGATTGAGACAGTAACATCGTTTGCAATTTTGAGAAATGGAATCACACCTTGACTGCCTACACCGGTTCCTTTGATGAGTGACCCTGTTCCACGTACACTTGTCCAGTCTGTCCCTGTCCCACCTGACCATTTCAACAGTTGCGCATTGTCTGCATAGGTCTTGAAAATCAAGTCGAGTGAATCTGGAACTGTGTTCAAAAAGCATGAGCTCAGCTGTGGCTTTGGTGTTCCAGCATGAAACATCGTGCGCCCACCTGGTGTATAGAGAAACTCTGCCAAAACATGGTAAAAATCTTTTACCACTTGATCACGGTCTTTCGCATCTTCGTTCAAAGCTGTTCCCATGGCAACACGCATCCAAAACATCTGTGGTGTTTCCAAAATTTTGTTTGTCTCTGGATCGCGCAAAAGATAGCGACTATAGAGCACTTCCAGACCCATATAATCAAACAACTCGTCATTTTCAAGGTTAAACTGTTGTGCTAATTTTCCCAAATCAAATTCCAACAAACGTACGTCGAGTCGATCAATTTGCACGCCGAATTTAATGTTTTTCTCAAATGTCTCAACATGCAGTTCTTTGAGTCTTCTATAATCAACTTTACCCAACACTTCGCCATAGATTGATCCGAGCATGACACGTGCCGCCACCTTGGAATATGCTGGGTCAACTTCAATCATTGCTCGCGCCGACATGGAAACTGACTTTGCAATTTCTTTTGTCTCCATGCCGTCATAGAGCTCGGATTTGCACTGCGCTAAAAGATTTTCCACATCTACAACATTTTCATATCCTTGGGCTGCGCGTGCAATTGTGCGTCGCAGTTTTTCTTCGTTGAATGGCTCTCTCGTTCCATCACTTTTTGTCACATGAAGTGCATTTTTTTCAATAATTTCTTCCACATGCTCTTTTTTCTCACGCACTTTTGTGTGTTCGTATCGATAAAGAATATACGACTTTGCCACTGCGTAGAACCCTTTTTTCATGAGTGAACGCTCCACAGCATCCTGCACATCTTCAACGCTTGGGACTTTTCCTGCATACACAAGATCCATTTCACTGATAGCTGAACGCGCAATTTCTTTGACCGTCACTTCATTTGAAGCACCAGCCACGGCAACAAATGCTTTTTCAATGGCAATTGCAATCTTTGCTGGATCGAATGAAACAATGGATCCATCTCGTTTTTTGACTGTCTGAATGTTTATCATATATTCGTTTTTTGGACGAACAACCACAGGCGCGCTTGCGCGCGCATGCTTTGTGTTCTGTGTTTTATATTGTGAAAGTGTTCCCCCTGTGTTTTTTTGTTTCGTCTTTTTGATTATGCCATTCGTGACGAGACAACATTCCAATCTATTGCGTCCATGAACGCATTGATGTAAGAACCTCGATCCATTCCATAATCCATGATGAATGCGTGCTCAAACACATCCATCACAAGAAGCGGTGTTGTTCCTGCCAAATGTCCCAGGTCATGCTCGTTTATCCACGTGTTGTGAAGCTGTCCTGTTTGCATATCTTTTGCGAGGATGACCCATCCAATGCCACGCATTTTTCCGGCGGAAACAAAATCCGCGCGCCATGCATCAACCGAACCAAACTGTTCCACAAGTTTTGGAAAGACCCCAACTGTTTTGTCCCATTTTTTCTCGTCCACTGTCATGTTCCCGAAATAGAGCTCATGCAATCGCATACCGTTCCACTCCCACCCAAAACGTCGTCGCAATTCAGCATGTTCTGGCACAACAGCCTGTTGGGTGTTGTCGAAACTTTTAAGTTTTTCCATTAAGAGATTGGTGTTTTTCACATATCCCTCATAGAGACCAAAATGCGCCTGCAACAATTTTTCACTGAAACCGTTTAGCCCGAGAAGGTGTTGGAAATTTTTTGTTTCGTATATCATTGTGTTTTTTTGTTTAGTTTTTCCACTTGAAGACTGAGTCGTTTTTGGCTAGATTTTTCCGATTAGGTTTACGCCTGGTTTCAATGTATTTGCTCCTGGTTTCCATGATGCTGGGCACACTTGACCTTTGTGTGTTTGTACAAATTGTGCCGCTTCCAATTTTCGCAACAGCTCTTGCGCACTTCTTCCAATAGAGTTGTCGTGCACCTCAAACGCCTTGAGAACGCCTTGTGGATCGATAATAAACGTTCCTCGCAGTGCCAATCCTTCTTCTGGAATATAAACACCATACTCTTTGCAGAGTTTTGCTGTTGGGTCAGCAACCATTGGGAAGGTAATTTTCTTGATTGCTGGTGAGTTGTCATGCCATGCCTTGTGCACAAATGCCGTGTCCGTTGACACACTAAGGATTTCTACACCCATTTTCTTGAATGTCGCATAATTTTCTGCCAATTCTTCCAATTCTGTTGGACAAACAAATGTAAAGTCTGCTGGATAGAAAAACAGAACCATCCATTTTCCTTTAAAGTCTGAGATTTTCTTTTTTGTGATCTTGTTTGCATGAAACACTTCAAAAGAGTGATCTTCCATTTTTTGACCAATTACTGGAAGCTTGTTTCCTGATTCTGTCACTTGTTGTTCGTTCATAATTTTTGTTAACGGTCTAAAAAAATAATTTATAAAAAAGATATTTTGAACTTAGTTCTGATGTTCTTTGTCTTTTTTATTGCGCAATTTTTTGTTTTGCGCGTGGAGCTTTCTTATCATATCGCGTCTTGTTTTTGTATGTCAATCATGCGCATGGTGTGTATCTTTTTTTCTTTTATACTATATGTTGTTGCATTTTTCTTTTTATGTGGAAAACTTTTTCTTCTGTCACAATTATATCCATTTTTTGATCATGTTATTCTTGCGGTAATACTGTCCTTATTTGACATGCATAAGCAACCGCAATTCTTGTAGCTTTTTTGTTCTGTGCCAAAAATCGATCGTAGTGTCCTCCACCCCTCCCAAGACGTTCCCCTGTGGAAGACACTGCGACTGCTGGCACAATGATTGCATCAATATTTTTTGTTGTCTTTTGTTGTTTTTTTGACTCCAAAATACCCCATTTGTTTTCCACCATATCTTCCCATTTCTGAAAATGACTGGTTGACATTATAAACTCTTTTTTACCATGCTGTCTGGTCATTTTTGGAACATAAACATTAATTCCATTGTGACACAGATGTTGATCAGGTCTTGTGTTTACACCTCTTCTTGCGTCGCAATGTATATGCAGACTGTTTTTGCCTTTCTTTGATTGATGATTTTTATGACTTTTTGTGCGATTTTTGTTGATTTTGTTTTTTTGTTTTTTCTGAAAGATTTTCTACCACTTTTTTTGATTCTGTTCATATTCTCTTCTTTTTCTTTTTTGATGTTGCTGTTTTTGTCATTGAGGTGTTCAATTGAAGATGTGCTCACACTTTGGAAGTTTGCTCTTTTGTGTTTTTGGTTCGACTGCTTTGGTGTAGTACAATTTTGTTTTTGTGATATTTTCTCTTTATATATATTTCTTGTGGCACATCTTTTTTCTTCTACTGACACTTTTCCTCTTTTGATTTCTGTTTTACCAGAAACCCCTTCAATGCGTCTCGATGTGTTTTTGACACGCTTTTTTTCGACATTTGAGCCTCAACCGTCGCGTGGTGACGTTGTGCGACTAATCGCTGAGGACTCTGTGCTTGTGAATGGAAAATCTGCAAAACCCTCTTATCGCCTGCAAAAGAACGACTCTGTTAGTGTTTTGCATGCCCCCACCCCAATTCTTCCTGAGCATGCAACACCCAACACTTCTATTTCTGTTAAAATTATTGCACGGACTCCAGATTTTTTTGTCTTGAACAAATCAGCTGGGGTTCAGGTGCACCCTAGTCACACCAATCCTTCATCCACGCTTATTAATGGCTTGTTGGCTTTTGCTCCGGAACTGTCAAATGTTGGAGATGACCCAATTCGCCCTGGTGTCGTGCACCGTTTGGACAAAGACACTTCTGGTGTCATGGTTGTTGCACGTACACAAAAAACCTTCCTGTCTCTTAAAAATATTTTTGCAAATAGGCAGGCCAAGAAAACATATGTTGCACTTGTTTGTGGGCACATGAAAAAACTCTCCACTGTCGTTGATGTTCCTATTGCGCGCTCAACAAACTTTCGCAAACAAAAAATTGCTCTTAGTCGCTTTCGTGGGGAAGCTCGTGACGCATACACTTCTTTTCGGGTCTTGGCGCGTTATCACAACTATGATCTTGTGGAAGCATTACCAGAGACTGGTCGCATGCATCAAATTCGTGTTCATCTTGCACATGTTGGCACTCCGGTTGTTGGCGATCTTGTTTATCGTCCACGGTCTTTGAGTCGTATTGAGACACCCAACCAACCACCTCGCCAAATGCTTCATGCCTTGCGTTTATCTTTTACCCTTTCAGACAAAGAACACAGTTTTTGTGCTCCACTGGAACAAGATTTCTTGGGCTTCCTCCAAACCATTGACGAGTCACGAGTTTGCCTGTATGATGAGATAGCTTTTGAAAAACTGCTGAAAGGTTCTTGCTAGAGTCTTCTTAGAGCTTTTTTCTTTATTGTTTAAGCCATCGACAGCAACTCTATAAATTTGGTCTGACTTTGGACTGTTTCTTGAGTTTCTTGACTGGTTTTTATTTTTTATAACTGTTTAGAATTACACTGTCGTATGCATGAGAAAGTTATCGCTTTTAATAAAACTCAACGAACAGCTCAACGCCCAGACCTTCGTGCTGGTGACGTCGTTCGTGTTGCTCGCAAAATCGTTGAAGGAACAAAAGAACGTGTTCAGACCTTTGAAGGAATGGTTCTTGCTATTCGTGGTGGACAAAGTTCTTCCCCAATGATTACCGTGCGAAAAGTTTCCTTTGGTGTTGGTGTGGAAATTGTTTTTCCTCTTTATTCTCCACAAATTCAGGAAGTGGAACTTGTGAAGCGTGCAAAAGTACGTCGCGCAAAACTCAACTATATCCGCAACAAGACGGCACGTGCACTTCGTTTCAAATTTACCCCTGCTTCTGAATTGGCTTCTCAGAAAGAAGAGACTCCTTCTGACAATGTGTCTACTGAGACCGAATCGACAGAGACTTCTGAAGAGAAGGTTGTGGAGAAAAAAGCAGAATCTAAAGAAAAGACTGAATCAGCTGGAGAAGAAAAGAAATGAAGGGTTTTGTTAATAGTGTGTTTGCTTTTTTGATATACTTGGCTTGCGTTTTTGGGGAGAATTTTTGAAGAATTTATCAACAAAAGCGTAAGCCTTTTCTTTTGAGACTTCTTTTCTTGAGTGAAGTTTTTTCCCAGAAAAATTAGGCGCGTGATAGAAAGAAACAGTTTATGATATTTTACTCAGGTAATGTTTGCGCTGTTTGAGCAAAGTTCGAGGCAAAGCCGAGCATTGAAGCGAGATGTATATGGACATACACCGAGCGAGAAGCGCAGGATTTAACAAAGAAATTTGCCAAAAAGTGTGAACATTAAAAATGCCTCGATGGTGGAATTGGTATACACACACGCTTGAGGGGCGTGGCTGTTATCAGCGTGAGGGTTCAAGTCCCTCTCGAGGCACGAAGAACGCAGTGATGAGTGAGTCGAGAGTAAGCAAACTGCTTTGCTTACGCAGGGAGGAGAATGGCGCAAGCGATGTTTTGCGAGCACGTAAAACCGTGCGCCGGGGTCGCGAGATTTTTTCGTTAGGAAAAATACTTGTGACCAAGTCCCTCTCGAGGCACAAAAAAATAACCGCGGACAGGTTGATACTGTCTCGCGGTTTTTTTTGCTTTCAACAAACCAGTTTGAATCCTTGTTTCATACCCTTTCTCATATCACCCAAATCCATAATTATTTTCCCCAGGACTCTCCAATATCAGATCTCAGAACCAGTATTTCCAATCTCCGGCTGGTTAATCCTTCCTGCTTCGACTCTCTGCACAAGGCTCAACATTTGTTATCTGTGGCGCAACCCTTTTACATAGAGCCCTAAGTAACTGTCTAAATTCTCACCAATTTTGTTAAAAAATATTCTTGTCGGCTAAAACCTCATAATTTTGGCTTCCTTCCTCGCTGACTCACCTCGATTCGAAGCGGGCAAGACTGACTTTTTTTCTTATTTTGCAAAATTTTTCCCGCAAGTGTATGGGGCAGGCGCTTAAAATTCTGAAATTTATAGCTCGACATGAGAACTTAGACAGTTGCTAAAGAAAAAAGCGTCGAGCATGAGAGCGTCGACGCCTTTCATTCCTTTTCTTTTTGTTTTGTTATGTTATGTTATGTTATGTTCTTTTTTTTGACCTCCTCTTCCAAATCCATGATTAATCCTTCGATCTTTTGGATATCTCCTTCAATGGATCTACCAATTAACGATAGGGCTTTCAGCATGAAATTCACAGTCCGCATGAAAGCAAGAAATAGTGCGGTTGCCGCAAATATAAAAAAGCAAAGAGAAGTGCTGGAATCCTCAATCCACCCCCCCCCGCCAAGGCAAGGGCCATTGCCACGACAAAAAAGAAAAAAGGGCTGAGATCCGTGGCAACAAGAGTCTCTTCTTTCCTACGACCCATCATGTTCTTACTCATCTCTTGCCTCCTGGGCATGTTGTGAGGAGAGTCCTCACGTTTTTGAAAACAACTCGTTTGTCCAGAATGGGACTTTCTATTGTTGCATACTTCCTGACTTTTGTCAATGATTCGTTCTCTTACATCTTTTCTGGAGCGCTGATACCCAAAACCCACAATCCGTTTTTAATGGTTTGTGCCACTGCTTGTGCAAGTGCGATTTTGTATGGTGCTTGCTGATCACTCTTGTCGGCGATTTTTTCTTTTGCATAGAAGGTGTTAAACGCGCTAGCGAGTTCTGTGAGAAACGTTGTCACTTTGTGTGGTGCGCGCTCAGAGAGCGCAGTTTTCACCACTTCTGGAAATTGATAAATAATTTTTTCCAGTTCATACGGATTTTTTGGTGCGTTTTGTGTCGATGGTTTGATTTCTAACTCTTGCGCTTTTTTGAGAACGGAACAAATGCGTGCGTGCGTATATTGCAAATATGGTCCGGAGTTTCCCGTGAATGAAAGTGCTTTTTCTTTGTCAAAAACAGAATCTTGCACAATGTTCCCTTGAAGTGTTGCATATTTGATTGCCGCAATGGCAACATCTTTTGCCAACTCGTCTGAGACTTGAACTTCTTTTGATTCTTTTATTTTTTCTTTTGCTGCCTCCTTGATTTCGTCCACAAAGTCCACTGTGGCAATTATTTTCCCTGTGCGAGATGACATCTTTCCATCAGAGAGTCGCACGTTTCCATGGCCAATATGTTCTGTTTTTTTTTCCAGCTCAGGATAGACAAAACTCATGGCTTTCTTGAGCACTTTGAAATACTCATTGATTTCATTGGATGTTGAGACAATAGAATGGTCGTATCCATCAAACTTTTCTTCCTTCATTTTTGCCAAAGCCAATTCTTTTGCTTCGTATGTCGGCAACCCTTCGCTGTTCAAAAACACGCGTGTATGCAATCCATATTTTTCACCATCAAAGACTTTTGCGCCATCACTGTCTTGGAACACTTCTGGGTGTGACAAAACAATTTCTTTGCCACGCGGTGCTGCATCACTCTCAAAAAAATATGCATCAAATTGCGTTCCTAACATTTGATAAATCTTTTCGAAGTATGCCAATGACACTTCTCGCCCCTTGTCGTATAGCGAGTTTATTTCTTCATCACTTTTTTCGTAAACTTTTTTGTTGATTGCTGTGATTGTTTTTTTGTCTCCCTCACTTTCTTTGAATGCTGTTGCCCCAATTGCATAGGCCTTTCCAAGATCTCGCGCAGAGAAATCTTTGTTGGCAGTTATTTCCATTTTTTTTATGCCAAAAATTGCACAAGCAACGTGCATTCCCACATCCCCCTGATAATTAACACGTTTTGTTTCTGCGCCCGAAAACATGAAAAGTCGTGCGATTGACTCACCGACGGCGTTTGTAAACAAGTGTCCGATGTGAAATTCCTTGAAAGGGTTTGGGTCGGTGTATTCCACAAGAACCTTTTTTCCTTTCCACGATTCGTTCCTTCCCCACTCTTTTTGATCTTGTGCAATGTTATTCAACTTGTTTGCATAGAAACTTCTCTTGAGATGAAAGTTGAGGAATCCTGGCCCGGCAATCTCAATTTTTTCAACTTCTTTTATTACACCCTCCAATTTTTCTTTAATAGTTTTGGCGACTTCGCGCGGGTTTTTCTGCATTTGCCTTGCAAGCATCATTGCGACATTGGTTGCGTAGTCACCGTAAGACATGTCCGCCGGATGTTCAATTGTGAAATCAATTTCTTCTATTTTCATCTCCCTGAGAGATTCTTTGATTGCTTTTTTAATACCTTCTTTCATAGAGTTTTTTGCGTCATGTGAACAAAAATTTTGTTATTGTTGCTGAATTTTAGTATGCTATGTTTGTTAGGTTTTCGCAAGTGAATTTTGCTTTTAACCTTTTCCCTCTTGCTCTTTTGCTTTTTTTCTTGTAGGCTTTTGTGGTGACGGGTTTTTCCAAGAAATTTTCTTTACATGGACGATTGGCTTCCTCCTACGCCAAGGCTTTGGCGAAATAAACAGCTGGTTTGCTCCAGAGAAATCTGTTCTAGCAACACCAAACTGTTGTTACTAAAATTTGGACGATTGGCTCAGTTGGTTAGAGCATCTCGTTTACACCGAGAGGGTCGCTGGTTCGAGTCCAGCATCGTCCACATCCACCAGCGCGAGAGAGCATGATAAGCTCCCCCACACAACCTTAACACCTAGTAATATTTTCTAGGTGTTTTTTGATTTTTTCAGATCTTGACATTCTTCCTTCTCTTAATTTAGGATAAGTTACGATCAATTTTTGATTGCTTGTTCATTTTGTTTTTTTGCACAGGAGAAATCTCGTGGATAAATTGATTCTTGCCTCAAGTGATGTCTGCAACCTTTTTGATGTTGTCCAAATATTCCGCAGTCGCAATCTTTCTGAACCTGGTTATTTTTATACCGGTCTGGATAAAAAAACACTTCCACACCTCTTTGAAATCATTCGCTTTGTTGAAAATTGTGACCTTTGCTCTATGGCCATGCTTCTTCCCCAGAACACTTTGGCGACCTTTCCAGCGTTTTTTGCCAGACAGGCTTGGGGGCATGGACGTGTTCCACCTGCTTTTTTTGATCCCACAAGTAATGAGGCAAACGTTCTTGTGATTGATTTGGTTCACAAGACTATTGAAGGCCTCGAGAAAAGATCTCTTTGTTCCAGAAACTGATCTGGTGTTTTTTGCTGCCCCCTCGATACCCCGTTCACAATCATGTGCGCTGGGTTTGCTCTTGATTAACATGTTTTTCTTTGCTACGCTTGTGTGGTGACGTTTTTTGTTTGAACACTTCTTTGCTTAAAGACTGTTTTTTCACAATTTGAACACTCGTATTTGCCTGGGTAGCTCAGTGGTAGAGCAAAGGACTGAAAATCCTTGTGTCGTGAGTCCGATTCTCACTCCAGGCACCACACCAATTTTTCGCGTGTCCACACCTTCATGTTTCCACTTAGCAAAAAGACGCTGGACTTGGCATGGGAAGATATTCATGATTTGGAGAGCTTTCAAAAAAGCTCTTTTTTGATAGAATGAGTGAGCGGTTACAATTGGTTTTGCCTTTTGTCTTCTTTGGGATCACAAGCTCAGTGGTAGAGCAGAAAGTTTTCTGGGCATAATCTCTTGCTTCCGTTGGCTTTTGGGGAGTACAATTTCTTTATTGTTTGGTTTTGCCTTTTGTCTTCTTTGGGACCATAGCTCAGTGGTAGAGCAGGGGACTCATAATCTCTTGGTCGCAGGTTCGAACCCTGCTGGTCCCACAACTTCAACTCGTGTCTTGTGACACTCACTCAGCGTGAACATGCTGTGGTTGTTGTTCAAATTGTTTCGTGATGGGTTTTATTTACTATATTTCTTCTATTTTATCACTATTTTCTTTCTCTTGCGTTGTTTGTGATTTTACCGTAGACTAAGTATGTTTTGACACCTCAGCGGGTGTCGTATAGTGGTTATTATACCTCCTTGCCAAGGAGGAGATGGCGGTTCGATTCCGCTCACCCGCTCACATTTATTTTCTGTGGAAGTGATCGAGGCTCGCCTTTTTGGCATCTCGCTCAAAAGAAAAATACTGCTTCATCGTGGTGTTTTTTTGTTTTTACTTTCTTGTCATCATTCTTTTTTGATCTCTTTTTGCTGACTTTCTTTTGTAAATTTTGTATTATGTCTATTGTTACACGTTCTTTCGCCCACCATCTTTTCATCTTTCTTGGAGAGACTTTCTGTGGATAAATCTTACGTTGGCATATATACCATAAACCCTGGTGACATTGTCGTTACCTATCTGACTGGGAATGTTTCTCAATACATTGCTGAAGTTGTGACAACCAACCCTCTACAGTGGTTTGGACCGTTTCGGCGCTGGCAGTAATGCTCTATACGAAGTAGCTCCTGGCTGATTTCACACATCTATACACGGCACTGATACAACGATTTCGTCAGTGCTGTTTTTTTTGCTTTTCTTTTTTTTGCACGCTATACGCATTGTCAATTGTATTGTATAGTACACAATGCTTATGCGTGACCATATTTTTCATTTTTTTCGCGCTCATCGTCGTACCACCCTTTTGATTGGTCTTGGTGCTTTTTTTGCTTTGGCAGCGTTTTTGCCACGTATTGTTTCCACCCCGACAGGAACAAAACACACAAATAGTGGTGATGTGTCGCGTCCGGTCTATACAATCCCCTCACACCTGTCTCCACTTCCAGCGCCACCACCTCCGGACATGGAGCGCATGAAGCGCCAAGGATGCGTGATGGATGGTGTTCTTTCAGGTTATGGCGAAGATACCGTGGAAGCAATCCACTTGATTGATCGCTCTAATTGTTATTATCTTCACCGTGCCGTTGAGACATGGCTTGCGACACCAGATTTTTCCATGGCGCGCGAGTTGATGACATTGGTAAAAAAAGAAGATCTTGTCTGGGGAATGTTCATTGCTGAAGCAATCGACACAAAGGCAGAGTATTATTCATTTGAAAAGGATCGCATGTTTAAGTTTGCGGACATGTGTCGCAAAGGAACAAAAAATGACTGGGGAGAACACACATGCAAACCATCTTTGAGCCAATCGGAATATCGTGATTATGTTCGTCAAATTACTTCTGAGGCAATCGACAGTGGCATTCAAGTGTTCATGTTTGGACAAGTTTTCTATCAAGACAACCTTCAAAAGCCACGTGTTGATGATATTATTGAAGACATGCGTGATTATGCCAAAGATCGAGGTGTTGAGATTTTTGTTGGTGCACAGACAAATGATATTACTGACAAAAAATACTTGCGTTATTTTGATTTTATTGAAGGTGGTGTTGGCATTGACGCGAATGGAAGTGTTGAAAGTGGGCCGTGCCACACACGCTGGTGGAAGAAACCTGGTGATTGGTGTTGGGGTCTCTTGTGGCATCCGCAATTTTCTGAACCTGCCAACAATGTTTTTGTTCACTTGGATTGGAGCGGTTTGAAATGGGATGACATGGGGCGATTTGCGCGCATGGATAAAGAGTTGCGTGTGGATACAATCAAAAATCTTCACTCTTATTTCACAAAGAAAGACATTGGGTTTCTTGTCCCCTTTGGCGCACCTCTTTTCAAAGAGAATGATGGTTGTGTTGGTCCACAGAAACGCTATTATTCACCAAACAATTTGTATGGTTGTCCAGACGAAGACGCGTTTAACAAGATTTTGAAGTAAACAATCCCCACCCCAAATATAAAAACACCTACAACCATAATAGATTGTAGGGGTTTATCATTCTACCTCCTCATTTTTTTGAATACCGCCTATACGTCTCGGA
>JAGQLW010000002.1 GCA_020428995.1 Candidatus Moraniibacteriota bacterium | reverse complement strand
GGGGGGGTTGTGTTTTGGGGAGATTTCTGTCATGATTTTGTTATTGTTTTGTAGTATTTTTATTTTTGTTATTTATGACTGAAGTTGTTGTTTTGATCGGGTTTTATCTCATAATTTTGCTTTATAGCATCATTATTCATGAAGTGATGCATGGTTTGGCAGCGCTTCGCCTTGGTGATTTGACGGCAAAATATGCTGGTCGATTGACGTTGTCGCCACGAAGTCATATTGATCCACTTGGGTCAATTGTTGTTCCTCTGGGAATGCTTTTGTTAAGTGGTTTTCAGTTTGCTTTTGGTTGGGCAAAACCTGTCCCATACAATCCATATAATTTGCGTGATCAGCGATGGGGTCCGGCATTGGTGGCTTTTGCTGGGCCGGTGGTGAATATTGTTTTGGCTCTTGTTGCAGCTTTTGTTGGGAGGATGGTTTCCATACCTGTTTCTTTAAAAGTGGATATTATTACAGGTCTTCGTGTTGCTGATTGGGAAGGGGTTTCTACGGCTGTTTCTGGATCTCCTTCGGCAATCATTTTTTTGTTGTGTGCGATTGTGATTTTCTGGAATGTTCTTTTGGCTTTTTTCAATCTTTTGCCGATTCCTCCCCTTGACGGGTCAAAGGTCCTGTTTTCTTTTTTTCCGATTAGTGATGAAAAAATGGCTATTTTTGAGCAATTTGGTTTTTTCTTTTTGGTTGCCTTTGTCTTTCTCTTTTCTGGTTTTTTGAGTGGTTTTTTGGGATTTTTTTGGAGTGTTTTTTATCGCCTTGCTCTCTAGGTTGGTTTTTGTGTATTGAGGGTGTTTGACAAAAAACCTTACGTGCACTATCATTGGCTTTACTAGACGTTAGTGCTATTTTTTATTTTGCAATCCTTTTTGATTTGTCTATATTTTTATGCCTACAGTGAACCAACTTCTTCGAAAGAATCGTAAAAAATCTGTAAAGAAGACGAAATCTCCAGCTTTTACAACTGTTTTTAACACTCTTAAAAATAGTCCTGTTTCTGCTCAGGGGCCATATAAACGTGGTGTGTGTTTGAAGGTGACGACTGTTACACCAACAAAACCGAACTCTGCACTCCGAAAAATTGCTCGCGTACGTTTGACGAATCGTATGGAAGTGACGGCATATATTCCTGGTGTTGGGCATAATTTGCAGGAACACTCCATTGTCATGATTCGTGGTGGTCGTGTGAAAGATTTGCCAGGTGTACGTTATCATATTGTTCGTGGTGTATTTGACACAGCTGGTGTTGATGGGCGTAATCGTGGACGTAGTAAATATGGCACGAAGCGTCCAAAAAAATCTGATTAGTTTTTGATTTTGTTTGACTCGTTTTTATTTATAGCAGGTGTATCTTTATTTATTTTTCTCTCTGTTGATTATTATGGCACGACGAAATCGTAAATATCCGAATTACTGGAAGCCGGATCCTCGTTTTGGGAATCTCTTGGTCGGTCGTTTTATTGGACACATTATTTGGGATGGCAAACGCTCTGTTGCTGAGGGTATTGTTTATGATGCCTTTGATCTTATTCACGAGAAGACAAAGAAAGGCGGGCTTAATGTTTTCGAACAGGCAATTAAAAATGTTGCTCCGATTGTTGAACTCAAGTCTCGTCGTGTTGGTGGTGCCAATTATCAAGTGCCAGTTCCTGTTTCTGGGGATCGTCGTCAGACGTTGGCAATTCGTTGGATTCGTGATGCATTTCGTAAGCAAAAAGGGAAGCCGACGGCTGAGAAGTTGGCTGTTGAATTGATTGAGGCGTCGAACAAGGTTGGAGTTGCCATGCGTAAACGTGAAGAGGTTCATCGTATGGCAGAGGCAAACCGTGCTTTTGCTCACTTTGCACGTTAGATTTTTTTGTCGATTGTGGTTTTTGGATAAGATGCATTATTTTCTTGTTTTGGTTTGCGCATTTTTTCCTGTTGATGCCCACTTCCTGTATTAAAAAATGGGTTTGTGGGTTTTGATGTTTTTTTTGTGTGGTAAATTGAGTGTTTTTTTTTGTTGATTTTTAATATGTTGAGTTCGTTATTCATTTTTTCTTATGTCTAAGACACCTATTAATAAGTTGCGCAACATTGGCATCATTGCTCACATTGATGCTGGTAAAACGACTACTACTGAGCGCGTATTGTTTTATACTGGTATTTCTCACAAGATTGGTGAGGTTCATGAGGGGGAGGCTGTGATGGATTGGATGGAACAGGAGCGCGAACGTGGGATTACGATTACAAGTGCTGCAACGACTTGTTTTTGGCGTGATCATCAAATTAACATTATCGACACTCCGGGACATGTTGACTTTACTGTTGAGGTGGAGCGTTCTTTGCGTGTGCTTGATGGTGGTGTTGTTGTTTTTGATGGTAAGGAAGGTGTTGAGCCACAGTCTGAGACGGTGTGGCACCAAGCGGAGAAATACAAAGTTCCACGTTTTTGTTTTATTAATAAGATTGATAAGGAAGGAGCTAGTTTTGAGCGTTCTCTCGAGTCCATTCATGATCGTTTAACACCGCATGCGGTTGCTGTTCAGTATCCTATTGGCGAGCGTGGTGATTTTTCTGGTGTTGTTGATTTGATTACCATGAAAGCATACACCTTTGATGGTAAGATGGGAGAGGTTATTGTTGAAAGTGATGTTCCTGCTGATTACCTTGAGCGCGCACAGCAATGGCGTGAGAAAATGATTGAAAAAGTTGCTGAAACAGATGAGGCTTTGACGGAGAAGTATCTTTCTGGTGAAGAGATTTCAGAAGATGAAATTCGTTCCGCAATTCGTGCTGCAGTTATCAAAACAGAGCTTTATCCAGTACTCACAGGGACTGCGCTTCGCAATAAGGGTGTGCAGAAAGTTCTCGACGCTGTTGTGGATTATCTTCCTTCACCAGCAGATATTCCACCAGTTAGTGGCATTGATCCAAAGACAGAAGGAGAGATTCAGCGTTCGGCTACAGATGACAGTCAACCGTTTTCTGCTTTGGCATTCAAAGTTGCAACTGATCCGTTTGTTGGACAACTTGTATTTTTTCGTATCTATTCTGGTTCTGTCCGAGCCGGCTCGTATGTTTTGAATTCTTCTAAGGGTGAGAAGGAGCGCATTGGACGTATTTTGCGTATGCATTCTAATCATCGTGAAGAAGTGGAAGAACTTTCTGCTGGAGACATTGGCGCACTTGTTGGTGTAAAAGCAACAAAAACAGGAGATACACTATGTGATCCGGCTTCACCTATTGTTTTGGAGTCCATTACTTTTCCTGAACCAGTGATTTCTATTGCCATTGAACCGAAAACGAAGGCTGATCAGGAAAAAATGGGTCTTGCCTTAGGTCGTTTGTCTGAAGAGGATCCAACTTTTCGTGTTCGTTCTGATGAAGAGACTGGACAGACTATTGTTTCGGGTATGGGTGAGCTCCATTTGGATATTATTGTTGATCGATTGAAGCGTGAGTTTCATGTTGAGGCTAATGTTGGTAATCCTCAAGTTGCTTATCGTGAGACAGTTCGTGCTGTTGCTGAGGCTGAAGGAAAATATGTTCGTCAGTCTGGTGGTCGTGGTCAATATGGTCATTGTTGGGTTCGTGTTGAACCACAAGAGCGTGGCAAGGGGTATGAATTTGTTGATGAAATTAAGGGAGGTGTTATTCCGCAGGAATTTATCAAGCCGACAGAGCGTGGTATTTCTGAGGCTCTAGATAATGGTGTTTTGGCTGGTTATCCGATGGTTGATGTGAAGGTGACGCTTTATGATGGTTCTTACCATGATGTTGACTCTAGTGAATCAGCGTTTAAGATTGCTGGGTCGATGGGTTTTAAAGCTGCTGCTCAGAGAGCGCAACCAGTTTTGTTGGAACCTGTTATGCGTGTGCAAGTGACAACACCAGAACAGTTTATGGGTGATGTTGTCGGAGATTTGAGTGCAAAGCGTGGTATTGTGCGTGAAATGAATGATCGTGGTGAGGGCAGTGCGCGTGTAAAAATTATTGATGCCACTGTTCCATTAGCATCGATGTTTGGTTATGCAACACAGTTGCGATCGATGTCACAAGGACGTGCAAGTTATTCAATGGAATTTTCTCATTATGAGGATGTTCCGAACAATGTTGCGCAGGAGGTTATTGGTCAGGTTGCGTCTAAATAGGTTTTATTTCGGAGATTTTTTTGTGTGAGTATTGACATTTTTTTTTCGAGCTGGTAGCATTGAGAGAGTCTTGGGTTTGTGTGTCTGATCTTTTGGATGCACGCCTGGTTTTTCTCATTGCATGGGGTGCTGTAGTATATTTTTATTATGTCACTTCATTGGTGAGTTTTATAAATAATTCTAACATTAATTAAACAGTTTATTTGCCAAGGGTTGTGTTGTTTGTTTTTCATTCAACACGAATCTTTTAAAAAGAATTTTTATTACCTGTTTTTTTGCAGGAGGTAGATTTCTTTGAAATGGCTTCTTGGTGAATAATCGTATTTCGTCTATGGCGGAGAAATTTGAGCGTACCAAACCTCATGTAAACGTGGGAACTATTGGTCATGTTGATCATGGAAAGACAACTCTTACGGCTGCATTGCTTCACGTGTTGAGTCTTAAAGGTCTTGCAAAACCTCGCAAGGTTGAGGATATTGATGCTGCTCCAGAAGAGCGTGAGCGTGGTATTACAATTGCAACAGCTCACTGTGAGTATGAATCTGAGAAGCGTCATTACGCACATGTTGATTGTCCTGGACATGCCGACTATATCAAAAACATGATTACAGGTGCTGCTCAAATGGATGGTGCAATTTTGGTTGTGAGCGCAACAGATGGCCCAATGCCACAGACTCGTGAGCATATTTTGCTTGCTCGTCAGGTTGGTGTTCCAGAAATTGTTGTTTTCATCAACAAGGTGGACATGGTGGATGATGAAGAATTGATTGAATTGGTTGAAGCAGAAGTGCGCGAACTTCTTTCTAAGTATGAATTTGATGGAGATAATGCTTCTGTAGTTAAGGGGAGTGCTTTGAAAGCTCTTGAGACTTCTTCTGCTGATGATGAAGCTGCAAAACCTATTTTGGAGCTTGTTGAGGCACTTGATTCACGTATTCCTGATCCAGTTCGTGACACAGAGAAGCATTATTTGATGCCAATCGAAGATATTTTTTCTATTGAAGGTCGTGGTACTGTTGTGACAGGACGTATTGAGCGTGGTGTTGTGAATATTAACGAAGAAGTTGAGATTGTTGGTCTTCGTGATACGCAAAAAACTGTTGTTACGGGTATTGAAATGTTTAATAAGCAGCTCGATCAAGGTAGTGCGGGAGATAATGCTGGTATTTTGATTCGTGGTGTGAAAAAGGAAGATGTTGAGCGTGGTCAAGTTTTGGCAAAGCCAGGTTCTATCACACCACACACTGAGTTTGAAGGTGAAGTGTATGTTTTGAATAAAGAAGAAGGTGGTCGTCACACTCCATTTTTCAAGGGGTATAAGCCACAGTTTTACATTCGAACAACTGATGTTACTGGAGATGTCACCTTGCCAGAAGGTGTTGAGATGGTGATGCCTGGAGATACTGTTACGCTTAATGTTGCGTTGGTTGCTCCTGTTGCAATGGAGGATGGTATGCGCTTTGCAATTCGTGAAGGTGGACGTACTGTCGGTGCTGGCGTGGTTACAAAGATTCTGAAATAGTTTTTCTCGGTGTGTTAAGAGGCTGGTCTTCCAGTCTCTTAACACACTTTTGTTTGTGTAATTTGATTGTTTTCAACAGAGCAATGGCAGAGCAACAAAAAAATGATGGTGCGACACGTGTACGTATTCGTATCAAAGCATATGATCACAAGGTTATCGACCAGTCTGCTCGACAGATTGTGGACATTGTTCGTCGTTCAGGTGCTACAATCACTGGTCCCGTACCTCTTCCTACAGAGATTCATAAAGTGACTGTTAACCGATCGACTTTTGTTCACAAGGATTCTCGTGATCAGTATGAGATGCGTGTTCACAAACGTTTTGTTGATATTTGGAGTCCAACACCAAAAACTATTGATGATTTGACTAACCTTGATTTGCCTGCTGGTGTTGACGTTGAAGTGAAGATGTAGTAGTTTACATTTACAGGTGTGATTTTGGTCACTTTTCTGTGCTGTGGTTTTGTAAATATAAAAATAAATTTCATTCTTCATTGTGCCTTGTGTTTTCTGTTATTTTTCAGTACACACACGGCATAAGGAAGGTGTCTGTATGTAAGAGTACATGGACGTATCGTTTGTCTTCGATCGCTCCGATGGCTTTGGTAGCCGTTTTTTTGTTGTCTTTGATTATAGGATTGGTTTATGAAATGTATTATAGGTCGCAAATTAGGGATGAGTACAGTGTATCGCGAGAATCCTTCGGAAAAAACCGTTAAGGCGATTGTTGTTACTGTCTTAGATTGTACTCCAAATGTTGTTGGACTTGTTCGTACTGATGAGCGTGATGGTTATCGTGCGGTGCAGTTGCGACTTCAGTCTGATAAGGGTAAGGTTGTTTCTTCTTGTGAGTTTCGTTTTGATGGACAAGACGTTGATGTTAAGGCAGGTGATCCTGTTGATGTTTCTGTTTTTTCGTCTGGAGACAAAGTTGCTGTATCAGGTGTTTCTAAGGCTAAAGGTTTTCAAGGTGTTGTGAAACGGCATGGTTTTTCTGGTAGTCCTCGTACACATGGTCATCGTCATGACTTGCGTGCGCCGGGTTCAATTGGTTCTGCTTTTCCACAGCATGTTTTCAAAGGTCGTAAGATGGCTGGTCGTATGGGTGGTGTTCGTTCAACAGTGCATGGTCTGACAGTTGTTGATGTTGATGTGGAGAAGAATCTTTTGTTGGTTTCAGGGTCTATTCCAGGTGTTCCTGGACGCACTGTTTTCGTGTCAGTATTATAAATTATTACTGTTTATTCTAGGAATTGGATTTGTATGGCAAAATTATCAGTACACAATCTTTCAGGTGATGTTGTTGGTGAGCGTGAATATTCAGACGTGCTTTTTGGTGCACCATCAAATATTTCACTTGTCAAACAGGTCTTTGACGTTTTGTTTTCTCGTCAGTTTTCTGGTTCTGCTCATACTAAGACACGTAGTGAACGTCGTGGATCTGGTCGTAAGCCATGGAAGCAAAAAGGAACGGGAAATGCCCGTACAGGATCGGTTCGCAATCCGATTTGGCGAAAAGGTGGTGTTATTTTTGGACCGCGTTCCCTTGGTCCTGTTATGCTGAAAACTGTGACGAGTGGTATGCGTCGAAGTGCTTTTTTGAGCGCTCTTTCTGAAAAAGTTTCTTCAGGGGATATTGTTGTTTTTGAAACATTGCAATTTTCGCAGCAGAAGACTCGTATTTTTTCTGATTTGTTGTCCAAGATTGTTCCTGAAGGTGACTCTGTTGTTGTTGGACTTTCTTCTTCCGAACAAGATACATTTTTGATGACCCGTAATTTGCAGAGCGTTTTTTGCCAGCCGGCTAGACTTTTGAATGTTTTGCATGTTTTGCAGTATAAGAAAGTGTTTTTGAGTGAAGAGTCTATTTCTGAGCTGGTTTCTGTGTATGACAAAACAGAAAGTCTAAGTGGTGTGCTTGATAAGAAATAGTGTGATATTTAAGTGTTTATCTCCCGAGGGTGTTTGATTGCGGGTAACGATGATTAATATGAAATTATTTTCCAAGGAAAAACAAGGTGAAACACAAAAGAATTCTTCAGTAGCAAAGAAGTCTTCTGTTTCAAAAAAAGGTGTTCAAAAGACGGGTGTAGTTTTTTCAGATTCTTCTGTACCTAAACATCTTTTTGGTGTTGTTCTTGGTCCTGTTGTGACAGAGAAGGCTCGTTTGCTTGCTACGTTTGGGGTGTATACTTTTCTTGTTTCAACAACAGCAACAAAATTTTCTGTTACTAAGGCTGTTGAGCACATGTTTCCTGTTAATGTTACGGATGTCCGTATTATTCGTATTGCGACGCGCAAGCGACGTACTCGTACAGGTGTTGGGCTTGATCGTGGGTACAAAAAAGCGCTTGTTGTGCTTCGTGATGGTCAGAATATTACTTATTAAAGAACTACAAGCGTAATAACGATTATTTTATGACTGTAAAGATTTACAAAAGAACAACTGCTGGACGACGGAATATGTCCATTGTGAAACCTGAAGGGGTTGTTTCTGTTGCTCCTCACAAATCCTTGCTTCGTTCTTTGAATAAGAAGTCAGGACGTTCTAATGGAAAGATTTCTGTTCGTCATCGTGGAGGTGGTCATAAACGTCGTTATCGTGTTGTTGATTTTGTTCAAAATAAACACGGTATTCCTGGTCGTATTGAGACGTTAGAACGTGATCCAAATCGTAGTGCTTTGATTGCTTTGGTTTGTTATGCTGATGGTGAGCGTCGTTATGTTCTTGCTACAGCTCAAATGGCTGTTGGTCAAAGTATTTTGTCAAAGGAGGATGCTCCGATTGTTTCTGGTAACCGTTTGAAACTTAAAAATGTTCCATCTGGTACTGTTGTCTCGAGTATTGAACTTGTTCCTGGTAAGGGTGGGCAGATTGTTCGCAGTGCTGGTTCTGGTGCTACAGTGATGGGTAATGATGGTACGTACACGCAGGTGCGTCTTGCATCTGGTGAAGTACGTCTTATTCATGATGCTTGTTGGGCAACTGTTGGAGTTGTGAGTAATTTTGAACACGGCACTCAGCGTCTTGGAAAAGCTGGTCGTGCTCGATGGCTTGGACGTCGTCCGTCTGTTCGTGGTAGTGCCATGAACCCGGTGGATCATCCGCATGGTGGTGGTGAAGGTGCTCAGGGAATTGGTTTGAAATACCCAAAGACTCCGTGGGGCAAGCCTGCTCTTGGTCGTCGTACTCGTTCCGTTTCACGTCCAAGTAGTCGGTTTATTCTGTCTCGACGAAAAAACAAGCGAAGAAAATAAATTTGTCTATTAGGTAGTTTAGTAAGGAATCTTAATATTATGAGTCGAAGTCTTAAAAAAGGTTTGTATGTTGATGAGATAGTTCTGAAGAAAGTTCAGGCAATGTCTTCATCTAGCAAAAAAACATCGATCAAAACATGGTCGCGTGCGTGTACTATTTCTCCGGAAATGGTTGGTTTCACATTCGATGTTCATAATGGAAAAGATTTTATTAGTGTTTTTGTGACGGAGGATATGGTGGGGCACAAGCTTGGAGAGTTTTCTCCGACGCGGAAGTTTACACGCCATGGTGGTAAGATGCAGAAAGAGCAAGAACTTGCTGCCAAACAGCGTGATATCGCTGTGGCGAAAGCTGTAAAGGCCTCATAATAACTTTTTTGAATTATTTCACGATT
The DNA here is from genome assembly GCA_020428995.1 of Candidatus Moraniibacteriota bacterium. Taxonomy (GTDB): domain Bacteria; phylum Patescibacteriota; class Minisyncoccia; order Moranbacterales; genus JAGQLW01. The sequence continues at coordinate 10,178 of JAGQLW010000002.1, read as the reverse complement.
ATAGTATTTGCTTATGCGCGTTGAAGCACGATTAGACACATTGCCGATTTCTCCACGAAAGGTTCGTTTGGTTGCTGATGCAATCAAGGGTCTTGATGTGTCGATGGCGGTTTTTTACTTAGAACAAGAGGCACGACGAGCAATGCTGCCACTTCTTAAATTGCTTAAAAGTGCTATGGCTAATGCTGAGCATAATTATGGCCTGGACAAGACGAAACTCTATGTGTATGATATTCAGGTTGGGGATGGTGTTCGCATGAAGCGTTATATGCCACGTGCGTATGGTCGTGCTTCACAGATATTGAAGCGAACCAGCCATGTTCGGTTGGTTTTGTCAGGTGACACAGAGATTGAACGTAATTCTGATACTGCTAGCAAGAAGGAAAAGTCTTCTTCTTCAGTTTCTCGTTCGGCACGACGTACTCGTTCTGATCATTCTGCTTCTTCTGTTGGTTCTGTTTCTGGAAAGCTAGGTCGTTCTTCTGGTGGGAAGAAGCCAGCAGTTTTTCGTCGTAAGGCAACTTAATCTATATCTTTTTTCGGAATTATTCTTATGGGTCAGAAAGTTCATCCATTTAGTGTGCGAATCGGTTTGACAACGAATTGGAAGTCACGTTGGTTTTCGTATCGCGATTATGTTTCTCAGGTTCGTCAGGATGTTGAGATTCGTGATTCTATTCGTCGTCGTTGGAAAAGTGCATCTATTGCATCGGTGGAAATTGAGCGTAGTGCTGGTGTTGTTCGCATTATTCTTTTTTCTTCTCGTCCGGGTGTTTTGATTGGTCGTGGAGGTAGTGGTATTGAAGATCTTACTACCTTTATTAAGCGGAAATTTTTTGCTGGACGACGTGTTGAGTTGAAGATGGATGTGCAAGAAGTGAAGTATTTTGAAGAAAATGCTGATTTGGTTGCGCAGAATGTTGCCGAACAGTTGGAGCGTCGTATTCCTTTCCGTCGTGCATTGAAGTCCACTTTGGAACAAGTGCAAAAGAGTCGGATTATTAAGGGTGTAAAGGTTGAAGTGTCAGGGCGTCTGGGTGGTGCAGAAATGTCTCGTCGTGAATGGTTGTCTCGTGGACGTATTCCATTGCATACATTACGTGCTGATATTGATTTTGCTCGTGCAACTGCTGAGACGACATATGGTTCTATTGGTGTGAAGGTGTGGTTGTATAAAGGGGACGTTTTTAATCGCTAGTTATTCTTGCTTGTCTTATGTTGATGCCGAAGAAGATGAAACATCGAAAGGTTCAGCGCGGAGGAAAAATCCGTGGCGAAGCTTTGCGTGGTGCGCAGGTTAGCTTTGGCGCGTATGGACTGAAGGCTTTAACGCCAGGTCACATTACTGCTCGTCAAATTGAATCTGCACGTCGTGCAATTACGCGTAGTATTCAGCGAGGTGGTAAAGTTTGGATTCGTATTTTTCCAGACAAACCAATGACGCAAAAAGGTGCTGAGACTCCTATGGGTAAAGGGAAGGGTAGTGTGGAGTATTATGTTGCTGTTATTCGTCCAGGGCGTGTTTTGTTTGAAATGGATGGTGTAACTGAGACTGTTGCTCGTGAGGCTATGCGGTTGGCTTCCCATAAATTGGGTGTTCGCACACGGTTTGTGGTGCGGTAGTTGACAAGGTGAATTTTATAGAGTTTAATACTATGACGATACAAGAACTTCGAGAAAAAGAGTGTGCAGAGCTTGAGCGTATTTTGGGAGAGAAGCGATCCACTCTTAACCACGATCAATTTCTTCGACGTGCTCGTCAATCAGATAAAAAGGTTTCTTCCCAGTCTTCTTTGCGTCGAGAGATTGCCCTGATTTGTCAGGTGATGTCTGAGAAGGCTTGTGTCTAAGAAAACAACAATCAAGAATATTATGACAACGAAAAATAGTGAAAAAATTTCTGACAAAACAGTGCCTTCCTCAGGTTCTTCTTGGAAGGGTGTGGTTGTTAGTGCTCGCAAAGACAAAACATTGTTGGTTCGTGTCGATCAATATCGTACTCATTCAAAATATTTGAAAAAATATCGTCTGACACGAAAGTATCTTGTCCACGACGAGTCTACTTCTTCTAATGTTGGAGATGTTGTTGTTTTTGAGGTGTGTCGTCCTATTAGTAAGCGGAAGTGTTATCGTGTTGTTGGTGTGTAATTATTTCTCGATTATTTGTATAGCAGTATGATTCAGGCGGAGACAAAATTGGTTGTTGCGGACAACAGTGGTGCTCGAGTTATTGAGTGCTTTAAGGTTCTTGGTGGATCTCGTCGTCGATATGCTTCGTTGGGTGACATTGTTGTCGCTTCGGTGAAGACTTCTGAACCACGAGGTTCTGTAAAGTCTGGTGACGTTGTTCGGGCCGTTATTGTTCGTCAGAAGAAATCTTTTCGACGGTCTGATGGTTCATATATTCGTTTTGATGATAATGCTGCGGTTGTGTTGGATGGGGAGCAGCCGAAAGGCACGCGTATTTTTGGTCCAGTTGCTCGTGAATTGCGAGAGCGTGGTTATATGAAGATTGTGTCTCTTGCTCCTGAGGTTTTATAATAGTGATTATTCGGTTTTACTCTCAAATATAGTATGCGCATTAAAAAAGGTGATACAGTACAAATGATTGCAGGCAAAGACCGTGGACGAAGCGGTTCTGTTTTGCGTACGATACCTCATCTTGGAAAAGTTGTTGTTGAAGGTATTGCAATTGTAAAAAGGCATGTTCGCCCTCGTCGTGCTGGTGAGAAAGGGCAACGTATTGAAATGCCGTCTGCAGTAGACGTTTCTAATGTTATGCTGGTGTGCCCACATACAAAGAAGCCAACACGTGTCGGGTATGTTGTTTCTGAGGGTAAAAAATTGCGCATCTCAAAAAAGAGTGGCAAGCCTATTGATTCTTAATTTTCGGATATACTTATTTTTTGATTTATGGATTCTTCTTCAACAATACAATCTATTAGGGATCGTTATGGCGTGATTGTTCCGGACTTGCAAAAAGATTTTAAACGCGCTAATATACATTCTGTACCACGCATTCGTAAGATTGTTGTGAATGTTGGTCTTGGCCGTTTTTTGAAAGATGATAATGGCATGCGTGAGGTTATTGATGGGTTGACTGCTATTACTGGCCAAAAACCTGTCATGCGACGTTCTCGTAAGGCTGTATCTGGTTTTAAAATTCGCGAAGGTATGGATGTGGGCTCAAGCGTTACTTTGCGTGGGCAGCGCATGTGGGATTTTTTGAATCGTCTTGTGCATGTCTCAATGCCTCGCGTTCGTGATTTTCAAGGTATTCCTGTTCGTGCTGTTGATACGCATGGTAACATCCATATTGGTTTTCGTGATCATACTATTTTTCCTGAGATTGTTCCAGAGCATGCAAAGATTATTTTTGGTTTTCAGGTTACGATTGTAACGGAAGGATTGTCTGGAGAAGAGGGAGTTGAGTTTTATCGTCGTTTAGGGTTTCCTCTTGAGAAGTAGTATTTATTTATATTCTGAGTTTAGAAATTTTTATGGCAAAAACATCAACATTTGTTCGGTCGCTTAAGAAGCCAAAATTTAGCACTCGTTCAGTTCACCGCTGTTGGAAGTGTGGTCGTTGTCACGGTTTCTTGCGTCGTTTTGGTGTTTGTCGTATCTGTTTTCGTGAGCTTGCATGTCGTGGAGAAATCCCTGGTGTGCGTAAGTCGTCCTGGTAATTTTTTGCTGATTTATTTGTAGACTGTCCTATGATCACTGACCGTATTGCTGACATGTTAACGCGTATTCGTAACGCACAAGGTGCTGGACATGATGTTGTTCGTCTTGCATATTCACGTGTGCGTCATTCTGTTGCAGAAATTTTGGTTCAAGAGCGTTTTCTTGAAAGTGTTTCTGTTGAAAGGATTGATGATGCTCATTCTGATTTGGTTTTGCGTTTGCGTTATCGTATTATTTCTCCAACACATCGTGACCCTGTTATTAGTCATATTGGTCGTGTAAGTCGTCCTGGGCAACGTCGTTATGTTCGCGCGGCAGATATTCATCCAATCCGTAATGGGTACGGTGTTAGTGTTGTTTCTACTTCACGAGGTGTGATGACTGGTGCCGCTGCTCGTAAGAAGGGTGTTGGTGGTGAAGTAATTTGTGAAGTCTGGTAGTTTTCTTTTTTGATTGATTTCGTATCTTATGAGTCGTATTGCAAAAAAACCTATTGTGATCCCTTCTGGTGTTACTGTCTCTGTTGACGGTCGTGTTGTTTCTGTTTCTGGACCAAAAGGGTCTCTTACTTTTGATCTTGATTCACATATTGTCATTGTCATTGCTGATGGTTCTTTGACCATTACCAAGAAAGGCACTTCTAAACATGCACAGGCAATGTTGGGTACCACAGCTCGTTGTATTTCAAATATGATTACAGGTGTCGTGACTGGTTTTGAGAAGAAGCTTGAGCTTAATGGTGTTGGTTATCGTATGACACTTTCTGGCAAGAATTTGAACATGTCTTTGGGTTTTTCTCATCCTGTTAATGTTGTTGTTCCCGATGATCTTTCCGTTAGTGTTGAGGGAAACATCCTTTCTGTTTCTGGTGTTGATCGTCAGCGCGTTGGTCAATTTTCTGCTGTGATTCGTCGTTTTCGCCCTGTTGAGCCGTATAAGGGTAAAGGCTTTCGTTATGTTGGTGAGATTGTGCGTCTTAAGGAGGGTAAGAAAGCTGCTGGTTCGGCGTAATCCTTTGTTTAATTGTCTTTTTCGTAGATTTACTATATGTCTCGCAATTTGTTACAAAATTTGAAAAATTCTGCTCGTCTTCGTCGCAAACGTCGTGTTCGATCTCGTATTTTTGGCACATCTGAACGTCCTCGTTTGAGTGTTAATCGCAGTCTTTCTCAAATGTCTGTACAAGTGATTGATGATTCTCGTGGTGTTACGCTTGTGGCATCATCCACAAAAGGGCTTTCTTCAAAATCTCAGAATCCTTTGGAGCTTGCGTCTTTGTTGGGAAAAGATGTTGCCGAGAAATGTCTGGCGCATGATGTTAAGACAGTTGTTTTTGATCGTTCAGGGTATCTTTATCATGGCAGAGTGAAGTCTTTGGCCGACGGTGCTCGTGAGGCTGGTTTGATTTTTTAATCCCGTAGAGGAGTTTATTTATCTATATGCAAGGAAAGACACAACGCAAATCATCAAAAGATCGACGTGGACGTCGTGAAAAGCCTGAGTATGATCAGAAACTTTTAGATCTTGCTCGTGTTACACGTGTTGTTAAGGGTGGTCGTCGTTTTCGTTTTCGCGCAACCGTTGTGATTGGTAATCGCAAAGGACGTGTTGGTGTTGGTGTTTCTAAAGGAAATGATGTTTCTGATGCCATTTCAAAGGCTTATAATGATGCCATGCGTCATTTGGTTGATGTTGTGATGTCTGATTCTACGATTCCACATAGTGTTTATATAAAAAAGGGTAGTGCCAAAATTCTTTTGAAACCTGCCACTGCTGGTCGTGGTGTGATTGCTGGAGGTGCTGTTCGTAGTGTTGTTGATTTGGCAGGTATCCATGATATTGTGTCCAAGTCTTTAGGAACTTCGAACAAGCTTAATGTTGCTCGTGCGACAATTGATGCTTTGAAACAATTGCGTCGTGAAAAACGTTTGTAACATTTCCATCTGATATATTTTTACTTATAACGACTTATGCAAATTCATGAACTTACTCCACAGCTTCCTGCAAAACCAGCAGTAAAACGTGTTGGGCGTGGTGGTCGCCGTGGAACATATTCTGGTCGTGGAATGAAAGGGCAGAAATCTCGTAGTGGCGCTGCTGTTGATCCTCTTTTTGAAGGTGGTCGCTCGTCTCTTGTTCAACGTTTGAAGAAGCGTCGTGGTTTTGTGTCTCCACATGCTCGTAATTTGACCGTGACTATTGATACTTTGGATCGTGTCTTTGTTGCTAATGATACTGTTTCTGTTACATCACTCATTTCTTCTGGAGTCATCCGTGCTCGCGATACACGTTGTACGAATGTGAAGATTGTTGGTTCTGGCCCTATTTCAAAAAAGTTGGTTATTGATGAGTCTGTTTTATTATCTGAATCTGCACGCACCTCGATTGAATCAGCGGGAGGGAAGGTCTCTCGTTAAACTTTTGGCGGGCAATGCTTTTTGATGATTTGGTTAGTACGTTGTAAGGTCTTCGTTTTGTTTTTTGATCATCAACTATTACTATGATTTCAGTTCTCTCTCGGATTTTTTCTGTTCCTGAGCTTCGTAATAAGATTTTTTTTATTCTTGCTCTTCTTGTTGTCTTTCGTTTGGCGGCAAATATTCCTCTTCCTGGTGTGGATGTGGAGCGTCTTCGGTTTTTGTTTGAAAGCAATCAGTTTTTGGGACTTTTGAATATTTTTTCTGGTGGTGGTTTGCAAAATATTTCTATTGTTCTGCTTGGTCTTGGGCCATATATCACATCTTCGATTATTATGCAACTTTTGACGATGATTGTTCCTCGTCTGGAGCAGTTGTATAAGGAGGAGGGCGAGGCTGGTCGTCAGAAGTTTACCATGATTACACGGTGGATTACTGTTCCGCTGGCTGTTGCGCAGACATTTAGCATGATCTCACTCCTTCGATCTCAGCAGGTTTTGGTTGGTCTTTCTACTTTTGATACGGTAGCTATTGTTGTGACGGCTACGGCTGGAACAATTTTTTTGATGTGGTTGGGCGAGCTTATCACGGAAAAAGGTTTGGGTAATGGTGTGTCTATTATGATTTTTGCGGGTATTGTTGCGAGTTTGCCATCGGTTACGTCACAGTTTCTTGCCACATTTGATTCGACAGAGATTTTTACATATCTTCTTTTTTTTGCTGTTGCATTGGTGACATTGGTGGGTATTGTTTTTGTTACGGAAGGACAGAGGATTATTCCGATTTCTTATGCTAAGCGTATGCGAGGTGGTGTCGCTTATGGTGGCTCAATGACACATTTGCCACTTCGTGTGAATCAGGCGGGTGTTATTCCGATTATTTTTGCAATCTCTATTATTTTGTTCCCAGGGATGGTTGCTGGATTTTTGTCTCAGGTGGCAAGTCCTTCTATTGCTGGTGTTGCTGAGGCAGTGAACCGTTTGTTTCAAAATCAGATTTTTTATGGATTTTTGTATTTCTTTTTGGTTGTTGTGTTTACATATTTTTATACTGCTGTGATTTTTGATCCAGAAAAGATTTCAAAGAATCTTCAGAAGCAGGGTGGTTATGTTCCTGGTGTACGTCCAGGTCGTGCTACGGCTGAGTATTTGCAATATATTGTTCACAGAATTACACTTGCAGGAGCTCTCTTTTTGGGAAGTGTTGCTGTTTTGCCAATTGTTGTGCAAGGGTTTACAGGGATTGGTGCGATTAGCATTGGTGGGACAAGTGTGTTGATTGCTGTTTCTGTTGTGATTGAGATTGTTAAGAATGTTGAAAGTCAACTTCTGATGCGGGATTATGATGTCGTTTAGGAATTTCCTTGTTTGAATTTTTATGTTTTTGAACCACTTATTTTTTGATAAGTGGTTTTTTGTTAAAAAAAGTTTATTCGTCGTGAAACGGATGATTTTTTTATTGTGACACCTTTTTGTTTTTCAGGTGTTTATATTAGTAGAGTCTATGATTTTGACGTGCTTCTGTGTCAAACGCTCCAGTGCTTGCCGGTTTATTTCCATATACATCTTGCTGTGCTCTTTGCGTTTTCCTTGAATCACATTCAAAATCATAAATTCTAAACTCTTTGAGGATTTATATTTGTAGATTAATTATTATTCTTGTTTATTTATGGCGATACACAAGATTCAAAAACGTAACGGTCGTATTGTTGATTTTGATCTTTCCAAAATTGAACATGCTATTGGCAAGGCGGTTGTGTCATTGGGACATCATGATCATGCAATTCCCATGACACTTGCGCAAGAAGTTCTTGTTGGATTGGAAGAAAAGTTTGGTCAGTCCATTCCGGCTGTTGAGGATGTGCAGGATATGGTTGAGCAGATCCTTATTCAATATGATTATGCTGATGTTGCCAAGGCATATATTCTTTATCGTGAGAAGCGTCGTGAAGCGCGTGAGGATCGCAATGTGGTTGTTGATGTGGATAAGACGATTTCGGAATATTTGGAAAAACTTGATTGGCGTGTGAATGAAAATGCAAATCAAGGCTATTCTGTTGGGGGTTTGATTCTGAATACATCGGGAAATGTGACGGCGAATTATTGGTTGTCGCATATTTATCCTAAGGAAGTTGGGGATGCACATCGGACAGCAGATATTCATGTGCATGATTTGAGCATGTTTACTGGATATTGTGCTGGATGGAGTTTGCGTGCACTTTTGGAAGAGGGATTTAATGGTGTTGCAGATAAGACTGAGTCAAACGCGCCTAAGCATATGAGTAGTGCGGTTGCACAAATGGTGAATTTCTTAGGAACTCTTCAAAATGAGTGGGCTGGCGCGCAAGCGTTTTCGAGTTTTGATACGTACATGGCACCGTTTGTGAAGAAAAAAGAGTTGGATATCCGTGCAGATATTACAAAGTATCAGATGAGTTTTTTGTCGACTGATGATCGTGAAAAATATGTTCAGGACAAGCTTTATGCCTATGTCTATCAAAACGTGCAGTCGTTTGTTTTTAATCTAAATATTCCGTCACGATGGGGGACGCAGACACCATTTACGAATATTACGCTTGATTGGACTGTTCCTGATGATTTGCGGGATAAGCGATTGCGTTTGGGTGGGAAGCCGTTTGCGTTTACATTTGGAGAACTTCAAAAGGAGATGGACATTGTGAATCGGGCGTTTATTGAAGTGATGATGGCAGGAGATGCAAAGGGGCGCACGTTCACGTTTCCAATCCCGACGTATAATATTACGAAAGATTTTGATTGGGATGATCCTAAAACCGTACCGCTTTTTGATATGACGGCGAAATACGGAACGCCATATTTTCAGAATTTTGTGAATTCTGATTTGAATCCTGGAGATGTTCGATCGATGTGTTGTCGTTTGCAGTTAGATGTCCGTGAGCTTAAAAGTCGTGGTGGTGGACTTTTTGGTTCTGCTGAGATGACAGGTTCTATTGGTGTTGTGACAATTAACGTTGCACGTATTGGACACACATGTGCTGGAGATAAACAAGCATTTTTTAATCGCATAGCTGATTTGATGGAAACATCAAAGACGTCTTTGGAGATTAAGAGGAAGGTTATCCAAACATGGATTGATCGTGGTTTGTTTCCTTATACACGAAGGTATTTGAAACAATTAAATAATCATTTTTCCACAATTGGGATTAACGGTGTGAATGAAGCGATTCGAAATTTCACTCTTGATAAGGAGCATGTGGGCACACCATTTGGACAGGAGTTTGCTAAGGAGATTTTGGATTTCATGCGTGAGAAGTTGGCAACGTTTCAAGAAGAGACAGGAAATTTGTATAATTTGGAAGCAACACCTGCTGAGGGAACAACGTATCGTTTTGCCAAAGAGGATCGTAAACGGTATGCAAAGATGATTCAAGCTGGCACACCTGAAGCGCCGTATTACACTAACTCTTCTCAAATTCCTGTTGAGTTTACGGATGATGTTTTTGAGGCATTGGAGTTACAGGATGACTTGCAGACGAAGTATACAGGAGGAACGGTATTTCATTGCTATATGGGTGAGCGTGTGAGTTCTCCAGCTGTGTGTCGTGATTTGGTTCGAAAGATTGTTGGGCGGTTTCGTCTGCCATACATTACCTTGACGCCGACTTTCTCGATTTGTCCAACGCATGGATATTTGGATGGTGAACATGATTTTTGTCCAAAATGTGATCAAGAAAATGGTGTGATAGGTGAGCGTTTGGATTCGGTTTTGCGTCAGAAACACGTGAGTGCAGTTCTACAGAAAATGTCTTCCTAGGTTTTTGAGTGGGTTTCTTAAATAAAAATTTTAAATAAAAATAGTAATAAAAAAATATGAATGCATCAATACCGGTTCAAGAACATCGTACACGTTGTGAAGTGTGGACACGGGTTATGGGTTTTTATCGTCCAGTCTCACATTTTAATCTTGGAAAAAAATCTGAGCATTATTCACGTAAGCAGTTTCAGGAGTGTATTGCAGCAAATGAAGCATTTGAACAGGAATACGGCGCTTAATTTATTCAAACTAACACATTTGGCACACTTCTTTGTTAAAACC
>JAGQLW010000001.1 GCA_020428995.1 Candidatus Moraniibacteriota bacterium | reverse complement strand
CCTTCAGTTTTTTGTGAATGAACAAAATGAAGTCTTCTGAGAAAAATATCTCAATCTCAAAAGACCAGTAATAATAACACGAGAAATTCCATATGTCAAGCCTCTTTTGACAAAAAAGTCATCTTGCCACAAAAAACCTTAAAAATCAGCTTTTTTTCAATGACTCATCCGCCTGAGTCATTGAAAAACAAAACCCCTTCGCCGGAAAAATCCAGCAAAGAGGTCTCAAAAACTCAATCTTTTGGCGCCGACGCGTTAGTATGAGTATAAAAAGCTCTTCGAGACTGCTCCCTTTGCCCCACCGTTCGTTGCTTTGCCCGATCAAGCAAGGACCTCAACGCTCGTGCCAAAGGAACATTTTTGCACCCAATCACAGCCACATCCTGATACGCCTTATCAAACCCAGTCAACTGAGTCATACCCCCCCAAAAAAAATAGCAAAATAACTATTTCCCTTATATCACACAAAACTCATTCCGTCAACCATCCAAGCAAAGAAGAAACCTGACAAAAACGCAGGACTTTTATATTCGAGTATAGTTCAAGACGAATGCGAGGAACGGAAAAAGACGTATGTGCTATACGTCGTTGAGTACCGGAGCATTCAACACAGAAATATGCCGAATATAAAAGTCCCTTCCACAAGAAACTAAACCCATAAAGTTCATGGTAAACTAAGAACATATGGACATCCAAAGAAAAAAACCTCAGGGCTCATGGCAAGTTGCACATACACCTCTCCAACAAAAGCCCTCCAATAAAAAAAGAATTTCAATAATTAAAACAGTTATCCTCATTCTGATCTGTTCAACCATAATCATTACTGCTACAGTGGCAGGATTTTTTGTATGGAAAATCCAATCTGTTCAAAACAAGATTGTCGACACGCAAGACAATCACACGACACTAACACAAAACGTTACAACCATAGTCAAAAGTACAATAACAAATGAACATACGCCACTCAAAGGAGAAGAAGATGGCCGTATCAACATTCTTCTTCTTGGGCGAGCCGGAGAAAATAATCCTGGCAAAAACCTCACAGACACTATCATCATTGCAAGCATTGACACACAAAACAAAAAAATTGGACTCTTGTCATTGCCTCGTGATCTTTATGTAGAAATTCCAGAAACAAAAAGCCAAACAAAAATAAACGGACTCTATCAATATGGACTAACAAACAACACAAAAAATCCAACCGAACCAATTGAAAAAGCAATTGAAAAAATAACAGGTCTCAAACTACATTACCATCTCATTGTTGATTTCGAAGGATTCAAAAAAGTCATCGACACTCTTGACGGCATTCATGTTGATGTCCCAAAAGATATCTACGACCCAAACTACCCTGGACCAAACTATAGTTACGAAACATTTGAACTTAAAAAAGGATTTCAAGAACTCGACGGACAAACAGCTCTCAAATATGCACGTTTTCGCCACGACACCGAAGGAGACTTTGGACGCGCAAAAAGACAACAACAAGTCATGCAAGCAGTCAAAAACAAAGCATTTTCACTCGGAACAATCATGAACGTCCTTGCACTCAACAAACTTCTGGACACCATGGGAGAACATGTCAAAACAAACATCACATTCGAAGAAATCAACAACTTCATCCACCTAGCACAATCAGTAGACACACAAAACATCAACACCAATGTTATTGACGCCTGGGAAAAAGATAGTTTGTTACGCGTCTCTCACGTCTATTACGGACCAACGCGCGTATTCGTCCTTGTGCCACGCGCGGGTCATTACGGCGAAATTCGTGAACGTGCCAAAAACATTTTTAATCTTAAAAACCTGGAAAAACGAAAAGAAGAAATTGCAAAAGAAGACGTACACATACTTATCGAAAATCACACGGACGATAAAAAAACAGCTCAAAAAATCTACACATTCATCAAGGACGATTTGAATTTCCAAAACACAACCCTAAAAGAAATGGGCATGCCAAAAAATTCAGAATCAATAATCATTGATTTGACCAACAAACAAAAACCCTTTAGTCTCGATGAGATTATGAAAAAACTCGAAATAACAAAAATCGCAACAAAAAACAGTGCTACAATACCAACAGAAACCAAACAAGACAGCGACATCATCATCCAACTGGGACAAGACATAATCACAAAACACACCTTTGAACAAAATTCTTTGGAAGAATGGCAAAATGCACACCAAGAAGAACTTTTCATCACAATCCCTCAAGAATAAGAATAAACAAAGCCCTATGTATATCATTTTCGGACTTGGAAACCCTGGAACAAAATATAAACACACGCGCCACAACACTGGCTTCCTCTTTCTCGATTGGTGGACAAAAAAAAATGGAGACGCGCCGGAGTTTACAACAAACAAAAAAACATTAGGAAAAGAAAAACAACTAGACCAGCAAGCCGGCATCGACGAAACAATCACACTAGTCAAACCGCAAACATTCATGAACACGTCAGGTGACTGCGTCATCCGAACACTAAATTTTTACAAAGAATCAAAAGAAAAAATCATCATCATACACGATGACGTTGACATTTTAATTGGAACATATAAAATTGCCACAAATTCCCGCGCGGCCGGACACAACGGAGTACAATCAATCATTGACCGACTTGGATCACAAGAATTTCTACGACTACGTATTGGTACCAGACCAGAAAACAAAGAAAATGAGCTAATAACAAGATCTTTTGTGTTAGGACAAATAACAAGTGAAGAAGAAGAAACAATCACCAACCTATTTCCTCAAATACACAAAGAAATCCTAAATCACTTGCAATAATTAAAACGTTTATTTTAAACACAGTCCAAAAAGAAGTGCAAAAAAACACTCGCCAAAAAAGATACGTCCAATAATAAATAAATCCAGAAAACAAAAAAGTGGCATTCACAACTCCACTCACAGCAGTGTCATCATGTGAAAAATCACACTCAAACACATTTCACCGCAATCGCGCGTAAGGAGGGGGCGCACGACACGAAACTGTGAGCAGAGACATAAAAACCACCGACATTGCAGGCTAGCACACAAAGAAAGACCTGTCAACAAGACATACAAATAAAGAGACAAAAACACCCATCAACAAAAAGCTTCGCCACAACCATAATTATTCTGTGAACCAATGAACGAACAAGACAAAATTTTTCTCAACGCACTCAATCACACTCCATCAATTGGTCCACAAAAGATCAAACGCCTATTAAACGCATTCACATACCCCCAAGAAATCTGGACCACAAAAAACAAAGAACTCTTGGAAAAAACAATAGGAGAAAAAAGCACGCGAGAACTCCTTCAAAAACGCACAACAACAAACCCTGGCACACTCTATGAAAAACTACTCAAAAATGAAATGGCCTTACTGACTCCATCTGATGAACAATACCCTAAAGATCTCACGCAAACACCAGACCATCCACCCATTCTCTATGCCCGTGGCACACACAACCCAAATACTTCACCAATCATTGCGGTAGTAGGATCAAGAAGACACAGTCACTATGGAAAAAACGTCACAGAACAACTTTCAGCACAGCTTGCCACAAGTGGCATCACAATTGCAAGCGGTATGGCATTAGGCATCGATGCAATTGCTCACATAACAGCACTAAAAAACAACACACCAACAATTGCTGTCTTAGCAAATGGACTGGATGACAATAGTATTGCCCCACAAAGTCACAGAACATTAGCAAAAAATATTGCAAAAACCGGGTTACTCCTATCAGAATATCCTCCTGAAACAACAGCACATCCATCACATTTCCCCGCAAGAAACCGTATTGTTGCGGGAATAAGTCTCGGTGTTCTTGTTGTGGAAGCAGCTCAAAAAAGTGGCAGCCTCATCACACCAAGATTAGCAAACGAATATGGCCGCGAAGTGTTCGCAATCCCCGGACCAATTACAAGCCCCCTGTCAACAGGAACCAATGCACTCATTAAAAACGGTGCAAAGATGGTGACTTGCATTCGTGATATTTTAGAAGAATTACTCATCACGCAAACAAGAGACGAGGATACACGAAAAGATAATGCAGAAAAAATAACAGCACAAAACAGCGAGGAAGAAGAGATCATTATACTCATTAAAAACGAAATTGACCCTATACACATTGACAAGATTATGGCACGTTCTAGACTAGAGACGGCAAAGATTGCAGAAACAATTGTTATGCTGGAAATGAAAGGAATTCTCAAAGACATCGGTGGCAAAAATTATATCCTCCACACAACACTTAAAAAACACTAACAACTCCTATGAAATTACTCATCGTCGAATCCCCAACAAAAGCACGAACAATTACAAAATATCTTGGCAAAACATCACCCTATAAAATCATGGCAAGTGTTGGACACATTCGCGACCTGCCAAAGAGCAACAAAAATGCCATTGACATCAAAAAAGGATTTGTTCCCCACTACGAAATCGTAGACAAAAAAATTCCAGTAGTAGGAGAAATGGTTGATGCCGCAAAAAAGGCAAAAGAGATTCTTCTTGCAACTGACCCCGACCGCGAAGGAGAAGCAATTGCATGGCACATTGCACACATTATAAAAAAAGAGGCAAAGAAGGATTCTTCACGTGTTGTATTCCACGAAATCACAAAAGAAGCCATTGTTGAGGCACTGAAAAAACCACGAAAAATTGACCAGAATCTAAGAAAAGCACAAGAAGCACGACGCGTACTAGACCGACTCGTGGGATATGACCTCTCAGGCCTCATTTGGTCAAAAGTTCGTTATGGACTCTCTGCTGGACGCGTTCAATCACCCGCACTACGCATTCTTGTTGAACGCGAACGCGAAATCAAAAAATTCATTCCCCAAACATTTTGGACAATCACGGCAACAACAAAAAACAAAACCAATAAACTCCTCGAACTGACATGTACAAAAGAACCAACAGAAAAAAAAGAAAAAGATTTAATCCTAACAAATGGAGAAAAAGGTAACTGGTTCGTCAGCGATATTAAAGAAACAAATGCAAAACGCTCTCCTTACCCACCATTCACAACGTCCACATTACAACAAACTGCAAGCACACGACTCGGATTTACACCAGCACGAACAATGCGTCTCGCACAAAAACTCTATGAAGCTGGTCATATTACATACATGCGCACCGACAGCGTTACACTCAGCGACACAGCACTAGGACAAACACAAAAATTCATCCTAACACATTTTGGGAAAGAATTATTCACATTACGTCGCTTCAAAACAAAAAGTAAGAACGCCCAAGAAGCTCACGAAGCAATTCGACCAACAAGCATCCAAAAAGAACATGTTGGAGCAAGTGAGGATGAAAAAAAGCTCTACCACCTCATCCGCATCCGCACAATTGCATCACAAATGGCAGACGCAAAAATCCTCAAAACACGCATAACAGCATCAACAAAAGAAAATAATATTCCTGATTTTGCACTAAACGGCTCACGAACACTCTTTGCAGGATGGTTTTCCATCGACCAAAATGCAAAAAGCGAAGAAAAAGAAGTTCCAAAAGTAATACAAGGTGAGGACTTGAAATTAAAAAAAATAGACGCGGAAGAAAAAGAAACGCAACCACCCAGACGATATACCGAAGCAGGCCTCGTTAAAGAAATGGAAAAACGAGGAATCGGTCGACCAAGCACCTATGCATCAATCATCAAAACACTTGATGATCGTGGTTATGTTGTGCATGAAAGTCGTTCACTAATACCAACAGAAACAGGTGAAGTGGTAAGCACATTCTTAGAAAAAAACTTCACAGACTATATCAGCGATTCATTTACTGCCGAAATGGAAGATAAACTTGATGAAATCGCCGACGGAAAGCGAGGCTACACAAAAACACTCAAAGATTTTTACACACCATTTTCCAAAGATGTCACTGCAAAAAAAACAGCAAAAAAACTCACAACACTTGAAAAAGTTGATGAAAAAATTCGATGTCCAAAATGCAATGAAAAAATGATCTTCAAACTAGGAAAAAATGGTCGTTTCATGAGTTGTGCAAAATTTCCAAAATGTGACGGCATGCGCACAAAAGAAGGTGAAGAAATTAAACCAGACGAACCAATCGGAACACATCCAGAAACCGGAGAAAATATCTACGTACTCGAAGGACCCTATGGTCCATACATACAAATGGGTGAAAAAGAAAAAGGGAAACCCAAACCAAAACGTGCCAGTATACCCGCAGAAACAAAACCGGAAAGCATTACAATCAAAAAAGCCGTCAAACTCCTCAGCCTTCCTCGCATCTTGGGAAACCATCCAAAAACAAATGAAGAAATCACCGCAAATATTGGAAGGTTCGGACCCTACATCGTACACAATGGAGATTTTCGTTCACTCAAAGAAGACGATGTCTATGAAATCACATTTGAACGTGCCTGCGAAATTCTCGCGCAAGAAAAAGTATACAGGAAAAGAGGTCGAACAAAAAAACAGTCAAAGAAATAAAAAATATCTTTAAAAGATACAGCATATGACACTAGACGACGTCTTCACAACATTCAAACGCCCCCTAAACGACAAAGACAAGAAACTCATCACTCAGGCTTGGGAAATGGCAGAGGAAGCACACAGAGGTCAAAAAAGACGCTCAGGTGACGATTACATCCAACATTGTTTAGCCACAGCAAAAATTCTCGCGTCAATTGGAGCAGAACCAAAAACAGTTGCAGCGGGACTTCTTCACGATGTCCCAGAAGACACCGAGGTGACACTAGCACAAATTGAAAAAAAATTCGGTCCAGAAATCACACTGCTAGTCGACGGAATCACAAAACTTAGCAAAATCCGTCTGCGTGGATCAAAAGAAGAATACTTTCTCGAAAATTTACGAAAAATGTTTTTGGCAATGGCAGCGGACATTCGAGTAGTACTCATTAAACTTGCCGACCGACTCCACAACATGCGCACACTAGAATACAATCCACCAGACAAACAAAAGCGCATTGCCCGAGAAACATTAGAAATATTTGTCCCCATTGCAAACCGTCTTGGAATCGGAGAGATCAAAGACGAACTGGACGACCTGACATTCAAATATCTTGAACCAGAAAATTACAAAAAAATCTATGAACACGGCGCAAAACAATACAAAGAAAAAGAACTATATATCGAGAAAGCAATTACAGAAATTAAGAGCACGCTAAAAAAAGAAGGAATTTCCGTAAACGATATTCATGGTCGCGTCAAAAGACTTCACAGCTTTTTTCGCAAATTGCAACGAAAAGACATGGATGAAAACCGTATCTACGACCTAATCGCAATTCGAATCATCGTACCCAGTGTTGCCGATTGTTATGAAACACTAGGAATAATACACAAAACATATCGCCCAATGGTAGGTCGTATTAAAGATTATATCTCCCTACCAAAGCCAAACGGATACCAATCACTCCACACAACAATTTTTGGGCCACAAGGACGGATTATTGAAGTACAAATTCGCACTCAAAAAATGCATGACGAATCAGAATTCGGCATCGCAGCCCATTGGATGTACGCCGAAAATGAACAACGCAGATGGAGAGACTATTTCTGGCCAGGAAAGAAAAAGGAAGTGAAAAAACTAGACGAGAAAAAAATTGCATGGATTCGACAACTACAACAATGGCAAAAAGAAATCGGAAGAGATGATGATGAATTCCTCGAAGGACTAAAAATAGACTTCTTTAAAAATCATATTTTTGCCTTCACACCAAAAGGAGATATCGTTGATTTACCAGAAGATGCAACCCCTATTGATTTTGCGTATTCAATTCATTCCGAAGTTGGAAATGGAACAACAGGCGCAAAAGCTGACGGAAAAATGGTGCCTCTGGATTACAAAATTAACAATGGACAAGTGATTGAAATTCTCACAACCAAAGACAAAAAGACACCTAACAGGGACTGGTTAAAATTCACCAGAACATCTAATGCAAAATCACACATTCGTCGCACATTACGAAAAGATGATCAAATCTAAACCACGCAAGACCTACTCAAAAGAACGTAATTGACGACGTATCAAACGGTGTTCAGGAACAAAACGTGCAACCAAATCCCAAAAATCAGATGAATGGTTCGGCTGAGCAATATGACACAATTCGTGCGCGACAATATACTGTCGTAATTGCTCAGGAAGAAAATATGTCCGAAAGTTAAAACTCAAATCACCGTTTTGTGAACAACTACCCCACCGACTTCGCTGGTTACGCACTGAAATGTCTCCAACAGAAAACTGATACAAACGATTAACCAAGGAAACATCACGAAACAGCACTGCGCGTGCACGATTACGAAAACGAATATAATCAGTAGCCGAATATTTACGAAACAAGCCCTCTGTCTGAGATTCACGAGAAGAATGAACCAGTTGACGAAAAATCCACGCATGTTTCTCACGTACAAATTTCTGTGCAAAACGCACACTCCCTCGCTGTGGCATTGTGAGCAAAACAGCGCCATCAGGACGAATGGAAAGAGTGTAAGAACGTGCTCGTGGGTGACGACGAAAACGACAAACAAAAGAAAAATTATCAGAAACAACCTTATACAACATAGGAAAACCAAAATAAATCTTCAAAAAGATTGTACCACAAAAAGAAAATAAGTTGCACATAAACAGAAGACGGGAGTACAATGTAAAAAGAACTATTTTTTTTACAAATTAACACGTTCGCTCTCTAATCTGTTCTTCATAGTCTTAACGACAAAGAAAGATTTAATGTCAAAAAAATACACCAAATATATAATTTCTAGATTAAAAAACCATGAATGGATTTATAACAAACATTGAAAAAAAAACACTCTCAAACGAAAACTATCGAGAAGTGCTTTTCACAACCAAAAGAAGTCAACTGGTTGTCATGACACTCAAACCAAAAGAAGATATTCCAGAAGAAACACACGAGGACCACGATCAATTCATCCGCATTGAACAAGGTTTTGGAAAAGCAATCCTAAATGGAGAAGAAACACAACTCAAAGATGGATCAGCCGTCATTATCCCCGCTGGAACAAAGCACAGAATCTGCAACACATCAGAAACCGAAGTCTTGAAACTCTACACAATCTACACCCCACCAGAACATGCGCAAGGAACAATCCACAAGACAAAAGAAGAAGCTGACGAAGACGAATCACATCAATAAAAATATAGTAGAAAAAAAATGGAACCATGGATTATCTATGCACTGCTAGCAGCACTGTTTGCTTCTCTTGTGGCAATCTTTGGAAAAATCGGCCTAGAAGGTATTGACACCACTCTAGCAACAACTATTCGCGCAATCGTAATGGCAGGAGTACTCACAACAGCAGCCATAGCTCTAGGAAAAACAAAACTACTCGACACAATAAGCACAAACGCACTCATTTGGATTGTTCTGTCTGCAACAGCAGGAGCAATCTCTTGGTTTTTCTATTTCCTTGCTCTAAAAAGCGGTCCGACAACAGGAGTTGCGGCACTTGATCGATTAAGCGTCGTCTTTGTTCTCGTGCTTGCGGCACTTTTTTTATCAGAAGGAATTACATGGAAAACCGGCATGGGAGCAACCCTCATGACCATTGGAGCACTTTTTTTCGTATTCAAATAAAAAACCGCAAATCCTGAAAACAAGAAAAGCGGTCTCAAAGAAAAGCACGGCCAGCTACTAAATATGCAAGATATCGCCAGATGTCGGCAAAACTTCTGGAAATTCTTCAAAAGAAGGTGGCAGAACCCTAACTGGGATTTGCAACGTTGCCCTATACAATATCCGACCCTCCTCCAAGCCACGTTGTATATCCGAAAACGTCTCCCAAAGAACAACCATGTGGTAATCACCCGGAGTCAATCGCAGATCAACCACCAAAAAGAAGAGAGAAACTTCTTGTGCCAGAAGAGGCTCCAAAGATGGTAACATAAAAAAACACCACTAGAAACCATCTGACTGTCCCAAAAAGAAATTGTGACAACAGATTTTTCAGACATGTCACCTTTTGAAGATACAAGAACATCAACAGAGAAACGACCTCCCTGGTGAACAATATACACAATACCCCCATCATCACCAATAACCGAAACGACTGGAGGCAGCACCCTGACATCGAGCAAAAATTTCTGACCCTCTTCCTGATTCACATCTTGAGCAAAAAGCTCCTGCACAGAAAACACAAAAAAGAAAACGAGAGAGATAACCACAACACCATACTCCCAACAAAAAGAACGAACATGAAAATCATTCATGACTCAACCCCTCTTCTTTGCAAAAATAACTAGACCTAAAATAATACAAAACCATACTTTTATCAATCATTCCAAAAAAACTATGACTTCTTTTGAAAGATTGCCGGATCAACCGCACACACACCTCCAGGACACGCTGGACGATGTTCAGGCTCTGGCAAAACACCCTTCTTCACCAAAATGCCATAAATTTTACACCCTACACAAATTCCCAAAGCCGACTCCATCCACATAAAAAACAAACACGTTCCACACACAACAATTGGAAGCCACCCAAACACGCCAAATCCCACAACAAACACAAGCATAATCGAAGCAAGAAACAAGCCAATTGACCACGCGAAACGCTTCTGAATCGCTCCAACATACTCCATCCTTTGTCCCTTCACAAACAAACGGCCCAAAAAACCAAAAATACTCCAACGAGGAGCAAAAACAGTTTTAAGAAAAAAATCTAACCAAAAAAAAGTAACAACAACATTCAACAAAACATAATTTTTTGTAAAAAAAACAACAAAAAACGTCGCGAAACCAATTGCAAACATAGTTCCTGCCGCCGCACGAACCTCCCGCTCATTCACAACACCATAAGGTGCCGGCTTACCCTCAATCGTCAAACCCGGGATAACTTCCCCATATTTTTCATTCGTAAAAAAAGATTTCATATATCTATTAATTAATGGAATTACTTCGCCAAATTCGCCAAATAGCAAATCGATTCTTGGTGAACCACCCCCTACTCAATTAGAACCATCTTACCCGAGAATTGCAAGATTGGCAATCGCTCGGGATGACTATTAAGCAGGCTCGGATAGCATAAGTTGGTCTCAATCAACCAATGTGGCCTCAATCCTCTCTCGTAACTTGTAAGCATTTCCGTGCCTCATAAGCCCGAGATACGACTCCACCGTTTCCCGCCCCCCCTTCCTTCTCGCGGATATTCCGAAAGGCTCTTTTCTTAGTAACAGTGCGTAACACTCGATGGTCTGGAAAGTGCGTCCAGCCAAGGAAATCCACACCAGAAGCTACAGTTTGAATAGATACCTTATCAGGATAGAGCTTAAGACGAAGACGAAACTCAAGGAAAGCACTTATCTGTAAAAGAACTGTCTTTAGCTGCTCCTTATTATCCGAAAAAATCACAAAATCATCAGCATGGCGGATATAATACTTTGCCTTCACCTGATGCTTCATAAACTGGTCAAACTCATTCATATAGACATTTACCAAAAGCTGAGAAGTAAGATTGCCCGGTGGCAAGCCTTTGCTCTCCTCTGTATGGAAGCTCCCAATGATTTCTGAAAGGAGATTAAGAATGTCTTGGTCTAGAATGTGCTTTTCGAGAATCCTCAAGAGAACATCCTGGTCGATAGAAACAAAAAACTTCCTCACATCGCATTTGAGCACCCACACCGTCCGGGTATGGTTGTAAGAAGCCTTGCGAGCAAAGCTTCGGAAGCGGTTGAGAGCTTTGTAGATTCCTTTACCATTTCGGCAGGAATATGAGTCAGCAATAAACAGTCGGTCGAAAAAAGGACAGAGAATGCGGTAGATGGCACAATGAACTATACTCTATCTTTCACTCGTGCCTTATGGATATTTCTTGGCTTTGAGTCAGAAATATTGAAAGCCTCGTAGGCTGAATGCTGGTATATTTTAGTTACGAGGTTTCGGTGCGGTGCGAGGATATTATCCATAAGGCGCAATTCAAACTCCTGGACATCTTTTTTCTTCTGCTTTCCCTTCAAGAACTCTTTCCAAGCGAGAATCAAATTATCGAGAAAAATGATATTATCATAAGTATCAAAACATTTTCTTTTTATATATGAACCCTTCTTTGAACACCACCCCCCCCCCGAATCTCTTACCTCTTTTGCAGAGATTGAAGGAAGGATACAAATCGTGGTATAGTTATCTTTTTACTTTGCCAAAAATTCACGGACATTCTCTAGGGCAGAAAATTGATAGTCTCTTTGTGGATGCTATTGAGACAGTGGCAGCAGCTAGTTTTTCTTCAGGTACAGAAAAGATTCCGTATATCCGCCACGCTATCAAAAAAAATGGATACCCTCAAACTCTTCCTAATGATTTTGTGGGAGACCAAATCATTGGACAATAAAAAGTATCTGGCGCTTTCAGTAAGGCTTGATGAAATAGGTAGGATGCTCAGGGGTTGACAAGGGGACAGCTCTTGAAAAAACAAAACTCCCCTGACCAGTGAGAGAAGAAAAGAAGAGAATGACGAAGCGCAGAGCGGGATTGTTGTCATTCCAGTTGTTGTCGAGCCAGCTCCAGTTCATCACCACCTTGTCGTCGTTCTCGTAGAGATATGGGACGCTGAGATTGCCATTGCGGTTCTGCACGAACATATAAAATACCACCTGTGCCACCATCCCTTGAATACTCTTAAGGTTGCATCGAATCCGACATCTCAAATACCTTAGCATCTTATACCAAATATCTTCATTTTTTATGAAGTGTCTACACACATCACTCTCTCTCAAGCCGTAACCAGAGAGACTCTCGATGTATGGATACCGGATTCGGCCGCTGGCAACCGTAGTCGCCTGCAAGATTCGCCTACTACCAATTTTTGGTATATCAAAAGGTGAAAAAATGAGAAAATGAAAACCCCGCACACCTGTTAGGTAAAATACGGGGTCAAAAGACTAAATATCAAGGGTCTAAAAGACCAAAGATACAGAGTCCAGAGTGCTAACTTGCGAAGCGCAGAGCGGGATTGTCGTCGTTCCAGTCGTTGCCGAACCAGTGCCAGTCCATCACCACCTTGCCGTCGCTCTCGTAGAGAGATGGGACGCTGAGGAGGCCACGACGGCTCTGCACGACTGATTTCCAGAGAAAAACCACATTGCCTTGGAAGAACTTCCGGAAAACGGCAATGCCTTTCTTCTGAATCTCTTCGCCATCGTGCAGCGACAGGCAACTCTCGAGCATCTTCTCTTCCTTCAAATACTCATAGAGTTTGTTACCTTCCATGAAGCGACCGTTCTTCTGACTGTCATGGAGCCAAAGCGCCACGCTGGTAAGGTCGTACTCGACCGGACCGGTGTGCTCGATTTCCAAATGCATCACCGTCTTCACCCAGTCGGGATAGACCAGCCGAATTGAGCGGTCGACATGGATGAAAGTGTCGAACGACAGTTCAGGTGACAGAATCGCTGGCTTCACTCCTTCGCGAAGCACATCAGCGAAACGTATCCGCCAGAGCTCACCATCAGCACTGCCAACCTTGTTGATAGCATCAAACAAAACTCCCAGTCGTTCTTGCGGAATACCCACAAGGGCACGAACGATGGGAGCGAGCATGTCATTTTTGGACATGGTCTATCTCCTTTGCAGGCGCTAGCGGGCTCTCGAGAAATCAAGTTTGCCATAGCAGAGAAAGGCCTAAATGAAGCCACTTTCTGCTATGACAAATACCCCATGATTTTTAAGGTTCACCCTGTAATAATACACCTTTTTCGACTCGGTGTCAATACAAAAAGCCCCCAGTCTGAAAACCTACTTTCC